>PLIR01000539.1 GCA_003139415.1 Myxococcales bacterium | reverse complement strand
AGCGGGGGCGGAGGCAGCAGCGGCGGGGGCAACGGCGGAACGTGCACGGCGCTGACGTGCGCGAGCTACCCCGGGATGTGCGGCCAGCAGAGCGACGGCTGCGGCGGGCTGACAGCCAACTGCGGCACGTGCACGAACCCGCAGTACTGCGGCGGCGGCGGCGCCGGCGTTTGCGGCGGCAGCGACGGCCTCACGCCGGATGGCGGCGTCCTCTCGTCGTGCGTCCCAACGACTTGCTCCGCGCTCGGCTACAATTGCGGCCAGGCGGCCGACGGCTGCGGCGGCATCATCGGGCCGTGCGGCACGTGCCAGGCCCCCCAGGTGTGCGGCGGCGCCGGGCAGTCCAACGTCTGCGGGTCAAGCGTGCCCTGCACCGGGCTCTGCCCCCAGCAGTACCTTTGCGAGGGCGGCTCGGCGACGTTGAGCGGCACGGTCGTGGCGGGCACCCTCGGCACGTACCTGCCGAGCGGCACGCTGTACGGCGACCCGGTCCCCAACGTCCTCGTCTACATCCCGAACGAGACGGCGCCACCGTACGTCACCCCCTTCACACCGAGGGCGCAGGAGACTCAGGCCCAGCAGTGCAGCACCTGCGGCGCCGACGTGTCCGGCAATCCGCTCGTCGAGACCTACACGGCCTACAACGGGACGTTCCAGCTGGTGAACGTCCCCGTCGGCAAGAACATCCCCATCGTCATCCAGCTGGGCCGATGGCGACGTGTCTTCACGGTCAACACGGTGTGCGGCTCGAACACGGTCAACGCGCCCGGCATCGCGTCCGACGGCGGCGTCGACACGGCGGACGGCGGGACGATTCCCTCCGGCTACCTCCGCATGCCGCGGACGCAGCTCGAGGGCGACATCCCGCTGACGGCCCTCTCGACGGGCGCCGTCGACGCCATGGAGTGCGTGCTCCTCAAGATGGGCGTCGATCAGTCGGAGTTCACGACCAACGCAGGGACCGGGCGCATCCAGCTCTATCAAGGCAACGGCGCGACGGCGAGCGCAGCCACCACCACGCCAGCCGAGACCGCGCTGATGGGGACGAGCACGTCGACCGGCACCTACAACAACTACGATCAGGTGATCCTCCCCTGCTGGGGCGTCGACCCGACCACGAACAACAGCGTGAACGCGAAGACCGCCGCCGAGCTCGCGAACCTCGTCACCTATGGCGACAACGGCGGCCACTTCTTCGCGACGCACTACAGCTACGCGTGGCTCTACAACAACAGCCCGTACAGCCAGACGGCGCAGTGGGACGTCAACGCCAACACGTCGATCGCTTCGACGACCGGCGTCGTCTCGAACGCGGTGCCCACGACAAGCCCGGGCGTCTTCCTTCAGTGGCTCAACGACGTCGGCGCGCTCACGGCCGGGACGTACACGGCGACCCCGCTCGCCGGCGACGTGACCATCGCCAACGCTCGCCACGACGTCGACCAGGTCGACGGATTGTCGACGGCGTGGATCACGGGCACCGACACGGCGCCGAAGAAGAACAGCCCGAACGAGATGCTCCTGCATTACACGTTCGACACGCCGGTCGCGACCGACGCTGGCGCCGCGCAGTGCGGCCACGCCATCTTCAGCGACTTCCACGTCGCCAACTCGTCCACGGGGCCCAGCGCGGCGTGCGCGCAGAACTCGGATTGCTCGAGCAACAGCTGCAACGTGTCGGGCAACTGCACCGGCCGCCATCCGAGCTGCAGCGGCACGTGCAACGGGCAAGGGACGTGCGAGGGCACGTGCAACACGGCCACGTTCCCCTCGGAGGCCAACCTCTCCACGTACTGCGCCGAGACGCCGATGACGGCGCAGGAGAAGATCCTCGAGTACATGATCTGGGACCTCGCGTCCTGCGTACCCCCGCCGCCCACGTCGACGTGCTCGAAGAAGACGTGCTCCGCCTACCCCAGCAACCCCTGCGGACAGCAGAGCGACGGGTGCGGCGGACTGACGATCGATTGCAACCCGTGCGGGGCCGGCCAGGTGTGCGGCGGCGGCGGCGTGGCCGGCGTCTGCGGCGCGCCGTCCGACGGCGGCAACGGCTGCATGCCGCTGACCTGCAACAGCTACCCCGCGACCACCTGCGGCCAGCAGGCCGACGGCTGCGGAGGCCTCACCACGGATTGCAATCCGTGCACCCTTCCGCAGACGTGCGGCGGCGCCGGCGTCTCGGGGCAGTGCGGCACGCCGCCCGTGACCTCGTGCACTCCACAGCCCTGCCCCGCCAGTGTCGAGTGCGGCCCGGCAAGCAACGGCTGCGGCGGTGTCATCGCGAGCTGCGGCACTTGCACGCCGCCGCAAACGTGCGGCGGCGGCGGGATGGCCGGTCAATGCGGCGGCACGAGCGGGTGCGTTCCGCAGAGCTGCTCGCAGGCGGGGGTCAGCTGCGGGCCCGCCGGCGACGGGTGCGGCAACCTGATCCAGTGCGGCGGTTGCGACAGCGGCACCTGCGGGGGCGGAGGCGTCAACGGCCAGTGCGGCGGAGGCTCGGCGTGCGTGCCCGAGACGTGCTCGGAGCTCGGCTACGACTGCGGGCCCGCGGGCGACGGCTGCGGCGGCACCATCGCGAGCTGCGGCACGTGCAAGCCCCCGCTGACGTGCGGTGGCGGCGGCGTGGCGGGCGTGTGCGGGCAGACGACCATCTCCG
This sequence comes from Myxococcales bacterium, assembly GCA_003139415.1. Classification (GTDB taxonomy): domain Bacteria; phylum Myxococcota_A; class Polyangia; order Polyangiales; family Polyangiaceae; genus Palsa-1150. The sequence continues at coordinate 2,584 of PLIR01000539.1, read as the reverse complement.
CCCAGTGATGCGCGCGCTGTAGCGGCGCCTCGTCGAACGGGACGAGGCGCCTGGAGTTCCTCCACGAGGTGCTACTCGGAGCCGACGTATTCGTCGGGCCAGTCGTCGCCCTCGAAGGGCCAGTACTCCTCGTTGTCTTCGAGGTAGCGGGCGGCCTCCAGCGAGTCGACGGCGTCCTGGGGCAGGTAGCCAAGGCGAATGGCCTCGACCTCCACCTCGAGCGCACGCTTGCGGCCGAGGACCGTCTCGATGCGGCCAAGGCGGGCGCGCCGTAACAAGCGGGAGAGGCGCAGATCGAGGCGGTGCAACGCGTCGCGAGCGAGTGCGGACTCCTCGTCTCCGAGAATCTTTCGCGCCCTGGCGATCTGCGTCCGCAGGTTCGCGACTTCGGCGCTGTCCACGCGCAGCAAGTCCGGCAAGTCGGCGCCTGCCGCAGGACCCGTCGAGACCGCCGCACCGCCCGCGGCGGCCGATCCCTTCGCGAACTCTACGCGCAGCCCTTCGAGCTTCTCGCGCAGCGGCGCGATCTGCTGCGCGGGCGCGCGGGCGGCCGTGAGATCGGCGATCTCGTGTTCGACGCCGTCGAGGGCCTCGCGGACGCGTTGATCCTTGGGCGCCTCCGAGAGCTCTTCGGAGGGACGGAGCCCGCCGTTCGTGGCGAGGGTCCGCTGCATGTCGTCCAAGGCACCCACGGCGAGCACCAGCCCGGACGCTTCGCGCTCCAGCACCGCTCGCCGGCGAAGGACGCGCCCGTAAGCCGGATCGATGCGAACGAGCGCGGCGATCACCCGAACGACCTCCGCCGTCGTCCCGCCGATCTCGGCGCTCCCGGCGTCGGTACCGTTGCGCACCGCCGCCAGCAGTCGGGACGTCGACGCCTCGCTCTCCGCGATGCGCCGGGCGGCGTCGCGCACCGGCTCGTAGCGCTTCAAGAACTCGATGAGCTCGCGGTCGGCATCGAGGAACTTGCAACGCGCCAGATCGATCCACGCGCTGAGGACCCACGCCTCGTCCTCGTACCGGTTCGGGACGCCGAGGCTCGTGAGCTCGTCCAGCAGCTCGCGCGCTCCCTGGTAGTCCTTCTTCTCGTAGCGCGTCGTCGCGGCCTCGTAGAGCGCCTCGGCGAGCCGATCGGAGTCCTTGGGGACGAGATAGTAGTAGTAGCGGGCGTCGTCGTTTCGCCCTTGCTCGTGCGCGATCCGGCCCAGGCCGAGGCGAGCGAGATCGCGCACCGCGAAGAAGCTCTCGTCGGCGAACACGGGCGTGGTCGAGCGGCTGCGTTTCGGGTCGGCCACCTTGCAGAAGAGAGCTTCTCCAGCCTTCTGGTTGCCCTTCTCGACCGAAATCAGGCCCGAGAGATACGTGGCCTGCGCCCAGAACCGACTGCGCTGCGGGACGGTGCCGTAGGCCGTCAGCGCCGCGTCGGGGTTGCCGGCGGCTTCTTGCGCGCGTCCGGTCATGTAGGCGATGTCGCCGCGCACCTCCTCGGGCGCCGTCGGCGGCACGCTCTGGAGATCGACCGCCACGCCCTCGAACTCGCCGCTCTCGAGCGCGACGTCGACGAGCCGCCGCACCGACCGCCGGGCCCAGGTGTCGTCCGCGCCCCACGCCCCGTTCGCCTCGAGGAGTCTTCGCAGGTACGCGCGCCCGGGGACGTACAGCCCTGCCGTCGCGAGGGCGTCGCCGAGGCGAAAGACGGCCGCGCGCCCCTCGCTGGAATCGGCGAAGAGAGAGAACTCCGGGTGCTCGACCATCTCCGCGAGCCGAGCGATGGCTTCGTCGACGCGGCCGGTCGCGAGAAGCTGCTCGCCCTCGGCCACGCGGGCGGAGACGTCCTCACGGCGGATCTGCTCGCGGCCGAGTCGTCGGGCGAGGAGGGCGGAATGGTAGGCCCGAAGGGCTGCCGCGAAGACGGCGTCGGGAGACGCGGGCGCGGGCGCGGGCGCGCGTGGGGGGGCGGGGCTGGTTTCGGGGTCAGGGTGAGGGTGACGGTCTTTGTTACGTGTTCGGCGAGGGGGATTTGTTCCTCTGCGCTTTAGTAGCCCGCGGCGCGGACGCCGATCTTGTGGGGGCCGGGATCGAGTGGGAGCGGTTCGCCGAGGAGAGCCACGGAGACTGTCTGACCATCGATCTGGAGCTGTGGGTTCGGCGCGTTCGCGGGCTGCACCAGGACGATGATCCGAGGTACGCGCGGTTCGACCTGCGCGAGCTCTGCGCGGGCTTGCTCGATGGCCGACTGAAAGGCGGGCGGCGCGTCCGGAGGCAGGGGGGTGCGGACGACCTCCCGGTACGCTTCGGCCGACTCGACGAGGCGCCCTAGGGCCGCATCGCACTCGGCGATCCGCAGGACGTTGGTGGGGGCGCGGAAGACTTGCTGGGCGCGCTGGAACTTGTCGAGCGCCTCGGCGAACCGACCGGCGCGCTGGAGTTCGTCGCCGGAGTGAAAGAGCTCGCGTGCGGCGACGCGCTCGGCGTCCGAGACTTGAGCGCGAGCCGGATACCCCCAGGCGATGGCAGAAACGACGGCGAGGATCGTGAGAAGGGAGGGAAGGCGGGGGCGCAAGCTAGTAGCCCGGATCGGCGG
>PLIR01000263.1 GCA_003139415.1 Myxococcales bacterium | reverse complement strand
GTCTGCGTCGATGACGGTGACGCCGCGTAGGCGCGCACGAGCTCCGCGAGACACTGACCAGTGCCCGGCGCACCGCCTACGGGCCTATGCTACGCGCCGTGAGCGCGCTCCTTCTCTGGGCGGCCCTGGTGGGCCTCTCGATCCTGGGTGTGTGCGGCGCGTTGGGCGCGGAGCGCGTGGCGCGCAAGAGGCGGCCCTGGGCTTCCCATGGGCGCCTCGCGCCGTGGACTTACCCGGTCCGCCGACCTGTCGGCTGGGCGCTCGGCGTCGTCGCGAATAGCCGGTTCGTGTGCGCCGTCACCGAGCCCGTCCCGGTGCCGCCGATGCGCAGCGACATCACCGATGTCATCTACGTCAACTACGTCGTGCCAGCGGCGTCGCTCGGGCCGTACGTGCCGGAGGGCCTCGAACTTCAGCGTCTCGGCGACGGGGGCAAGTGGGCCATGTTCACGTTCCTCACCTACCGTCACGGGCATTTCGGGTTCGAGATCCTGGGCCCGCTGCGGCGCCTGCTCGGGTCGCCGGTCCAGAGCAACTGGCGCATCTACGTGCGGGACCCGAGGACGAAGATCGAGGGCATCTATTTCGTCACGAACGCGATCTCGGCGACCGTCCCCTCGCTCTGCGCGAGGCTCACCGCCGAGGCGATGCCAATGCACGTGTGGAAGCGCGCGCGGCTCTCGCGCGACCATGCCGGGAAGGTGACGCTCGCGCTCGACCCGGGGGTGGGCAGCGCGCCGGACGCCGAGGCCGAACTCACGCCATGCGCCGCGGCGCCGCTCGAGGGTCCATGGCGCGAGTGCTTCGATTCGTATCGGGACTTCGTCTCGTACTGCGTGCCGCAGGATCGCGCGATGTCGACCCAGCCGTGGGTACCGCGCGTGACGCGGCAGGAGATCCAGCTCGGCATCGCAATCGAGGATTGTGAGCCGCTCACGGGGGGCGTGTCGTCGCGCGCCGCGCGCGCGATCGTCGGCGACGCGAAGCCGCTGTCCTTTCGCGTCGCGAGCGTCCGGTTCCGCTTCGCCGAGGAAGCCTATGACCCGCTGCCTCCGACTGCCCCGGCAGCGGCTCGGAGCGACGCGAACGTACCGGCTAGACCGAGGGCGGCCTCATGACGTTACACCGTCCCCTGGGGATACACCGCGATCTCCGATCCAACCGCGAGTATCGTTGACACCGGCCTGGCCGACTGGAGGACCGACCACTCGGATCCGTACATGCGGGCCCAGTCGAGGTCGATCTCGGCCTGGCGAACCGGATACACCGGCCACACGGGGTGCCACACGCGGTAGCGCAGCGTCTGGCCACGTCGGGTGGCACCGAATCCCCATTGGTGCTCCTTGAAAAAGCCTTCCGTGCTGGTCGGCTCCGGGACGTGCGAGGGCTTGTCGCCGACGACCCGGATCGTGTGCGAGCGGCCGCCGAAGGCGATCTTGTGCTCGATGGAGAGGGTTCGCGCATCCTCCGACACGGCGCTGCTCATCTCGGCCCCGAGGTAGCGCTCGTTGTAGAGCGTACGGGCCGCCCAGGCGACGAGCTGCTGCGGCACGAACTCGCGGACGAAGACGACGCCGCGATCGCTGCCGCGCCGGACGTAGAATCGCAAGTTGATCTCCGGGAAGTCGCGGAAACCGGGCCAGGGAATCCCCAGGACCCGCGTGTCGAGGAAGTCGAAGCACACGAGGCTCGCGAAGGCCTGCCCGTCTCGCGTATCGAGATCGAGGCCGGACGGCAGGAGCGGCACGAGGAGCTCGCGCGGAACGGAGTAGGTCGACAAGAACACGTTCGCCCAGCGTGCCGTCAAAAAGGGCCGAGCGGGGCGAGGCTCTTCGGCAAGGGGGACGGTGGTCATGGCGGGGCACCCGGGCTGGTAGGGTCGCCCGACGCTTTCGTCGATCCCAGGTCGTTCCGACCTGCGTCGGACTGCGGGTCGAGTCGTTCGAGCACGAGGGCTCTGCGGCGCACCGTCCGGGCAAGACTCCAGCCGGCAAGAGCGCCAGCGGGCACCGTGAACCAGCCGACTGCAACAAGCGTCACGGCGCCGCCAAGCGCACCTGCAGCCAGGCCGAAGACGGGGTTTTTGGCGGCCTCTCGATCAGGCCCCGCGCGTCGCCCCGCCGGTATAGTCGGCCTCGCGAGGTCTCGCCGACGTGATCGACCGAACGAAGGGGCTCCGCCGGATCATTGCTTGGCTGGTCTACACGCTCGTCGTAGCGGCATGCCGGCAACCCCCCGTCGTTGCCGCTCGCAGCGCCGTCGCGCCATCGGCCCCGCCGCCAGTCGCACCCACGCCGCCTGCGCCGATCGCGGTGACGATCGCCGCCGGCAGGAAACACACCTGCGCACTGAGAGACGACGGCACCGTCGCGTGTTGGGGAGAAAACGAGAAGGGCCAGCTCGGCGTCGGCGACACGTGGCAGCACTTCACGATGCAGTCCGTAGAAGGTCTCGCCCACGTGGTGGGCCTCGCGGCGGGCGGCGAGCATACGTGCGCGTGGCTGGCGGACGGGTCGGCCTTCTGCTGGGGGTCCATGGCGCTCGGCGAAGGAGGGCCTTTCACCAAGGAGGAGCAAGCCTCCAGGATACCCAAGGGCAGAACCCGCCCGGTCCGCGTGGAGGGTCTCGACCACATCGTCGAGATGCGGGCGGGCGCGTACTTCACGTGCGCACGAAAGAGCGACGGCACGGTCGTCTGCTTCGGATCCAACGTGCCCGGCGGCCGGAGCGAGGGCGGAAAACCGGTGCTCGTCGACGAGCTCTCCGGAGCCGTGAAGCTCGCGGTCACGGGGGGCGAGGTTCAGGACAGCCGGTGGGACAGCGGATCAAGGACCTGGGCGACGGTGGCGCCCACCGCGTTCTCCGGGGAGCGAGTATGCGCTCTTCGGGCGGATGGCAGCGTGCACTGCGTCCGGGCGGGTCGCCAGGACAGGCGGCTAGGTCCGTCGGACCTGGCGGGCCCTGCCAGCGCCCTCGAAGGGCTGCGCGACGTGGCCGAGATCGCGGGCGGGCCACAGTTCTCGTGCGCCCGTTTGCTCGGGGGCGGCGTGGCTTGCACACGGGGCATCGAGAAGCCCCCCGTCCCGGTGCCCGGCATCCAGGGAGCTACGCGCGTCGCAGTGGGGACCCAGCAGGCGTGCGCCGCCGTCGGTGGGTCGGTCTGGTGCTGGACGCAGGACTTCGAAGGCGGGGTCACTACTGGATCGGTCGCGGCGCCGCTCCCGGGGATATCCGACGCAATCGACGTCGTTCTGGGCACCTCCCACGGGTGCGCCCGTCGGGCGGATGCATCCGTCGCTTGCTGGGGGCAGATGGGCCTCCTGGGCGACGGCAGCATGCCGTGGAGCGCGCCCACGCTCGTGCCTGGACTCGTCAACGTTCGAACGCTCACGGTGGCAGAGACCTTCTCGTGTGCGGTCGACGGCGAGGGTGCTGCTTCGTGCTGGGGCGCCGGGGGTCCAATGCGCACGAGCGGCCCCGGAAACGACCCCACGACACCGACGCCACTGCCCGGGCCCGTGGTGCAAGCGGGGGCGGTGGTCGCCGACGGGCTCGCGGGACGAGGACACTGCCTGGTGACGAGCAAGGGGCATGTCCGTTGCTGGGGTTACTACTCGGACAAGTTGGAGCCCGATGGCTCGGTGGAGGTCCCAGGGCTGTCCGACGTGGTCGAGGTCAGCGGCACGTGCGCGCGTCTGGCCGGCGGCACGGTCCGGTGCTGGACGAAGGACCTGAAGGTCAACACCGTCGGCGGCGTGGCAGGTGCTCGATCCCTCGCCGCTACGGTGCTCGCCGACTTCGCGTGCGCCGTCACAGGGGATGGCACGGTGCGCTGCTGGGGCGAAAGCAAGAACGGGCACCTCGGCAACGGCCATGCGGGAGCGAAGGAGGCGGGCCCGAAGCCGGACGGGTCGCAGCAAGTCGCCACCAGCGTGGTCGGGCTTCGCGACGTCAGCGGTATCGCCGTCGGGGGCTGGCATGCGTGTGCGTGGCGCCGCGACGGACGGGTCTTCTGCTGGGGCAACGGCGAACACGGACAGCTCGGTGACGGTGCGTCGGACGACGTGGCCACTCCTGTCGAGGTCCCCGGCGTGAGCGGGATCGTCCAGGTGGTCGCCGGGTTCGCCTCCACCTGTGCGCGCACGAAAGCGGGCGACGTACTCTGCTGGGGCGAGTCCCGCCAGTTTGGCCCCTTCGGGGGCGACGTCCTGGTTCCCACTCGCGTCGACGGCCTTGGTCGTGTCACGTCGCTGGCTGCCGGCTGGTATCACGTGTGCGGACTTCTGGAAGATCGCACAGTGTCATGCTGGGGCGCGCGCGCGGTCACGGGGATGGGAGAGTCGAGCAGCCCGCCAGCATCGACCCGCTTCGCGCAAGTGGACGGCGCAGACGTCGTGGCGCACGGCACGTACCGCACGCAACATCGAAAATACGCCGTGAAG
>PLIR01000198.1 GCA_003139415.1 Myxococcales bacterium | reverse complement strand
GATTTCGGCGGCTGCCGCTGCCAGGCCTTCGCCCTCACGGGCGACGTACGCGCGACCGATCCGGCCTGTCCGCTCTCGCCCGACCACGCCATCGTCCGCGCCGCGCGCCTCGCCGCCGAGACGACGGCGTCGTCGCCCCGCTACGTCTTCCGGGGGCGCTGACGAGGCAGCCCCAGGGGTGCTCGCCGTCTACCGCGGTACGGGCGCCATGGCGGCGATGCGCGACTCGATCGTGGCCACCGCCGTGGGCGTCGCGTACGACGCCGTCAGGCTGAACTTTCCGTCGCTTCGCTCGACGTAGCCCTGATCCACGAAGCTCGCGAACGCGTTCTCGACCAGCGCACGCGTCACGGCCTCCCGGCGACGGATCTCGCCGGCGAGAAACATCCGTTCGCCGCCGGTGATCGCGCGCTTGACGACGTCCTTGGTCGGCAGCGGGCCGCGCAGCAGGACCGTCAGCCCGCGCGCCGCGACGCGGTAGCCCTCGACGCTGTTCTCCACCAGGTTGCCGTAGAGGGTGAATTGCTCGCGCCCCTCGTCCCCGTTGGGCACGATGCCCGTCTCGCCCGCCTTGAGCGCGACGCGAACGATCTCCCCGCTGTCTTCCAGGGCGCGTAGCTCGTCGTCGAAGATGCGCTCGAAGGGCGCGTCCGCCCGGAAGGTGAACTCGAACTTGAAGAGGCGCGAGAGCCACAGGACGCGGTCGCGCACGGCGGCCACCGACAGGGGAGGGCCGGGCGCGGCGCGCATGGCCGTCGCGATGAGCGCGCGCGCGACGAGAAAGTGGATGATGGTGTTCTTCGCCAGGTCGAGCGACAGGCGAGCCTCGGGCGGGACGACGTAGATGATGTCTTCTCCCACCCGATGCGCCTCGACGTGGCCGGCGCGGATGAACATGTCGACGGCCTCGTTGAGGGCCGATGCGCGGATGGCTCCTCCGCCCTCGGGGGCCGCGAGCGACGGGCTGAAGCGCGCGTCGAAGCGGCTCAGCGTACGCGCGATCCGTTCGCACGACAGGAGCAGGTTCGCATGGGGCAGGCCGCGTCGGTCGTGCGTCAGCAGCGACGTGGCGACGAGCGACCCCGGCGTCACCGCCGCGACCGCGTTGATCTCGTGCATCACCCGGTACGCGAGGCGCGTGATGACGGCCCGCCTCCGCGGAGGTGTCATGGCGGCGAGGTCCTCGTGGCGGGCGTTCGCGTCCAGATCCTTCAGCACGTCACCGAGGCTCAAGGGCTTGCCGAACTGCACGCTCAGCCGGCCGTAGCGGCCCACCATCAGATCGATCGATTTCACCAGGCCGCGCACGTTCTCCGCCTGCTTTTCGCCTCCGGAGAGCTCTCTCACGAACGCCTTCTCTTCGACGAAGCGCTCGTAGCCGATGCTCACCGGGCAGAACCAGGTCGTGCGCGTCGGCACGTTGAGCGCGGCGTCGACGACGAGCGAGAGCAGGCCGAGCTTGGGCGGCAGGAGCTTGCCCGTGCGCGAGCGCCCGCCTTCGACGAAGAACTCGAGCGACGACCCGTCCTTCAGCAGGCGCCGGACGTACGCGTCGACGACGGCGGCGTAGAGGCGATCGCCCGAGAAGCTCCGTCGGATGAAGAACGCGCCCGCGCGCCGCAGGACGGGGCCGAGCGGCAAGAAGTTGAGGTTGTCGCCCGCCGCGATGACCGGCATCGGCAGCTTGTTGCGGTAGAGGATCCACGCGAAGACCACGTAGTCCATGTGCGACTTGTGCGACGGAAGGAAGACGAGCGTCCCCTCCTTGGCCAACTCGCGCAGCCGCTCGATGCCCGCGAGGTCGACCTCGACCGCGGAGAACATTCGCGACGCCGCCTGGGCGACGAGCTGGTCGAGCGCCGCGATCGCCGTCATGTCGAGGGCGGCTTCCATGCCGCGCAGGATCGCCACCGCGCGCGCGGTCATGACCTGCCGCTCGGCCAGGCCTTCGCCGGCCATGTCGGCGATGACCTTCTGCAGCTTGGGGCTCCGGATGACCTCCTCGCGCAGGCGATCCGACGGCTTGAGCGCGGGCCCCACGATGGCCCTGCGCTCGCGCTCGAGGCGCCGCAGCAGGACATACGTGAGCCGGCGCACCAGCACCTCGTCCGAGGCCTCTCGACCCTCGCGCTCGAGGAACTCGGTGAGATCCACCGGTTCGCCCGCGCGCAGTGTGGCGTGCCGCCAGTTGACGAGAAACTGCGCGGTCGATCGCAAGTTGCCCGGCCACTCGCGCGGCCCGAAGATGGAGTCGGCGAGGTTATTTCCCCGGCGCTCCGCGCTGCGGGACCAGACGAAGACCTGCGGGACGAGCAGGATGCGTTTCCCGGGGGTGCGGCGCTGCACGTCGAAGAGGGCGCGGATCAGTTGATCGCCCTCGATCTTGCCCTTGCGCCCCGCGCTCCCCTCGAGCAGGTGCGCCGGGCGTTTGAGGAAGAGCGCCGCGCTGTCGCCGCTCGAGACCGCGCGCTCCAGGTCGCGCGCGTCCGAGTGCGGGAGGCGCGGCCGCAGGGCGTTGAGCCACCCGCGCCCCAGAGGCTCGAGCACCCAGAGCCCCATCTCGCTCGCGAACTTGATCCGCGGCAGCTCGTAGCGCTTCGTCAGGTAGTCGAGGGCGAAGAAGTCGACGAACGAGACGTTGCGAAGGACGTACACCACCGTTCCGCGCGAGTCGGCCTCCCGCACCGCCTTGGTCCACGCCTCGTCGACCTCGATGCTGTCGAAGAAGCGCCGGTAAACCCAGGCGAGCAAGGCGTTTGGTTCGTACGACGCAAGGGGCCGGTCGTTCATCGTGCGCGCGGCTCTTACGAGGCCCGCGACTATATCCGAGAACGCCCCCGCCAGCGCGCCCGCGCCGGGGCCGCGAGGTCGAAAGCTTGTGGCGAGCTCACCACGGCAGTAGGCTCGCATCTTGGCGGTGGACTACCGGGGAGGTCGTCTGCCGGCAGGGAGGCCGGGTCTTGAAGATGCGTCCGAAGGGGTGGAGTAGCAGAGTCGTCGCGGGGGTATTGACCGGTTCGCTCGCCATGTCCTCCGCGTCGGCGGCGTGGGCACAAGCGGCCGCGCCGAAGGCGGGCCACGCGACGCCGGATGCCAAGCCGGACCTGACCGCTGCGAAGAAGCACTACTCGCAGGGCGACAAGCTGTTCAAGGCGGGCGACTTCGCAGGCGCGCTTCCCGAGTTCCAGGCGGCCAACGACATCAAGGCCACGCCTCAGGTCGAGCGCTTCATCGGCATGTGCGAGGATAACCTCGGCCACTATCACGCCGCTCTCGACTGGTACGCGAAGTTCCTCGACCACGTCCCCGAGAAGCTCGCGTCGCAGGGCGACGAACTGAAGAAGCGCGTCGCCGAGATCAAGGCGTTGCCCGGCAAGGTGCACGTCGAGTCCACCCCGCCTGGTGCCATGGTCGCGATCGACGACAAGCCCGCCGGGGCGCCCACGCCGGCCGATCTCGACGTGCCGCCTGGCTCGCACGTCCTCAAGTTCACCGCCCCCGGGCACGCCGCGACGACGAAGACGGTCGACGTGATGTTCGCGTCCGCGCAGACCGTGACGGCAGACCTCCCCGTCGAGGCCCCTCCTCCTCCCGCGCCCGTCGCGGCCGCTCCGCCGACTCCTGCCCCGGTCCCTCCTCCCGGGCCGCCGCCGCCCCCTCCCGAGCCCCACAGCAAGGTGCCCGCGATCATCACCGGGGGGCTCGCGATCGCGGCCGCCGGCGTCGGTACGGTGTTCGGTGCGCTGGCGCTCAACGACCAGAGCAACTTCAACAAGAATCCGACGACGTCCACGGCGGACAGCGGCGACACGCACGCCCTCATCTGCGACATGGCGTTCGGGGTTGCCATCACGTTCGGGGTGACGAGCTTGGTCCTCTTTCTCACCGGCGACGATGCGCCGGCGAGTGCCACGGCCACCAACACCGCGGCCAAGCCGCCGCCCGCCCCCAAGGACCCGCCGGCGGTTACGGTGGCGGCGACGCCGATTGTCGGCCCGCACACCGGCGGCGCAGGCTTCGTGGTGCGTTTCTAGAGGGCGATCAGGGAGACGATTGGGATGATGACGACGCGATCGTTGAAGTGGACCTTGGTCGGTGTTGCCGCGGGGTGCGGGGTTCTTTGGGCCCTGCAAGGGTGCGAGCTGATCGTCGATTTCGACCGGAGCAAGATTCCGAGCGACGCGGGCTTCGAGGACGACGTCACCATCTCCGATGGCGGAGAAGACGCGTCGGACGCGGAGACGCCCGACTCCACCTCCACCGCGGGCAATGACGCCACGACGGGCGGAGACTCGGCGAGCGACGCGACACCGCCTGCCTCGGACGGCGCGAGCGACGCCGCCATCGCCGACGCCGGCGCGGACGTCGGAACGGGGACGTCCACGCCCGAGGGCGGCGCGACGACGGACGCCCCGACCGAGGTGGACACGGGAGCCGACGACGCGGGGATGGAAGTCACTCCCGAAGCGGGACAGGAAGCCAGCACGCAAGCCGAGGCCGGCCCGGCCGACGCGGGCGCGCCCGATTCGAGCGTCTCCGACGCGAGCGCCGCCACGGACGGCCCCGCTGACGCGGCGCCCGACGCGAGCGACTAGAGAGCCGTCCCTCTCGTGTCTTCTTCGTTGAGAGATGCCCGTGCGACGTTGAGAGATGCACGTCCCGCGTCGAGAGAGGCCCCGGCTCGTCCGGAAGAACCCCATTCCGGGTGTTCTCGGGCACGAACGAGACAGAAAGATGCCCGCGGCGGCCTGAAACGCGTGCAGAACGGATCGGAAGACGCGCGAGCGAGACAGAAAGACGCATCTCTCTAGCTTGCTCGCACGCAAACCAACTTGGAACACACGCGAGTCAGCGAGAGAGGTGCATCTCTCTAGCTTGCTCGCACGCAAACCAACTTGGAACGCACGCGAGTCAGCGAGAGAGATTGCATCTCTCTGCGATGCTCGCGCCCCTCTTTGCTCGAGAGATGCGCGGGCGAGCGAAAGAGATGCACGCCTCCCTCGCGATCGCGGGCGCCTTGGTGAAAGGGAGGGGCCGCCGAGGCTCAATGGATGGACGCTGTCGCTCGGGGGCGCGCCTTTCGTGTCGAGGGAAGGCACGGTCGGCGTGAGGGAAGCGGCCGAGGTGAGGACGCGCGAGGCACTGCGCCAAAGGGCAGCAGGAGTCCGCGGCAGGGATGGGTCCTTGTCGCTCGAGCGAGGAGCGGTCTCGCGAAGGGTCTCGTCTTACGTCGTAGACAAAGCACTCCCCCGACAACCTCCCGGCAGGAGGCCCCTCAGACTGTGGAGCCACGTCGGTGGAGTGAAGCGACTTGCCGTGTGGAGGTTGATCTAGGACGCTGCGCGGCCCATCTCTTCGATGGCGCTCGCCACGCGCTCGACGTCCGGCTCCATGATGACCGGATCGTTGGCGAGACGCGACTCGACCCCGGCGATCCTTCGCTCGTGGTACGCGAGCTTGAACTCCGTGAACTTCAACCCGTTGGCGGTGGAGATCACGATCACACGGTGGCGCGGCTCGATGATCCCGCGCTCCCGGAGCTTGAGGAGGCACGCGAGCGCCACGCCGGTGTGCGGGCACGTGTAGAGGCCCGTGCGATCGGCGCGCGCGCAGGCCTCGGCCAGCTCTCCCTCCGTCGCCTGCTCGACGACGCCGTTCATCGCGCGGAGGGCCGCCATCGCGCGGGGCGCGCTCACCGGGTTGCCAATCTGGATCGCGCTCGCCATCGTCTCGCCCGCGTGCATGGGCGTCACGACATCCTGGCCCGCGACGAAAGCGCGATACATCGGGTTGGCCCGCTCCGCCTGCGCAACGCAGAGGCGCGGGATGCGCGCGACCAGGCCCAGCTCCAGCATCATCTTGAAACCCGCGTAGAGCGCGGCGGCGTTGCCGAGGTTGCCGCTCGGCAGGATGATCCAGTCCGGGGCCTCCCAGTCGAACTGCTGCACGATCTCGAACGAGACCGTCTTCTGGCCTTCGATGCGCAGGGGGTTCATCGAGTTTGCCAGGTAGACGAGGCGGCGCCGAGCGAGCTCCTTGACGACGGCCATGCACCCATCGAAGTCCGTCTCCAGGGCGAAGACCCGCGCGCCATGGGCGAGGGGCTGGACGAGCTGCGCCGTCGAGACCCGCCCGCGCGGCAGCAGCACGGCCACCGGCAGCCCCGCGGCGGCCCCGTACGCCGCGAGCGAGGCGCTGGTATCCCCCGTGCTCGCGCAACAGAGCACGCGCGTCGCCAGCGACCCCTCGCGGATCGCCTGGCGGACGACGCTGACCAGGACCGTCATCCCCAGGTCTTTGAAGCTCCCCGTATGCGAGTTGCCGCAGAGCTTGATCCACAGGTCAGGCACGCCGATCTCGCGGCCGAACCGGTCGGCCCAGAACACGTTCGTCCCGCCCTCGCCCGTCGAGACGATGCAGTCGTGGGGGATGTTGGGCGCGACCCACTCCACTTTGCCCCAGACGCCGGAGCCGTAGGGCCACTGGGTCCGCATCCAGCGGTCTTCGAAGAGCTTCATCCACGATGTCGCGCTGCGGTCCCGGAGCGCGTCCATGTCGTGGAAGACCTCGAGCAAGCCGTCGCACTTGGGGCAGCGGTAGATCGGCTGGGTGATGGGGTACTCGCCTTCACAACCGGCAAAGCACCGAAACGCGGAACGGTAACGGACCATCAGGGTCGACAGAGTAGCCGGCGGTGCCGAGTCCGCACGCTCGGCTCAGTTACCGCATCGCAGAAGCGAGTAGTTTCCGCCGCCGTTGACGATGGGAAGGTCTTCGACTCGGCAGTGCCAGCCGTCGCTGCAGTCGTCGTCGGTGAAGCAAACATCGGAACACTCTTGCGAGAGGCTATCGCAGTAGCCGCTCGCGCACGCGGAGTTGGTCCCGCACACGTCCCCTTGGGCGCCCGATCCCGCCTGGCCCGGCGCGCAGGTGGCGACGATGTCCGAGCTCCCCACCGCCGCCGCCCCATAGGAGCAGACCTCGACGAAGTCGGAGCAATCGGAAGAGGTGCGGCAGGCGATGCACGGCGCGAAGCCGCACGCCGACGAGCTCGCGCCGCAGAACCCCGTGCGATGCGTGTCGAACGACTGACCCGGGAAGGTGCCGAGGTTGCACGCGACTCCGGACGCGCACGCGGTGCTCGCTTGCGCGGACGAGCAGCACGTGTCGGCGCACGTGCCTGCGGCGCAGAGCCCCGAGCGGCACTGGGAGTTCGTGCTGCACGTCGCCCCGCCCAGCAGCGTCCCCAGCGCGGTCGACCGCGAGAGCCACGCGGGATCGACGCAATAGTTGCCGCCGGCACCCGTCCCGAAGCACACGGTCGAGGGATCGCAGTCGGCCGACGAGCAGCAAGGCTGGGTGCAGAAGTTGGCGTTGCCGGCCTGCGCATAGAGCGCCGAGGTGACGGTGGATTGGTCCGCGCAGACGCCGCCGGCGCAGTTGGCGGCCGCGCTGCACTGGCAGAGCGGCCCCTCACAGTACGGGCCGTCTTCGCTCGGCCCGCCTTCGGCGTCGGCCTGGCCCGGCGAGCCATCGTCGTGCGTCGTGGCGTCGAGTCCCGAGTCGATGGAAGCATCCTCCGCGGGGCCGATCGTGGCGTCGGCGTCGGTCGCCGCATCGAGGGTGGAGGCTTCGTCGTCGTCGCCGGAAACCCCGCCATCGGCGTCGCTCGTCTCGGCGTCCGACCCCCCGGCGTCCAGCCTGGGCGCCGCGTCGAGGGCGTTGGCGTCCTCCGCGCTTGCGGAATCGAGCGCCGCATCGGAGCCGTCGTCGGAGTCGGACGTGGCGGTGGCCGAATCGATGAGCCCAGAGGCGTCGATGGGGACGCACTCGAGCGCCGTTCGATCGCAGAAGAAGCCCTCGGCGCACGCGGCGCCGATGCACGTCGAGGACAGCGGGACGCACGTCAGTGTCGCGGGGGAACAGATCTCGTCGGAGGGACACGTGTTGTCGACGCCCACGCAGTGAAACGACGGAACCCCGTCGCCCACGGCGAGCTCGCACCCGCCGCCGGTGGCGGCCGCGAGGCCCAGGATCGCGACGGTCGCCCACGCGATCGCACGAGGAGGCCCGCCCCTGTCGCCCATCCTAGAGAGATCCTTGCACGAAGAACCCGGCGCCGCCCGTCAGCGGCGCCGCCGAGATGGTCGGCGACGAACGCGCCGCCGTGGAGGTGGGACTGGCCGCATGGCGCGTACGCATCAAATAGAGGAGGGTCGCCGTGACGCCTGCGGCCAAGGCCACGCTGAAGCCCACGTCCGAGATCACGGCCTCCTCGTGCGCCATGTGCGACCGGTTGAGCAGGTCGAGGTAGGTGCCGTCCCGGCCCGTCGTGTACTGGGTCGGGTCGTCGACCAGAGCCTTGACGCCGACGACCGCCCCGAACGCGAGGGCCGTCACCGCGACGCCTCCGGCAACGACGGTCGCCGCGTCGATGCGTCCGCGCGCCGGACCGGGAGGCGAGATGGGAGGCTCCGACGCGGGGGCGCCCGCAGAACCCGCGGTCGAGGGCGAGACCGGCTCCGTGGAAGGGGTGTGCTCGAGCTCGTGCTTCGCGCCTTCGAGGCGCCGGACATAGGCGTCGGCGCGCTCGCGCTCCTGCGGGGTCAGGGCCATCGTGGTGTAGGTCTGAAACCACCGGAGGGCTTCGTCGATGTCGCCGAGCTTCTCCTCGACGACCCCGAGGTTGAAGACGAGGTCCTTCGCCGATGGGTCGATGGCGTGCGCCGCCTGCAGCTCGGCCAGCGCTTCGCGGTACGCGCCGTGGCCGTAGAGCGTTCGGGCATTCTCGAAGTGGCGCCGGGCGTCCGGAATCGTGGGGCCCACGGGCTCCTCGGCGAATGCGCGGTGGGGGACCCCCAGGATCTCGCTCGCTCCAACGATCGCGGCCAGGAGGACGAGCGCGCGCGGTCGCCCCAGGACCAGCATGGTCGACGAGCATACCCCAGCCCGGAAGGGCCCATGGGCCCGTGCTACGTCTCTTTTACCCATCATGGCCCGAGGACACTCGGCGAGCGATCCCCTCGCGAGCACGCTCGTCTCCGCACAAGCGCCGTCGCCAATCGTGGAACAGTGCCGGCGCGCCAGGGCCGCGGCGCGAAAGCTCGCCCCCAGGGACCGCGCGTCGCGCGACGCGGCCTTGCGCGGCATCGCCGCTGGCCTACGTTCGCGCACCGCGGACTTGCTCGAGGCGTTCGCCGAGGACGTGGCGGCCAGCCGCGCTGGCGGTACGAGTGAAGCCCTGCTGGATCGGCTCGTCCTCGACCCAGGGCGCGTCGAGGAGATGGCGCGCGCCGTGGAGGAGATCGCCGCGCTCGACGACCCGCTCGGCCACGTGCTGTCCGAGTGGACCCGGCCTGACGGGCTGCGCGTCCGGCGGGTCAGTGTGCCCATCGGCGTCATCGCGATGATCTACGAAGCGCGGCCCAACGTCACCGCGGACGCGAGCGCGCTTTGCCTCAAGGCGGGAAAGGCGGTCGTGCTCCGAGGCGGCTCGGACGCCGCCCGCTCGAACTGGACCATCCTATCCATCATCCACGAGGCCCTCGCGCGCGCCGAGCTCCCGCGCGACGCCGTCCAGATGCTCCCGCCGGGAGACCGCGCCGCGATCGCCGAGCTGCTCCACCAGACGGACACCGTCGACCTGGCAATCCCGCGCGGCGGCGACTCCCTGCTGCGTTTCGTCCGCGAGAATGCGCGCGTTCCGGTCATCGCCCACGCGGCCGGCGTCTGTCACCTCTACGTGGACGCCGGCGCCGACGTCGACATGGCCGTGCGCCTCGCCGTCAACGCGAAGCTCCAGCGGCCAGGCACCTGCAACTCCATCGAGTGCCTGCTCGTCGACGCGGCGGATGCGGCGCGCCTGCTGCCGCCGATCGCGAGCGCCCTGCTCGAGGGCGGGTGCGTCCTTCGCGGTTGCGAGCGCACCTGCACGCTCGTGCCGCAGGCCGTGCCGGCGACGGACGCGGACTGGGGCCACGAGTACGTCGACCGGATCCTGGCGGTGCGAGTGGTCGACGGGATCGACGCGGCGCTCGATCACATCGCGCGCTACGGCTCCGGGCACACCGAGGCGATCTGCACGCGCGACCCGGCGCACGCCGAGCGGTGGCGCCACGAGGTGGACGCCGCGTGCGTCGCCATCAACGCGAGCACGCGGCTGCACGACGGCGGGCAGGTCGGCATGGGCGCCGAGATCGG
Source organism: Myxococcales bacterium (assembly GCA_003139415.1). GTDB lineage: Bacteria > Myxococcota_A > Polyangia > Polyangiales > Polyangiaceae > Palsa-1150. The sequence continues at coordinate 8,668 of PLIR01000198.1, read as the reverse complement.
GACGGCCACGAGCAAGCTGCACTGGCGCGGGACGATGGGCGTTCAGGGGCTCACCACGTTCCAGTGGGTGCTGGACGGCTCCGGCCACGTCAGGACGTAGCCCCGCCCGCCGCATCGTGGCGGAAGCCCGTCAATGCGTTAGTCTGGGCTGGAGCGAGGCCAAGGTTTGACGACGAAGAGGCGCGACGGCGGGGGGATCGGTGAGCGGGGACGTCCGTCGATGCGGAGCTCGCACGAGAAGGTGAAGGTCGCGCGCCCGGCGCGCCGTGTCGCGGGGGCAGCGGCGCGAGGCCGTGGGGCCTGGCCGGTCCTCGCGGACGCGGTGTCGGCGTCCCGCGAGCGCGCGCGACCGCCCAAGCGCGCGCGCCTCGTCGACGTGCCGGCACCCGCTCCTGCAGCCGATGGCATGGCGAGCGACTCGGCGCGCGACACGGCGGCCACGATCGCCATGGCCGCGATCGAGAAAAAGGCGCTCGCGCTGGAGATCCTCGATGTGGCCGGAAAGGTCGACTACGCGGACTTCCTCGTCATCATGACGGGGCGCAGCGATCGCCACGCGCAAGCGCTCACGCAGGGGATCGAGGATGCGCTCCGCAAAAAGGGGGTGCGCCCGACGGCCATCGAGGGCCTGCAGCAGGGGCTCTGGGTGCTCATCGACTACGGGGATGTGGTCGTCCACGTCTTTCAGGACGAGGCGCGGCAGCTCTACGACATCGACGGCTTGTGGCTCGACGCCCGCCGCCTCCCCGTGCCTGATTCCGAACGCGCCCCATGACCGGCACGCGCCTTTCGAAAGCAGCGCGCGCGATTGTCGATCACGAGCCAGAGAGCTGTCGGTGGGAGCTCGGTCCCTAGGCGCGTACACTCGAGAGCAACGGCCGCGAAGGTCTGGGAATCGAAGTGCTGGGATCGACGCGTTCGATTCACGAACGCGGGCTCTATTGGCCAGGAGCGTCGTCGCGGATATCGCTTGGACGTAGGTGAACGGATGAAAGCGGCCGAGTACGCGGTCCTCGTCGTCGACGACGACCCCATGGTCATTTCCTCGTTGAAGACCTTCGTGGAGATGCGCGGATACCGCTTCGCGAGCGCGGGCGGTGTGGCCGACGCCAAGCGCGCCCTGGCGACGCAGCCGATCGACCTCGTGCTCCTCGACCTCTATCTGCCCGACGGCGACGGCCTCGAGATCCTCGACCACGCCATGGAGCTCGATCCGCGGCCCGTCGTGCTGGCGATGACGGCGCGCGCCGAGATCCACGGCGCCGTGGCGGCGGTGCGCCGGGGCGCGACGGACTACCTGCCGAAGCCCCTCGACTTCGACGACCTCGGCGCCCGCGTCGACCGGGCGCTCGATCACGCCTCGATGCGACGCAAGCTGCAGGCCTTCGAGGAGCAGCAGAAGCAGCGCACGTCCGCCGTCGCCCAGAGCCCTGCGATGAAAGAGGTGCTCGCCCTCGCGGCGCGGGTCGCCGCGACGCCGGCGTCGTCGGCCCTGCTCATCGGCGAGAGCGGCGTCGGCAAGGAAGTCGTCGCCTCGTACATCCACGAGATGAGCGACCGGCGTAATGGCCCCTTCGTCCGGGTGAACCTCGCGGCCATCCCGGAGAACATGGTCGAGGCGGAGCTCTTCGGAAGCCTGCGCGGCGCCTTCACGGACTGGAAGCGCGACCGCGCCGGACACTTCGCGAGCGCCGACGCCGGGACGCTGCTGCTCGACGAGGTCTGCGAGTTCAAGACGGAGCTGCAGCCAAAGCTCCTGCGTGCGCTCGAGGAGCGCAGCTTCTTCCCCGTGGGCAGCGATCGCGAGCGGCGCATGAACGTCCGCGTCCTTGCCGCCACCAACCGCGACCCGATGGATCAGATTGCGCGCGGCCTGCTTCGCGAAGACCTCTACTACCGGCTCTCGACGATCGTGATCCGCATCCCGCCGCTCCGCGAGCGCAAAGAAGACATCCTGCCCCTGGCAACCCACTTCCTCGAGCGATTCCGAGCGGAGCTCGGTCGGCCACGCGCCTTGTTCACGCCGTCCGCCGCCGCGTGCTTGCCGGAGTATCGATGGCCCGGCAACGTGCGCGAGCTGCGGAACGTCGTCGAGCGAGCGATGATCATCGCGGAGTCGGACGCCATCGGGAAGAGCGACCTGGCCCTTCCGTTCGACGGCGCGGAGTCGCCCCCCGCCGACGGCGACGCCGCGCCGCTCTCCCTCGAGGAGATGGAGAGGCGGCACGTCGCGCACGTTCTCGAGCGGGCCGGGGGATCCAAGACCCGCGCTGCCGCGATGCTCGGCGTCTCGCGCTCCACATTGTGGGAAAAACTCAAGCGCTACAGCATCGACTGACGTGCCTTCGGGGGCCGAACGCCGGACGGCGTTCTCGCGCCCGCGTTTCGTTTCCGAGCGGCGACGGTGCACGGCGGTCGAAAAGCCCTGCAGTTTCCGTCTGGCACGAGGCGTGCGTGTGCTGGCACGAGTGAGTTTCACCCAGCGTCACGAGGAACTGGAGCGGCGGGTGCGCGACGCCACCGATCAGTTCTTGGTCGGCGACGGTCCAGCGCTCGCCGATCAGTTGGCCGAAGCGTTGTTCGTCGTCTCTGCCGACGTCTCGCGGCTTCGAAGGGTCGCCGTGGAGCACAGCCCGGAGGCCGCCGAGGTCACCTCCATCGACGACGCGCTCTCGGCGTGCGTCAGCCTCGCGCGCAGGCTGTCGATCGCGACCCGATCGCACTCCGATCCGGACGGCTACACCGACGCCGCGCGGATCGCGCGCGATCTCGGCAGGCACCTGGCGCCGTCGATGCCGGAAGGCGCGACCCTGAGCATCGTGTGCCCCCCGACGCCCGTGCTCGCGAGGATGCCCTCGTCGGAGCTCCGGCGGACGCTGGCGATCCTCGTGCGCCGTCTCGTCGTCGGCCTTCTTGCGTCCTCGGGAGAGCTCGTGCTCGAGGTCGTCGAGGAGCGGCCCCGCGCCGCAAGGCACCCGACGGTCAAGGTGCTGGTCGGCCACCGCGGCCTCGGCCACGCCCAGGCGGCGAGTGCCGCGGACGCCGTGCGGTCCGACGTAAACGCGCGCGGCGGATCCGTCGAGCCTCGACCGCGCGCAGGCGGCGGCACGGCGGTCGTCGTGTCGCTTCCCTCGGCGTACTGATGGCAATGCGCGGTAGATTGGTCCATTGGGGCCCGTGGCTCCGCGGATGGATCACCGACGAACAGACGACCAGCACGAACGCCCGCCGGCCGCCGACCACGGGCGGGAGCCGGCCGCTGGCGCCGTGTCGGTGGGCGACACCGAGCGTCTCTATCGCGATCTCTTCGAAGGGATCGCCACCGCCGTCACCGTCCGGTCCCTCGAGGATCAGACCTTCCTGGAGTGCAACCAGGCCGCCCTTCGCCTGTATCGGGCGCCGAGCGTCGACGCGCTCCGCGGATCACGCGTCGCCGAACTGTCGGGCGAGTTTCAGCCCGATGGCAAGACGACGGCCGAGGCCCTCCAGGACATCGTCACGGTGTCGACGCGCGAGGGAAAGGTCCGGCGCGAGTGGCTCGCGAGGCGCGTCGACGGCTCGCTGTTCCTTGCGGACATCCGCGTCGCGATCCTCGAGCTCGAGAGCGGCCGCCGCGTCATGCAGACGCTCATCGAAGACATCACGGAGCGCAAGGCCGCCCAGGAGGCCCTCGAGAAGCGCGCGCGGCGCGACGAGCTCGTCGGCCAGATCTCGCGCCGATTCCTGGAAATGGACGTCGAGAGCTCCGTTCGGTTCGCGTCCGAGTCGTTCGGCGCGTTCCTCGGCGTCGGGGCGGACGTCGTGAGCGAGTGGGTCGCGGGGACGATGCCGCCGGACCTGCGCGGGCTGGGCGACGACGCGGGGGTCGTTCGAATTCTCCGCGAGACCGTCGCGCTGGCGCGGGCCAGGGCCGAGGCCGAGGACGCGTTGCGCTCCGGGGAGGAGCGCTACCGATTGCTGGTCGAGCGCTCGCAGGACGCGATCATCACGTTCGACACCGACGGGAACATCCTCTTCGCGAGCCCCTCCGCCGAGCGCCTTGCGGGGTACTCGGCCGCGGAGCTCGTGGGCAGGAGCGTGCGCGACTTCATCCTCCCCGAGGAGCAACCCCAGCTGGAGAATGTGATCGAGGCTACGCGGGCGGGTCTCGGAGCGGCGGGTTTGATGTGGACGCTGGTGCGAAACGACGGGAGCCACATCCGGATCGAGGCGGCGCGCTCGCCGATCCACGACAAGACCGGAGCCGTCATCGGCGCCCAGTCCGTCATCCGCGACGTCACGGAGCGGCACCGCGCCCAGCAAATGCGCGAAGCGGTGGCCGTCGAGCTCGAACGGGCGAGGGAGGAGGCCCTGGCTGCGAGCCGCGCGAAGAGCGCGTTCGTGGCGAACATGAGCCACGAGCTGCGTACCCCGCTCAACGGCGTCATCGGGATGGTCGATCTCCTATCGGGCACCGTCCTCGACGCCCGCCAGCGTCGCTACGTCGAGGTGGCGCGGTCATCGGCGAGCCTGCTCTTGTCGGTCATCAACGACATCCTCGATTTCTCCAAGATCGAGGCCGGCAAGCTCGACATCGAGAAGATCGAGTTCTCGTTCGGCGACGTCGTCGAGGAGGTGGCGACGCTGATGGAGCTCTCGGCCGAGGACAAGGGCCTGGAGCTCACGTGTCAAACCGAGGGCGAGCTCCTGTCGCCCCTTTACGGCGACCCTTCGCGCATCCGCCAGATTCTCGTAAACCTGATCAGCAACGCGATCAAATTCACGCGGGCCGGAGAAGTCGCGGTCCGCGCGATCCTCGCCGGCGAGGCCGTCGGGGCCGAGGCGCGCGTGCGCGTCGAGGTGCGCGACACCGGCGTCGGGATTACTCCAGAGGGCCAGCAGAAGCTCTTTCACCCGTTCTCGCAGCTCGACGCCTCGGAGACGCGCAAGCACGGCGGGGCGGGCCTCGGGCTCGCGATCTGCCGCGAGCTGGTGCAGCGCATGGGCGGCGAGATCGGCGTCGAGAGCGTCGCCGGTCGGGGCTCCACCTTCTGGTTTACGCTGAAGCTCGAGCGCGTCGAAGCCGTCCCGCCGCGCATCTCGCAGATCGACGCGCGCCTCGCGGGGCTGCGCGTCCTTGCGGTGGACGACAACGCCACGAACCGGGAGGTCCTCCGCGCGCAGCTCCTCGTGGCCGGGATGCGCTGCGACGTCGCGAGCTCGGGACAGGAAGCGCTGCACAAGCTCGTCGAGGCCGCGCGGGCCGGCGACGCGTTCGTCCTCGCCGTTCTCGATCAACAGATGCCCGGGATGGACGGCGTCGAGGTGGCCCGGCGAATCAAGGCCGACCCACGGATCGCCGGGCTGCGAATCGTGATGCTCGGCTCGATCGGTCGGCCCCTCGACATGAGCGAGCTCCAGGCGCTCGGCGTGCTCACGTGGGCGACGAAGCCGATCTGGCGCGCCCACCTTCTGCGGGCCCTCACCGCCGCGCTCGACGGGACCACGCTCGTGTCGAGCGGGCCCACCGCGTCGCAGCCTCCTGCTCCGCCGCCCGCCTCGGGCCGCCGCTCGCGCATCCTCTTGGTGGAGGACACGCCGGTCAGCGCGGAGGTGGTGACGGAGATCCTGCGCGCGGCGGGCTACGAAGTCGAGCTCGCGGTCGACGGTCTCCAAGCGGTCGACGCGGCGCGCAGCGGCGCGTTCGATCTGGTCCTCATGGACTGCCAGATCCCGGGGATCGACGGCTACGAGGCGGCGCGGCGCATCCGAGCCCTCGAGTCGCTCGGCGCGCTCGCGAGCTCGCGCTCGAGGCGCGTGCCCATCCTCGCCTTGACCGCGAGCGCGGCGGTCGAGGACATGGAGCGGGCGCGCTTCGCGGGCATGGATGGTCACATCGCCAAGCCGATTGACGCCCGCCGGCTGCTGACGGCGATCGCCGAGCAGGAGGCCGAGACTGGCGCCGCACCGGTGCCGGCCGAAGCGACGCGGCCGCTCTTGCCGGTCGTCGACCTGGTGCGGGCGCTCGATCGGTTGATGGGCAACCGCGAGCTCCTCGCTCGGATGCTGGTGCAGTTCCGGGACGAGGCCGCGCGCGCCAAGGTCAATTTTCGCGACGCCGTGCAGCGAAAGGACGCGGGCGCCATCGGGTACGCGGCCCACCGGCTGCTAGGCCAGGCGCTTGCCCTCGACGCGCTGGCCCTCGCCGCCTCGCTCGATGCCCTCGAGCACGCCGTCGCGACCGAGGATTGGGGCGCGACCGAGGCCGCGCGGCAGGAAGTGGAGCGGGTCTTGGACGTCGTCTTGATGGCGCTGGACTAATCGCGAAACTTCGTGGCAACGACGCGGGTGCCCGTCTCTCCGGTGTCGATGGCGACGTGGTCCATCATGCGATGGACGCACCCCAGGCCCACGCCGAGCCCCTGGTCCGGTCGGCGCGGCCGCTGCGCATCGAGGAGCGCGCCCTCGGAGAATCCGTCCACCCTGGCACGATCGACGTCCGAGATGCCGCTGCCGTGGTCGACGACCTCGGCCACGATTCCGGGGCGAGGTTCGCCCACGAACTTCAGGGTCAATCGCCCCTCGAGCCCGAACTTGAGGACGTTGGTGACGAGCTCCGAGACGGCGATGCCGAGCTGCCATTGCGCCTTGAGGCCGAACCCCGTTCGTCCCGCGAACGCGCGCGCTGCGACGGCCGCGCACTCGGCGTCGCTTCGCACGCGGATCGCCAGCGTGAAAGACTCCGGGCCGTCGGGGGCGGGCAGCGAATCGGCCGCGACCTCTCCTGCGACCGCGACGATGCACGCGGCGTCGTCCGTGGCCTTGCCGTGCCTCGCGACGACCGCCTGGGCCATGGCCGCGGGCCCGAGGGACCGGAGCGGACCGAGGGGGAAGCGGCTGGTCACGCCGTCGGTGTGCAGGACGAGCACCTGGCCCCGGCCGAACCCGAACACCTGCGGTCGGATCGTACGGAACGCGCTGCCGAGCACACCGGCGGGGAGGACGACGTGCTTCGGCTCCCCCGGGGCGCCGGCGATGAAGACGGTGACGTTTCCCAATCCCGCGACCTCGACGCTGCGCGAAGGCTCGTCGAACCGGGCGACGGCGGCGACCGCGCCGCGTCCCCGCAGCAGGGCGCGGTGGGCGCGTTCGAGGACGATCGGCAGGGGAGCCTCGCGCGCGTCGCGGACGCATTGCAGGAAGGCGGATGCCGCCGCGGCGGCCTGCGCTCCGTGTCCCAGCCCGTCTGCGGCGGCGACCAAGACGCCGCGAGCCCACGGCTCGACGAGGCAGGCGTCGCCGGCGACCGCCTCGGTCGCCACAGGCCGCACGAACGACGCGGCCGAGACGCGCATCATGAGAGAAGCTTCCTCGTGACGACCGTCGTCCCGGTGCCCGGGCGCGAATCGATCTCGAGCTCGTCCATGAGGCGCTTGGTCCCTTTCAGCCCCATGCCCATTCCCGTGCGCGATCGATACCCGCTGTTCATCACGAGCCCGACGTCCGGGATCCCCGCGCCCGAGTCGACAGCCGCGATCTGGATGCCGCGCTTCGGCCCCTCGATGACGCCGATGCGGACCTCGCCGTCGCCGACGTAGAGCAGGATGTTGCGGGCGAGCTCCGAGGCGGCCGTTGCGATCTTGGTCTGGTCGAGCAGCGAGAAGCCGAGCTTTCGCGCGACCTCGCGCGCAAGGTCGCACGCCTGCACGATGTCGCGCGCCGTGCGGATGCGGATGATGCCGCCCACGAGGCGCTCGGTGAAGCCCGACGCCGTCGGCTCGACCCTGCCAAATCCGCCGGACGCTGGCGGCACCCGCGGCGTATCGCGCGAGGGACGTGGTCGCGGCGACGGGAGGGCCGGGGGCGGCTCGGTCGTCATGAGCCGACGCACCTTGCCGATGCACTCGCCGCGCCGCCCGGGGTCGACGATGTACATCGGCAACGTCCGTTCGAGCGCGGCCACGAACTCGGAGATCTCGCTGTCCCGGACGCGCTCTTCGTCCAGGCCTCCTCGTCGAAGGGTCGATCGGAGCACGGCGCGGGCGATCGCAGGCGGGAAGTACTCGCCGAGCGTGCCGAGGACGTCGTCCGTCGGGTCAGGCATCGTCGTCCCCCGGTTCGCCCACGGCCCGGGCCTCTTCTTGCCGAATGGCGTGAAGGAGCTCGAGGGCGCGCTCGAGGTTGAGGGCCGTGTGCACGCCGGGGATCTCGAGGCCCATTTCGATCAGCGTGATGGCGACCGCGGGCCGAAGCCCGGAGACGACGGCCGTGACGCCCATGAGGCGTGCGGAGAGGGCCAGGTCGCGCAGATTGCGCGTCATGTAGCTATCGAGGGTCTCGACGCCCGAGACGTCGACGACGAGCCCCCGCGCGTTGCCGTCCTGGATGCGCCGTGTGACGTCGTTCTGCAGCGTGACCATGACGTCGTCCGCGATCGCGCCCTGGATGGGCACGATGAGATCGTCGTAGAGACCGATGATCGGGATCCGGGCGTCTTGCATGGTCATGTCTCCTGCGAAGCCGCGTGGCTCGCCTCCGTCGCCGTGCCTCGGGCTCGAATGCACCACTTGAGCGCGTCGCGCAGCGCCCGCGTCGTGCGCACCGAGCCGAGATCGAGGCCGAGGCCGACGATCGTCTGCGCGACGGCGGGGCGAATCCCGCAGAGGACCCCCTCGCCGCCCAGCACGCG
>PLIR01000372.1 GCA_003139415.1 Myxococcales bacterium | reverse complement strand
GGCGGCAGCAGCAGCTCCGGGGGTGAGGGCGGAACCGTCGTCATGACGGGCGTCGGCTGCAACTCGGTGGCGCTCACCGGGTCGCCCATCACGCCGACCTCGTCGACCAGCACGGCCCCGACCCCGGCGGGCGGCGCGATCGCGAGCGGGACGTACGCCCTCACGTCGGCCGTCCAGTACGTCACCTCGCCGTGCGTTGCGAGCGTTTCGGGCGTGACGGTGCAGTCGACGATCGTCGTGAACGCGTCGTCCAGCACCGTGCAGGTGTACTCCGTCACGTCCTTCCAGGGGACCACCGAGGAGTCACGCTCGTCGGGCACCTACGCGACGAGCGGGACGGATTTGACGNNCCACGCCCACGTGCGGCGAGGACGTCGATGCGGGCGCGGGTACCCCGTCGCCCTATACGGCCACGCCGACCACCGTCACCGTGTTCAGCGTCGACTCTCAGGGCCTCGACGCCGGGGCGTGCCAGACCACCGTCGAGACTTACACGCAGCCGTAGCGGCAGCAGCGGCGGGGCCGCGACACCGTNNGGGGGGTCGCGGCGCTCACCACCCCTCACCGGGCTCGGGCACGTCCCCTTCGAGCAGCGCGATGTCCGCTTGATCGCGTAGCGCCTTGCTCCGCCGAAGGGCCGGATCCGCGGCCGCTCCTCGCTTCATCGCAGCGCGGTCACCTCAGGCCAGGTAGCAGCCCGCCCATCACCGGATTTTGGGATACGCCTTCGAGCGAAGGGAAAGAGGCGACGGAGAGAGCGGAAAGGCGTCGCCCGTCCGAGCATGTCATCGGCGCGCTCATCGAGGTGAAGCTGTCGGGCCTGCTTGTCGGGCTCCTGGTGAACTTCAACGTCCCCGCCCTTCGCCAAGGCCTGCGGCGCCTCTGGCTTTCCTCCCCCTCCTCTCCTCCTTCCCTCCCTGTTTCTCCCCTCACGACCCTGTTCGAGAAATCGCGATCGCTGATTTAGACTTGTGAGTCCATGGCGGGTTGGCGGGGCTTGGCGTGCGTTTGTCTCCTGGTCGGCTGCGGCCGTGCGCAAGTCCCCTGCGCGGTGCCGGCACCGGCGCCGGTGGCCAGTGTGAGCACCGGCAGCCCGCCGCCGGACCCTCCTCGCGCCTGCGTGCCCGGTCAGTCGATCGCTTGCGCCGGGGTCGCGGCATGCGCCGGGTACCAGGTGTGCCAAGTCGATGGACAATCGTACGGCGCCTGCGAGTGCCCAGCGCCGAAGCCTCCGCCGATCGTCGTGACACCGCCTGCCCCGCCGCCCCCGCCGCCTGCCCGTGACGCCCGGCCTACGCCGTGCACGCCTGGGACGTGCACGGTCACCTTCGCGTCCGACGCCACCTGGAGCTCCTTCGCCGGGACCCGATCACAAGACGGGGCGAGCTACTCCAAAGGCGCCCTCCTCGGGCCTGCGAGGCTTGTCTGCACCAACGAATGGGTGCCGCTCAATTGCCCTGCGGGTGCCCTCGTCTACCAGCACGCCCGCCCGCGGCGCATGCTGGACGACTCCGAAGGATCCCCTCCTCAAGGCTGGGCCGGCGGTCGCGCCATTCCGGACGCGGTTTGGATCTGGCGAGCCGACGTCTTGCCGTCGGCCGCGGCGCCATTCGGGGTCGCCATCCTCGAGAAGTCCTTCGTCGTGGGGCCCCGGCCGACGGGCACGATGCAGATCGCCGTGGACGACTTCGCCCAGGTGTTCGTCAACCGTGCGTCCGTGGGGTCGACCGGCAGCGTCGTCTACGAGGGCGTCGCCGGGAAGGCCCAAAACGTTCCCGCCGTCTTCGATCTCACGGCGGCGCTCCACGCCGGGTCGAACACGATCACGGTCGTGGCCCAGAACGGGCCGTTCGCCTGCGATTCAGCGCAGTGCCCTTATTCGCAGGATCCCGCCGGAGTGGTCTTCGGCGGGACGCTGCGCTGGTAGTCCGCGCGGCGCCATCGCCGTCAGAGCGCGGGCGCAGGCCGGACTCCGAAGGCGCTCGCGCTATCAGAGGATGAGTCGCCGAGACGGCGATCGCGCGGCTCTGCCGCCAAGCATCACGCATCGAGACGGTCAACCTGCCCGCTCGCGTTGCTACTTGCCACTGGACCGTGTCCATTCCGTTTGTTCGTTTGCGCACGAGCATCCGGATTTGCGCGGCGCATGCGCGTTCTCGTGCACGGCATGAGGCGTGCTCGGAACCCCAAGCAAGGAGGGAAGGAGCACTGCCATGATCTCTCGTCACGCCTCATCGGATGCCCGTGTATCTTCCCAGGATCGGGAAGCCGTTCGCCCACTCGCTGGTCTCGGCCGCCGTCGCGTCTGGCGTCGCCATTCGCTGCGGTGGCTCATCCCGTTCGCGCTCGTCTGGCAGCTCGGCGGCGACGTATCCGATGTATCCGCCGCGCCCGGCGACAAGACGCTGGCCGACTTGAAGACGCTCGCCGATCTGTCGCACCGATGGCAGGGCGTGTGGATCGTCCGCGATACCATCTATCCGGGATCGCTCCAGGTGTGGAACGTCGAGGGCGACCACGTGAGCGTGTACGACCCGAGGCGAGTCGGCGGCGGCGTCGACGAGGAGACGTTCTCGCTCGTCTCCCCGTGCCGGGTCTCGTTCACGCGCATGCTCGGCGACGGGTCACAGGCCGTCTTGAACTCGAACACCTTCGTGTTCGCGAGCGACGGCCTGCACGTCGGCAAAGCGTCGGCTGCGGGCGGTTTTCAGCACGGAGCGATGATCGACGTCTGCGTCGGCAACAACGTCTACGAATACGACACGCGCACGGACGTGTGCCAAAGGCGGCCCGCTACGGCGACGGAACCGGCCCACCCCACGCCGGCCAAGTGCTCCGTCGAGCGGGGCGAGCTGACGACGTCCTTCGTCGTGCAGCCGTCCGACGGGGGCGCGTCGGTCCAGTTGGACTTCCACGGTGGAGCGCTCCTCTCCGAGCGGCTCGCCGCCCACGTCGTCGAGCACACACCCACGTTCGACGGTGCGGTGAAACGGGCCGATGCGCTCGCGCGGTGAGCGGGGCGCGAGCGCGGCGGCCGTCGTCAGACGTGCCCTCGCTCACGAGGGCGCCATCGTCAACACGGCCCGGAAGCGTACGTTGCCGCTCATCATGCGGGCGTACGCTTCGGCAGCGCGGTCCAGAGGAAAGAGCTCGTTCATCGAGCGCACCTTCTCCAGGTGACTGAACGCGAGCGTGTCCTGTGCGTCGATCGACGTCCCCGCGTACTAGCCCGCGACCGAGCGGGATCCCCCGATGAGCAGCACGACCGGGACCTCCAACGGCTGTGACGGAACACCGACCACGAGCAACTTCCCGTGGACGCCCAGGCCTCCGAGCGTCGAGCTCATGGCCCGGGCGCTCGGGGCGGTGGCGAGCACGACGCTCGCGCCACCGAGCTTCGTGAGCTCGGCAGCGGCGTCTCGCTCCTTGTTGTCGATGAAGTACGTGGCCCCGAGCTCCTTCGCGAGCGGCTCCTTGTCGCGGCCGGGGGCGATCACCGCCGTCCGAAACCCCATCCTGGCCGCGTACTGCACCCCGAGGTGACCGAGGCCGCCGAGGCCCAGGATGGCCACGAGGTCGCCGGGGCGCGCGCCGCTGTTGCGGAGCGCGTTGAACGTCGTCAGCCCCGCACAAAGCAGCGGCGCCGCGTCGGACGCGGAGAGGGCGTCGGGGACCCGGGCGACGGCCTCGGACCGCGCAATCATGTACTCGGCATACCCGCCATCGGACGAGAGCCCCGTCACGCGGCCCATGCGGCAGGCAAAGAAGTCCCCGTGGCGGCACGCGTCGCAGGTCCCGTCGAATCCACCGTTGTACCCGACGCCCACACGCTGCCCCGGCTTGAACTCGGTGACCCCAACCCCGACCGCGTCGACGACACCGACGACCTCGTGCCCGGGGACACGTGGGTATTCGATCCCAGGAAAGACCCCCTCGACCGTGAACGAATCACTATGGCAAACGCCGCACGCCTCGACCTTGATCCGCACGGTGCCAGCGCTGGGCTCCGGGATGTCGCGCTCGACGACCTCGAGGGGGGCCTTGGGCTTCGACACCTGAACGACGCGCATCTTCTTCATGGAGGAGCTCCTTTCCGGGAACTCCGTGCATGCAGCGGGCCCCGCCGCGTCCGCCTCAGTAGTGATCGGCGTCGACGACCGCCTGCGCGAAGGCCTCCGGGGCCTCTTCCGGCACGTTGTGACCGATGCCTTTGAGGATCCGGTGCGAGTACTTGCCCGTGAACTTCTTGGCATAGGCGCTTCCGTCGGCGGCCGGGCCGTCGAAGTCACTCGCGATGCTGATCGCGGGCACGGTGATGACCGGGCCCTCGTTGAGCCGCCCTTCGAGCCCGTCGTATTGCGGATCCCCGGGCGCGAGGCTGAGGCGCCAGCGATAGTTGTGGATCACGATGGCGACGTGGTCGGGGTTGTCGAAAGAGGCGGCGGTGCGAGCGAATGTCGCATCGTCGAAGTTCCACATCGGAGAACAGTTTTTCCAGATGAGCCTCGCGAACTCGACCCGATTCGCGTCGTAGCCGGCCCGGCCGCGCTCCGTGGCAAAGTAGTACTGGTACCACCATCCCCATTCGGCCACCGGCGGCAGCGGCTGCGTATTGGCCTTCAGATTGGTGATGAGATATCCGCTCACCGAGACAATGGCTTTCGTACGTTCGGGCCAGAGCACCGCGATGATGTCGGCCGTACGCGCCCCCCAATCGAAACCGGCCAGGATGGCCTTGTCGATCTTGAGAGCATCCATCAAGGCGACGATGTCGACGGCGACGACCGCTTGCTGGCCGTTTCGGAACGTGTCTTTCGAGAGAAAGCGCGTCGTCCCGTATCCACGCAAGTACGGGACGATCACCCTGTACCCGGCCGACGCCAGCAGCGGCGCCACGGCGTCGTAGCTGTGAATGTCGTACGGCCATCCGTGCAGCAGAATCACCGGGCGACCACCGACCGGACCGACTTCGGCATATCCCACGTTGAGGACGCCCGCGTCGATCTGCTTCACCGGGCCGAGCGGCGCGACGGCCGCCTGCTTGCTCGAGCCCGCATCGCGTGGGGTGGCTTGAGCGGTTGGCTCCGTCGCGCAGCCCGAGACCGTGACAAGCGCTGCGACGGGCGGCAGCAGGGCCGCAAGGCCCCCGGAGATGGCGATAGACACGGCGGCCACGGCAGCGCGTGCGGCGCGCTCGACCGTCGACGACGCTCGATTGGACATCATGATTCTCGGTGCGCGTGATGAGCTGCGCGAGACGTCGTGTCAAGAAGCCTCGAGCGCGCGACGCGTCACCTCGGCAAGGACTCAGTGTTGCGAGGGAGCAGCCTTCTCGAGGCCTCCCTCCCAGAGAGACCGCGGGAAGCCTCCGCCCGCGATCTCGCGCGCGGCGCACTCGTACCACTCCCGGAACATCGCTTCGTAAGATCGCCACTCGAGAATGCCGAACTTGTCCAATCGAGGCGTGAGGTAGAGCGCAGGCGGGTGGTTGGCGCGGCTCATCTCGGTCGTCCGCTGACTCCCCGTCAGGGTCGCGTGCATCAGCGTGTCGAACAGGGGCAGTCCGTCCGTGGGACTTTTGAGTCGGTTCAGCAAGCGGGCCAGCCCTCCTGGCGCAAGCTCGCGCCCGTGCCGCTGATAGGGAAAGACGTCGACGGCGATGACGGACCCGCGGCAACGCTCGGCCATGACGTCGATCGGCAGGTTGTCGACAAGGCCGCCATCCACGAAAAGATCCTTGAGCATCTGGTACGGCGGAAAGAGGCCCGGGATGGAGCAGCTCGAACGGATGGCGTCTCGAAGGCTGCCGCTGTCGTGAACTTGCGATTGCGCGCGAACGATGTTGGTCGCCACACAGAAGAAGGGGATCCAGAGATCGGCGATGGCGAGGTCTTCGAAGAGGCCCTCGAGCACGCGGTCGAGCTTTTTGCCGGCGAGGAGGGACTTGAACGGGATCGTGGGATCGTAGAGGGCGAATCGAGACGCAAAGAGCGCCCTCACCTCCCCCATGATGCGGTCCGCGTCCCATCCGCGCGCCAGGCCGCCGGCGAAGATCGCGCCCATGCTGGTACCGCCGATGGTATCGACGGGAACGTGGGCCTCCTCGAGGGCCTTGAGGACACCGACGTGGGCGATCCCGTACGCGCCTCCGCCGCCGAGGACGAGGCCCACCGGGCGGTCCAGCAACCACCGGGCGAGCCGTTGCGCGTCGCCGGTATCTCTGGCTCTTACGTGATGGAGGCGCGCGACGTTCGGCAGCCGTGCGTACGCCGAGCTGCCATGGGGCGGGTGGCTGGATTGTCGGTGTACGACGGCGAGCTCGAGGTGAGCGGATCGCTCTCCGAGCTTCGCGCCGCTCCACCAGTCGATCCCCTTCGCGGTGGGCGGGCTCTCTGCGTCGTCGAGCAAGACCATGATGCGGTCGGCCTGGCGCAGACAGAAGTCGAGCCACGAGGCGTCGGAGAGCTCGCATTCGAAGATCAAGGAGTCGCCCGGGACGTCGAGAGCATCGACCCATTCGATCAGACGGCCATAGGCGCCCTCGGTCCCCATTTCGGCTCTGCCTTCGATCGCCTTGCGAGCCTGCGGCGCCGTGAGGCGCGTCGTCGTGCGGAACCTCGAGAGCGCATCGGCCAACTGACCGCGGACGCGGTGCACCTCTTCGCCGCCGACGGCGAGGAGCGCGATGCTCCGGGGGAGGCGGTCGGCCTTGTGGCAAAACGACGCGAGGAAGTCGGGCGAACCAACCAGCTCGACGACGCGCGCCGCGACGAAGCGCGCGAAGTTCAGCATCAGCTCCGGATGGCGGGCCGTCAGTTCGTCGAATCGGGCGCGCGAGAGGAGCAGGAGATGGCTGTCGCGGATGGCGTGCAGGTCGAGCGGCGCAGGTCGGCCGCTCAGCAAGAGCGCTTCGCCCACGCTGCTCCCCCGGAAGTACTCGAACGCCACGTGGCGCCGCCCATCGGGCCCCACGAAGGAAGACCGGACGCCCCCCTGGACGACCAGGAAGCGCGGCGCTCCCGTCTCGCCCCGCTCCACAAGATGTGCGCCGCCCGGCACGTCGACCGACTCGAGGGCCGCATCGACGTCCTGCAATACGGCAGGGTCGAGCCCATTGAGAACGGGCCTCGCAGCGAGCAACTTGAGACGTTCGACCGTCGACGGCTCCGACATGAGTTGAAATGACCTGCCTAGGGCTCTGGGTACGCAAGCTCCATTCCGCTCACGGCCCTCGTCACAGGCGAGCCGTCAGACAGGCGAGCCGTCAGCAGGGCTCGGCCGCGACGATGCCCCCATCCCACTCGAGCTTCCACAGCGCCCCGTTCGACACGGGGCCGGGCGTCGTCCCGAGCGCCGTGCCGACTGCCGCCCGCATGGCGCCGCCATGGGCGATCACGAGGACCACGTGGCCCGGCTCCGATGCCAGCGCCGACGCGCGCCCGATGGCCGCTGTCACGCGCTCGGCGAGCGCTTCACGCGCCTCGCCTCCCGGGGGCGGCTTCTGCAGCCCGACCCACGCTTGCCACGCCTCGGGGTGAAGCCGCTCGCATTCTTCGCGCGTCAGTCCCTCGAAGAGGCCGAAGGTGCGCTCGCGTAGCCCCGGGTCCTCGTACGCGAGCTCGAGCCCCAGGACGGCCCCGACGATCGTGGCTGTCTCGCGTGCGCGCGAGAGGTCGCTCGAGACGATGGCCGTCACCCCCCTGTGGAGGAGCGTTTCGCCGAGGGCGCGCGCTTGCTCGCGACCGCGGGCATTGAGGGGGACGTCGGACTGCCCCTGCCACCGTCCCGCCGCGTTCCAGTCGGTCTCGCCGTGGCGGGCGAGGTAAACGATTCGGACCACCGAGGTGTCAGTATAGCGACGCGCCTTGGCCGCGCGCCCGCCGGCCGCCGCGTCTGCTCGCAAAAGTTGGCCGCACACCACGCGGCTTTTTACCTTGCTAGAGACAACATGGGAGAGGCCGCGAAGGGTTTGTCGTCCTCGCCGCCGGGGCTGGCGCCTCTGCTGCTCCCTCGGAAGCTCGGCGGGCGCATTTTGCTCAAGCTCGTCGCGCGCGG
>PLIR01000170.1 GCA_003139415.1 Myxococcales bacterium | reverse complement strand
ACAAGCCGGCCCATTTGCCCGTCCACCCGACCGCTCGGTACCACAAGAACACGCTCATCAAGCTCTTGCTGGAGGCGCGGCCCGAGGCCGACTTTCTCTCGCTCGGCCACCGGCTCGACCGGGAGACGAGCGGCGTCATCCTCGTGTCCAAGTCGCGCGCCTGCGACCGCGCGCTCAAACGGCTCATCGCCGCGCGCACCGGGTTGGAGAAGTCGTACGTCGCCATCGCGCGGGGTGTGCCGGTCCGCGGCGACGGCGCCCGCGCCTTCGTGTGCAACCGGAGCCTGGAGCTCGACCCGGATAGTCCCCTTCGCGTCAAGATGCGGATCGGCACGACGGCGGCGGCCCTCGTCTGCGTGACGGCGTTCGAGGTCACCGATGTGCGGCGGTCCATCACGGGGAGGGACTACGCCCGCGTCGAATGCCGCCTCGAGACGGGCCGCCAGCACCAGATCCGGGTCCATCTCGCCTCGCTCGGCGCGCCGGTAGTGGGCGACAAGCTCTACGGGGCCGACGACCACGCGTTCGCGCGCGCGGCCGACGGCGAGCTGACGGCGGACGACCTCGTCCAGCTCGAGATGCCGCGCCACGCCCTGCACGCCGCACGCCTCGCACTGCCCCATCCGATGACCGGAGCCCATCTCCGCATCGAGGCCCCTCTCCCCGAGGACATGCGCTCCTTCTGGGACGCGCTCGGGGAAGCCTAAAGACCCCGAGGGACGCGATCGAGGTCGAGCTGTTCGAGGGCGACCCGAATGAGGGCGCTGCGGTTCGCCTTGGTGAGGCCACGCGCCTTGAGCTCGGCCACGAGCCCGTCGAGGTGCTCGAGGTCCTTCGTGTAGAGCGAGATGCAGATCACCTTGTAGTGCGCGGGCTTGGGCTCGAGCTTGCGCGGGCGGCCCGCCTCGCGGATCTCGCGCGGCGCGGGCGCGTAGAAGGCTCCCGAGAGCACCCCTTCCACCTCATCGGCGTCGAGGACTCGCGCCCCTCCAAGCCCCGTCTCGTCTCCTCGTGATGCCATCGTTGCTTCCCGCTCCGCTCTTCGCTTCTGGTCGTTCGCGCTCGTCCTGGTTTGCCGCTCAGCCCACTGCCCGCTTCTGGCCTACGGGCGCGCCGCCCGCGAGCAGATCCACCACATGCTGGTAGTCCTGCGCCGGGTGCGATTCGGGGGCAAATTCGAAGATCGTCTTGCCCTGCGCCGGCGCCTCTTTCAGCCGGATGGCAGACCGGATCGGCGGCAGTACCCGATCGCCGAAGTGATCCTTCATGGCGTCGAGCGCGTCGCGGCAGATGCGCGCGCGTGCGTCGTAAAACGTCGGAAGGACACCCTCGATCTGCACCGGATGGTGCAAGAGGGCGTTGACGTTCTTGACCGTCTTGACCACCTGGCGGACGCCGACCAAAGACAGGAAGTCGCACGCGACCGGGACGATGATCCCGTCGACGGCGACGAGCGCGTTCTGGTTCATGAGCGAGAGCGACGGTGAGCAATCGAGCACCACGACGTCGTACCCGGTGAACGCCGAAGCCAGCCGATCGCAGAGGACGCGATCGCGGTTCTGCCGGCCGGCCAGATAGAGCTCCGCGGCAGCGAGGGTCTCGTTGGCGGTGATGAGATCGAGGTTTGGCCGCACGTTCACGGCGGCGGCCTCGGGGCGAAGGCCCATGACGAGGACGTGGTACAGGGTCTTCTCGGCCTTGACGCCGAGCGACACGCCGACGTTGCCTTGCGAGTCGGTGTCGACGAGCAGGACGCGCAAGCCCCGCGAAGCCATCCCCGCCGCGAGGCTCACGGACGTGGTCGTCTTGCCGGTCCCGCCCTTGTGGTTGAACACCGCGAGGCGACGCGCTCCGCTCGTGCGCTTCTCCGCGCTGCTCGCGGCGATCGAAGCCTCCGGACGGCCGATGGCCGTGGGGGCCTGGTTGGCCGCGGCCTCCCCGGCGAGGGGCAAGCCGGCGTCAGACGCGGCGATGGCGCCCAGCCGAACGCCCCCGGCCTCGGCCAGCAGCTGCCTGCGGCAGTCGTCGGAGCAGGCGTGACGCAGCTCGCCCCGCACACGAACGACCTGCGACACGAGCTCCACCCGAAAGCGCTTGTTGCACGCCGAGCAGGTGGCCCCGCCGGTCGTCTCGCCCCGCACGGCCTGGCCGTGGCACGCCTGCGAGCAGTAGAACGCGAACCCGCCGTCGCGCTCCTCCATCTGGTAGCGGAACTGCACGTCGAATCGCGTCCCGCAGACGCTGCACCCTTCCGTCATCGCCCGCATCGTGCCCGCAGGTCGCCACAGATGGAACGAAACGGCCAACTATTGGGAGGGCGGCTCTCAGTGGCGGAAGTGACGTACCCCCGTCAGCACCATCGCGATACCGGCCGCGTCGGCGGCGGCGATGACCTCGGCGTCGCGGACGCTGCCTCCAGGGTGTGCGATGGCGGTGACGCCCGCGCGGCCCGCCGCTTCGACGCCGTCCGGGAACGGAAAGAACGCATCGGACGCTAGCACACTCCCGCGCGCGGCCGGTCCGGCCTTCTCGCACGCGATCTGCACGGAGACGACGCGTGACATCTGCCCGGCGCCGACGCCGACGGTGACGGCGCCCTCGGCGCGCGTGCGCGCGAGCACGATCGCGTTCGACTTCACGTGCTTGGCGACGCGCCACGCGAACTCGAGAGCCCGCACCTCCTCGCGCGTAGGCGGGCGCTTGCTCGCCGTCTTTCCGCCCGCGACCTCGCCGCCGGCGGTCGCATCGCGATCCTGCACGACGAGCCCGCCGCCGACGCGCTTGGCCGAAAGAGACGCGTGCCCGGGCCCGAGCCAGCCGCCCGTCGACAGGAGGCGCAGGTTCTTCTTGGCGCGCAGGACTTCGAGCGCACCGGGCGCGAAAGACGGCGCGACGACGCACTCGACGAATGTCTCGGCGAGCGCCGCGGCCGTGTCCTCGGCGACGGGGCGGTTGAGCGCCACGATGCCGCCGTAGGCGCTGACGGCGTCGGCTTCGCGCGCCGCGCGGTAAGCGTCGGCGAGCGTCGACGACGTCGCGACCCCGCACGGGTTGGTGTGCTTGACGACGACCGCCGCGGGCTCGTCGAACTCGCGCACGGCGTCGAGCGCGGCGTCGGCGTCGACCAGGTTGTTGAAGCTGAGCTCCTTGCCTCCCGCGCCCAGGCTCTGCGCGCGCGCGAGCGACCCGGCCGGCGCGCCGCGGTCGACGTAGAAGGCCCCTGCCTGATGGGGGTTCTCTCCGTAACGCAGGCCGTACGCGCGCTCGAACGGCAACGTCAGATACGTCGGGAACGGGGCGCGCGGGCCGGCGGCGTCGAGCGAGGAGAGGTAGGCCGCGATGGCGCCGTCGTACGCGGCCGTATGCGCGAAGGCCTTGGCGGCGAGCTCCGCGCGCGTCGCCGGGGTGGTGTCGCCGCCGAGCGCGAGCTCGCCGAGGACGCGCGGATAGTCGGCCGGGTCGCAGACGACCGTGACGCGCGCATGGTTCTTCGCCGCCGAGCGGACCATCGAGGGCCCGCCGATGTCGATGTTCTCGACAATGAGCTCGTGGCTCGAGCCCGGGGCCGCCGCCGTCTTCTCGAAGGGATAGAGGTTCACGACGACGAGATCGATGGGCTGCGCGCCCAAGCGATCGAGATCGCCGCGGTCCCTGTCGCCACGGGAGAGGATTCCGCCGTGGACCCGCGGGTGCAGGGTTTTCACGCGTCCGTCCATCACCTCGGGGGACCCGGTGTAGCTCTCCACCGTCTCGACGGCGATGCCCTCGGCCGCGAGCGCCTGGGCCGTCCCACCGCTCGACAGGATGCGCACGCCGCGCGCGGCGAGCACCTGCGCGAAGGGCACGAGGCCGGTCTTGTCGGATACCGAGACGAGAGCCGTGCGGATCATTCAGCGGCCGCTAGCTACCGCAGTTTGGCGCCGGCGTCGATTCGCGCTGGGACTGCCGAGAGACCGAACGGGACCTACAGTGTTTGCGTGCTCGCGCGCCTCGAAGGCGTAATGTTCTCACCACCTCAGAAGGGACGGGCCTCATGCGCTACCAACCGTTCGGAAAAACCGGCCTCTTCGTCTCCGAGCTCTGCCTCGGGGCCATGACGTTCGGCGGCACTGGCATCTTCAAGGCCATCGGGCAAGTCGGCGCCGCCGAAGCCGAGTCCCTCATCGGGACGTCGTTCGATGCGGGCATCAACTTCATCGACACGGCCGACGTCTACTCGGATGGCGAGAGCGAGCGACTCGTGGGCGCGGCGCTGAAGGCGTTGGCTCGGCCGCGCGAGCAGATCGTCGTCGCGACCAAGGTGCGCGGGCGCGTCGGCCCCGGCGTCAACCAAGTGGGTCTCTCTCGTGCACACATCCTAGCGAGCATCGATGGCAGCCTGAAGCGCCTGGGGCTCGACCACGTCGATCTGTATCAGATACACGGCTTCGATCCCGCGACACCGGTCGAGGAGACGTTGCGCGCGCTCGACGACGTCGTTCGGATAGGCAAGGCGCGTTACGTGGGCTTCAGCAATTTGCCGGCATGGCTCGCGTCGAAGGCGATCACCTTCGCGCAAGAGAACGGGCTCGCGCGGTTCCAGAGCGCCCAGGTGTACTACTCGATCGCCGGGCGCGACATCGAGCGCGAGATCGTCCCGCTCTGCCAGGCCGAAGGGATCGCGATCCTGCCATGGAGCCCGCTCGCCGGTGGTCTCTTGTCCGGCAAGTTCGACCCCGAAAAGAAAGGGCCGGCTGACGCGCGGCGCGCCTCCTTCGACTTTCCGCCGGTGAACATGGAGCGGCTGCCCCGGGTGCTGTCGGCGCTGCGAACCGTCTCGGAGGCTACCAACGTGTCGGTGGCGCGGGTCGCGCTCGCGTGGCAGCTCACCAAGCCGTTTGTCACGAGCATCATCATCGGCGCGAAGAAAAAAGAGCAGCTCGTCGACAACCTCGCTGCCGTCGACGTGAAGCTTGCGCCCGAGCACGTGAAGCTCCTCGACGACGCGAGCGCGCTCCCGGCCGAGTACCCGGGCTGGATGGTCGACTTCCAGAACCTGCGCGACCCGCGCGGTGTCGGAAAGATGCCCACGGAGGCCGAGATCCGGGCGACGGTGGCGAAGCTGAAGTAGCGCAACGACGGAGGCCGCGTCGTTGGCGGCTGAACGGGGTCCGGATTCGTCACTCGCCCTTGACCATCGCGCCCGCGGCCTCCCTCCCCTGTCTCACGCTGTCCGGGATCCCGATCCCCTCGTACCCGCCGCCCGCGACCCGCAGGCCGGGGGCCACGCGCGCGAGCCGCTCGCGCACCTCGCGCATCCGGGCGAGGTGGCCGACGCGCATCTGCGGGCTCGCGTGCTCGAAGCGGAAGACGCGCGACAGGACGGGGGTCGCGGAGAGCCCCATGAGGACCCGAAGCTCGGCGCGGGCCAGCTGCACCAGCGATTCGTCGTCGCGAGCGAGGCGGTCGCTCAGAGAGAAGAACGCCCGCACGAGCACGTGCCCCTCGGGCGCACGGCCCTCCCACTTGCTCGACACCCACGTCCCCGCGAGGATCGGCCGCCCGAGCGACCGCGGGACCACGAAGCCAACGCCGTCGAGCGGGTGCGCGACGTCCTCGCGGCGGTAGCCGAGGAACACCGTCGCCGTGGATCCGAAGGGGACTGCATCGAGTCCGCCCGCGGCGCCCTCGTCGATCGCGCGCAGAAGCGGCGCGGCGACCCACGCCGGGACGGCAAGGAGGACGGCATCGGCCGGAATCCGCCCGCCTCCCTCGAGTTCGAGGCCCCACGCAGGGCCGACGCGCGCGATCGCCCCCACGCCCGCCCCCGTGTGCAGGTGCGCGCCTGCCTTGCGCACGTGCTCCGCCACCGCGCGCGCGAGGGTCGCGACCCCCCCTTCGAGCGAGCGGAAGGCTCCCTCGCCCTGCGTCCCGGCACGCGCACGCTGCGCGGCGATCGTCCCGCGCACCAGCGACCCGTAGTCGCGCTCCATCGCGACGAACTGCGGGAACGCCGCGCGCACCGACAGGTCGCTCGCGTCGCCCGCGGAGATGCCCGCCAGCAGCGGCGCCACGAGGCGGTCGGCCGCCTCGCGCCCGAGGCGTCGGACGGCGAAGTCGGCGATCGACTCGTCGTCGTCCCCCTCGAAGTGCCGCGCCGGCACGAACGGCTCGAGCGCCATGCGCACCTTGCCGAGCGCCGAGAACAGCGGCGTGCGGGCGAGCGGCGCCAAGCGCGTGGGGACGCCGAGCACGAGGCCATCCGGGACGGGGTGGAGGCGATCGCCCCACGCGACGAAGTAGCGCCGCATCCCTTCACGCGTGCCTCGGAGCGATCCTTCGAGACCGACTTCGCGCGCCAGGGCAGTCGCATGCGGTTTGGCCGCAACCCACGAGTCTGCCCCTGCGTCGAGCAAGAAGCCCCCCGATCGCTCCGTGATCAGGTTGCCCCCGAGCTTCGCCGTCCGCTCCAGCACGGTGACCGTCACGGGCCGCCCGAGGTCGCGCGCGCGGAGCAGCGCTTCGTGGGCAGCGGCAAGACCGGTGATCCCGCCCCCGACGATCGCGACCCGCAGCGGACCGCGCGCGTCGTCAGCCATGCTGCCCGTCCGCGTTCCGCCCAAGACCAAGAAGAGGGCGCGCAACGGCTTCGAGGACGTCGATGAAGTCGTCGTCGGCGTTGAGCGAAGCCGCGCGCGCGTACGAGAGGCCACGCTCCTCGCTCATCTGGCGCGCCTCGACGTCGAGGTCGTAGAGGACCTCGACGTGGTCGGCGAGAAAGCCGATCGGCGCGAAGACGACGTGGCGATGGCCGCGCGCACGAGCCGCGTCGAGCGCCTCGCGCAAGTCCGGGCCGAGCCAGGTGCCGTGACCGGCGAGGCCCTGGCTCTGGAACGCCATGTCGACGCGCGGGCCGCCATCGTCGTCCCCTAGCAGACCGAGCTTTCCCCGCGCGCGAAGCGTAGCCTCGACGGCGCTCGCGGAGGCCCGCACCTCCTTCTCGTATGGATCGCCGCCGTCGACGCCGGCCTTCGGCAAGCTGTGCGACGTCATGATGATGGTCGTCCGGCGGCGGTCGGGGGAGGCTTCGAGGCGCGCCGCGATCCGTGCCGCGAACGCCGCGCACAGGTCGGGGCGGTCGCCCCAGCTCGGAGCGCACGCGATCTCGACGCCCAATCCTTCGGCCCCGCGCCTCGCGTCGTCCGCGTAGACGTGCGCCGAGTGCTGCGCGAGCGGCACCACGACCACGCGCTGCGCGCTGCCCCTCGCGACCGCTCCGAGGACGTCGCGAACGAACGGGCGCCAGAGGCGGTTGGCGACGGCGACCGGGACGTCGGCGCCCAGACGGCGCCCGAGCTTCTCGCCGACGGCGGCGTTGATCGCGTTGAGGGGCGAGCCGCCGATCGCCTCGTAGCGACGTCGCAGCTCCTCGACGAGCTCCGTCGGCGCGGGCCGGCCGCGGCGGACCGTCGTGAGGAATGCGGCGAGGTCGTCCAGATCGTCGACGGTGCCGTGCGAGACGAGGAGCACGGCCTGGCGCGGCGACGCCGGCCTCGCCCCCGGCGTCATCGCGCGCTCGCCTCCCGGACATGCTCCACGACGGCGCGGACGTGGTCGACGGGCGTCTCGGGCAGGATGCCATGGCCGAGGTTGAACACGTGCCCGGGCCGGCCGCCGGCGGCGTCGAGGACGCGCTGCGCGTGCTTCACGGCGACCTCGCGCGTGGCAAGGAGAGCACACGGGTCCATGTTGCCCTGCACCGCGCGATCGGCGCCGACACGACGCCACGCCTCGCCGAGGGGCGTGCAGAAATCGACGCCGATGACGGTGCCGCCGGCGTCGCGCATCGCCTCGAGCAGCGTCGCGGTCCCGACGCCGAAGTGGATGACGGGGACGCCCGTCTTCTGCACGTCGGACAGGATGCCTCGGACGTGCGGCTGGACGTACTCGACATAGTCCGCGGGCGAGAGGTCGCCCACCCACGAGTCGAAGAGCTGCACGGCGTCGGCCCCGGCGGCGATCTGGGCGCGGAGGTAGCGCCGGACGACTTCGGCGAGCTTCTCCATCAACGCGCGCCAGTCGTCGGGCGCGCCGAACATGAGCTTCTTCGTCTTGGCGAAGTTGGCGCTCTTGCCCCCCTCGACCAGGTAGCTCGCCAGCGTGAACGGCGCGCCGGCGAACCCGATGAGCGGCACGGGGAGATCGCGCTTGAGCATGCGCACCGCCGCCATCACGTGGGCGAGCGACTCGTCGGGATCGATGACGCGCAGCCGATCGATCTGCCCCCGCGACGCGATCGGCTCGTGGATGACGGGGCCCTCGCCCTTGGCGAACTCGAACGACGCGCCCATCGGGGCGAGCGGAAGCAGGATGTCGGCGAAGAGGATGGCGGCGTCGACACCGAGGCGCAGCGGCTGCCGCGTCACCTCGGCCGCGAGCTCCGGAGCGGCGCAGATCTCGAGGAGGGTGCGCCCCTCGCGCAGCTTGCGGTACTCGGGCATGTAGCGCCCCGCCTGACGCATGAACCAAACGGGCGTCCGCTCGACGGGCTCACGGCGGCAGGCGCGGAGAAAGAGATCGTTCACGGCGTTCGACCGTAGCAGCGCCGGCGCCCGCTCGCCGCCCACTCGTCGCTACGTCTTCTGGTTGTAGCTCGTGTTCTCGAGCAGAATGACGTTCGTCTTCGAGCGCGTCTCGCCGACGCTCGTCACGTACACCGCCGGCTGGTCCTGCACCGGGCAGACCTTCTCGCACGCGCCGCAGCCAACGCACAGCGAGGGATCGACGTGCGGGCGCTGCAGGTGCACCGTCTTGTACGCGGGCGGCGCCCCGTCGGGCCCGGGCTTGCTGTCCCGCACCGTCGCGTCGACCTCTTCGACCCAGATCGCCTTGGGCGACGTCGGGCAGAACTCCTCGCACACGATGCACGGTGTCTGCATCGACCAGGGCAGGCAGCGGCCATGATCGTAGAACGCGGTGCCGATCTTGATGGGCGGCTGACCGACGCCCATCTTCTCCTTCTCGTCGATTTTCTGGATCGCGCCCGTGGGGCACACCTGCCCGCAGAGCACGCACGAGAACTCGCAGTAGCCGATGCGGGCGATGAGGATGGGCGTCCAGAGCCCCTCGATGCCCGCCTCGAAGAAGGCGGGGTGCAGGGCATTGTTGGGGCAAACCTTCATGCACTCGGCGCACCGGATGCAGCGCTCGAGAAAGCCGCGCTCCTCGACGGCGCCCGGCGGCCGGATGACCTTCGGGTGGTAGTTGACGTCGAGCGAGTCGGCGATGCGCGCCGCGGGCAAGAACATCGCGCCTGCGCCGACCGAGGCGAGGGCCGTTCGACGGACAGTGTCCGGAACGGTGATGGTGCTCTTGCGGTTCGGCAGGAAGGTGAACTTGATGACGTCCTCGGGGCAGGCAGTCTCGCAGTTCATGCACATGTGGCACTCGTCCTGCCGCCACTTGACGCCACCCTGCGGCGAGTCCGCACCCTGGCAGTGCACGAGGCACAGGTTGCAGTCGGTGCACTTCGCGTGGTCCTTCGTCATGCCGAAGAGCGCGAAGCGCGAGAAGACGCCCAGGAACGCGCCGAGCGGGCAGAGCACCCGGCACCAGAACCGCGGGATGAACCGGTTCGCGAAGAGGACCGCGACGAGCAGAAAGACGATGAACCATGTCTCGTGGAAATAGAACTGCTTGCTCTGCCAGACCGTCTGCGCGAGGTAATCCTGCGCGTGGTCGGCGGCGGCCTGCGGCTCGAGCTGCCGTGGCCGGAGCTGTCCAGCTACCCGGGCTACGGCCTGGTCCGCACCCGCGCCTCGCTCGACGAGCAGCTGGCCCGCCGCGCGCAGGCGGCCGGCGCCAAGCTCATCGAGGGCGCCAACGTCACCGGCCCGCTGCTTGACGACGACGGCCAGATCATCGGCGTCACGGTCGAGGCCGAGGGCGCGGAAAAGTCAAAATCAACTGACTCCGATGTCGAACGGACCGTTGCTCCGACCCAGACGTTCCGCGCGCGCGTGGTCGTCGCGGCGGACGGGAACTCGTCGCGCCTGTCGGTGTCGATGGGCCTGCGCAAGCGGGACGACCGGCCGCTCGGCGTCGCGGTCCGGACCTACTACACGTCGCCGCGGCACGACGACGACTACCT
>PLIR01000344.1 GCA_003139415.1 Myxococcales bacterium | reverse complement strand
TTCAACTTCGACGGCGAGTTCAACATCGCGAACCGCGGCGTCCTCGAGTTCATCGAGATCCTCAAGCTCGACGTCGCGTTCCTCTACGATCTGCTCGGCGCGACGCAGGAGCACAAGATCAAGCCGAAGAAGTTCGCGCAGACGGACATCGACGAGGTGATCATCGGCCACACCAACGAGGCCGAGTACAAGAAGCTCCTGAACAACGAGTTCATGGAAGCCTTGCGGGACCGCACGATCAAGATCGACATCCCGTACATCACGAAGCTCACCGAAGAGATCCGCATCTACCAGAAGGACTTCAACTCCCAGAAGATCAAGGGCAAGCACATCGCGCCGCACACGCTCGAAGTGGCCGCCATGTGGGCCGCGCTGACGCGTCTCGAGGATCCGAAGAAGCACAACCTGTCGCTCCTCCAGAAGATGAAGCTCTACGACGGCAAGGTGCTGCCCGGCTACACGCAGGACACCGTAAAGGAGCTGCGCAAGGAGTCGAAGCGCGAAGGCATGGAGGGCATCTCGCCCCGGTACGTGCAGGACAAGATCTCCAACGCCCTCGTCAACGAGTCGGGCGAGGGGACGATCAACCCCTTCATGGTGCTGAACGAGCTGGAGAAGGGCCTACGCCACCATTCGCTCATCACGAGCGAAGAGATGCGCAAGCGCTTCGGCGAGATCATCGGCATGGTCAAGCGCGAGTACGAAGAGATCGTGAAGAACGAGGTCCAGCGCGCCATCAGCGCGGACGAGGACGCGATCAGCAAGCTTGCCGCCAACTACATCGACAACATCAAGGCCTTCACCCTCAAGGAGAAGGTGAAGAACCGCTACACCGGCCAAGACGAAGAGCCCGACGAGCGTCTGATGCGGTCGATCGAGGAGAAGATCGACATCCCGGAGAATCGCAAGGACGACTTCCGCCGAGAGATCATGAACTTCATCGGGGCGCTCGCGGTCGACGGACGCAAGTTCGAATGGAACACGAACGACCGGCTTCGCCGGGCGCTCGAACTCAAGCTGTTCGAAGACCAGAAAGACAGCATCAAGCTCAAGACGCTCGTCAGCGCCGTCGTCGACAAGGACACGCAGGAGAAGATCGACATCATCAAGAGCCGCCTCATCAAGAACTTCGGCTACAACGAGGTGAGCGCGACGGACGTGCTCAACTACGTCGCGTCGATCTTCGCCCGCGGCGACGCCAAGGAGTGAGCCGCCCATGACTCTCAAGAAGACGCTGATGCAGCAAGGCATGCGCCTCATGAGCGACCCGCGCGTCCTCAAGCTGATGCAAGACGAGCGCGTGATGAAGGCGATGATGGCGGCCATGAGCGTCCCGGGGAAGGCGCAGACGTTCGCGCGCGAACAGGTCGAGACGCTCGCGAAGGCGATGGCCCTGGCCACCGAGGGCGAGGTGAAGGACTTGCGGCGCACCGTCCGCAAGCTCGAAGAAGACCTCGCCCGCCTGAAGGCCGCCGACCGCCCGTCCACCGCGGCGTCGACGACGACGACGAAGAAAAAGAGCGGCAGCGCCAGCAGCTAGCTGGTGTGGTGCTCCAGCCAGCGCGTGACGAGCGACCAGGTCATCAGCGGGGCGTCGCGCCCTACGATGAGGTCGATGTGGCCGAGCGGCACGACCCGGTACGTCTTGTCGCTCGCGCCGCTGCGCGTGAACGCGGGACGGACGCTCGCCGGGGGCGCGAGGTCGTCGTTCGTGCCGGCGATGACGAGCAGCGGCAAGTTCATGGACTCGAAGCGCGCGGCGTAGTCCGATTGACGCCCGCCGAAGCGACGCTGCGCCGCCCAGTCGAACATCTCCATCATCTCCGAGACGACCGCTCGATCGAATGCTAGGGTCAGGTACTGCTCGAGCACGTGGGGCTCGCACGAGCCGACGTGATACCCGCGGAGCGGTAGCGGGTACAAAGGCGTCTCGGCGAGCCGGCGGATGACGCGCATCGCCAGGCCGACGGGGGCGAGCGGCAGGGGAACATTGGGCAGGGGCGCGAAGGCCACCGCCCGGAAGAAGAGCGCGAGGGCGCCGAGCGTCAGAGACCCTCGAGTGAAGTCGTACGGGCTACCGATGGACGCGATCCCCGCGATGGCGCCGTCGAGATCGGGCGCCGCCGCGTAGGCCACGAGGCCGCCGAGCGAATGACCCACGAGCCACACCGGGCGGTGTCCGCAGATCGCGTGGATCTCTGCGACCGCCGCGGGGATGTCTTCGCGGACGTAGTCCTCCACCCCTCGGGGGGCCTTCGCGCCGAAATGCCGCGAGCGGCCGTGGCCACGCAAGTCGAGGTTGAAGACGTCGAAACCTGCGCGCGCGAGGTAGTTGGAGAAGCTTCGCGCCGGCAGGTGCCAGGTGTGGCGGTTCTGACCAAAGCCGTGAACGAGGAGCACCGGAGCCCGAGTCACCTCGCTGTCCGCGGCCCGCTTGCGCACCATCGCCAGCGGGACTCGGCTGGCCGTGAGAACGATTTCCTTTCGGAATGTAGAACTCTCGTGCCGGTCGATAAATTGCTCGACGATTCGGTGGTGAAGGATCACTCGTTGGTCCGGGAGAGCGCTTCCCCCAAGCGGTGGGCTTAAGTGTAGCATTGCGCGCGCGCGCGTTTCGTTTCCCGCATCGCTTCTGGCTTTCGAGGTGCTCTCAATGGCTCGTTCCGACGTCCGCCCGTCTGCCGGCATCCCCGCGGGTCCCACGCGACTCCCCAAGCGGCGTCGCTCCGTGCTCGCCGCGCTCGCGCTCACGGTGATCACCGTCGCGCCCCTCGCCCTGGCGCAGACGGCGACGCCCCCCCCGAAGAAGAAGAAGGGAACGAAGACGGCCGCGTCGGCGTCCGCCTCTGCGAGCGCGTCCGCGGCCCCCTCGGCCAGCGCCGAGCCGCCTGCGTCGGCGGCGTCCGACTCCGACTCGGACACGTCGAGCGAGCCCCCCAAGCCGCCGCCCGAAGCCACGGTCGAAGTCTCGACCCCCAGCGTGGAGAAAAGGGAAGACCCGAACAAGACGTACTACTTCGTCGGCCTCCGCTACCGCGGCACGGTCATCCCGGCCTTCTTCGAGCACCTGTTCGTGAACGACGGCGCCACGGTCTACTCGAACACGATCGGGATCGAGGGGGAGCGGCGCAAGGACGGCCAATCGATGATCGGCTGGATCGCATTCACGGAATACGGATTCGGCAACACCCTCTTCTGGCAGAAGAACGAGGCCGATCTCCCGCAGAACTACTCGATCGTGAACAGCTCGTTGAAATCGATCTACATCGGGTTGGACGAGTCGTGGTCGATGCCCATAAACGACCAGTTGGCCTTTGAATATGGTTTCGGCCTCGGCCTCGGCGTCGTCTTCGGCAACCTGCTAAACGACTGGGTGACGCCCGCCCCCGGCAACGTGGCGGGCGATCCGGGAGCCGTAAAGGGCAGCAACGGCACGTACTACGTGCCCTGCCAGGCGCAGAGCGACGGCGCGTCTTGCATGACGTCCGCCCATCAGAACGCGTCGGTCGCCAAGGTCGGCAACTACGTGGAGCAGAACTGGCTCAATGGCGGCCCCGTGCCGGTCATCTTCCCCCACATCGCGATCCCGCAGCTTGCCCTGCGCTACAAGCCGGTGCCCGAGTTCGAGGCGCGGCTCAGCCTGGGCTTCTCCCTCACCGGATTCTGGTTCGGCCTGAGCGCCGACTACGGTCCGGAGATGACGCACAGGACGGAGAAGCCGATGCCTGCGACGGCCCCGACGGACGCCCCCGCCCCCTCCTCGCACTCCCACCAGCACCAGGATTCCAGCGACGATACACTCTGAGGCGCATGCCGGGGAGCCGTGTGCCGGAGTTTCCACCGCGCTACGAGGCGCAGCGTCGTCTCGGCGCCGGCGCGGGCGGCGAAGTCTGGTCGGTGCGCGATCGGGTGAGCGGTCGGGCCCTGGCCCTGAAGCTCCTTGCGGCCGACGCCACCGAGGTCGAGCTCGCGTCCCTCGTCCGAGAGGCGAGCGCGTTGAGCGGCCTCGAAGGGCTCGGCGTTCCTGGCGTCATCGCCTTCGGCGCGCTGCCCGGCGGTCGCCGCTTCATGCTGCGGGAGCTCGTCGAGGGCACGAGCCTCGACGACGCCTTGTCGCGACCGGGCACGCGATGGCTCGAAGCGATGGCCAGCGCCTGCGACCAGCTGACGGTCGTCCATAGGGCTGGTCTCCTCCACGGAGACGTCAAGCCGGCCAACGTCATCGTGGGCGACGACGGGCGAGGGACCCTCGTCGATCTCGGGCTCGCGACGTCGTGGAGGGAGTCCGGTCCTGCGGCCCGAGGGCTCACGCCCAAGTACGCGGCGCCGGAGCTGCTCCATGGCGACGCGCCTTCGGCCCGAGCCGAGGTCTACGCGCTCGGCGTGAGCTTGAAAGAGGCCCTCACGCGGCGGCGCGCGGACCTCACCGACGCGGCGTTCGCGGCCTTGAGCGCCGTGGCGACGCGGGCGGCCGAGCCCCTCGCGGCGGCCCGATGGCCGAGCGTCGACGAGTTCGCGAGCGCGCTTCGCCGTGCGGGGGGCCTGGCTGCGCGTGGCCCGAGCGACGCGGCCCCATGGCCGGTGCTCGGAGTCGAGACGGCCGCGCACGACCTCCTCGATCGGACGCTGTCACTCGAGGCGGGCGGCGCTCTCGCCGTCGACGGTCCACGCGGGTCTGGACGGTCGACCCTCGTGCGCCGGCTTGCCTGGACGTTGGGGGCCCGAGGGCATCACGCGGCCGTCGTCGACGCGCCCCCCGGCGCAACGGCGATGCGCGACGCTCTCGAGCTCGAGCTCGCGCCGTATCGCCCGGTCGACGATCGGCGGGAGACCGACGGCGCCGCGGCAAGCGTTCCGGTGTTCGTCGTCATCGACGACGTCGAAAGGGCGGACGAGGGAACGCGCCAGGTCCTGCGCCAGGCGTTGGAGCGAGGCGCACGGATCGTGGCCGTCGGCGCCCCGGACGTGGTCGGCGCCATCGCGGGCAGAGGCGCGGCCGTGTTCGCGGTTCCCCCGATCGAGGCCGAGGCTGCGATCGAGCTCATCGCGCGTGCGATCCCTTCGTTGCCCGCGGCGCTTCGCGCGCACCTCGCCGAGCGCGCCGGACGGCGGCCCGGCGCCATGAGGGCCGCCGTTCAGAGGCTCGCGGGCACGGCCATCGTCTCGCGCGAAGACATCGACGCCGCGCTCGCCGGAGACTCCGTGCGGCCGGCCTTCCGCGACCCGTCCGAGGCTCTCGCCTGGGCCGACCGAGCGCTGGACGTCGGACGCTTCGACGAAGGGGCGGCGGCCCTCGAGGGGGTCGCCCTCGGGAGCATGCCGCTCACCGTGGACCAGCGCGTGCGAACCGCAATGGCTCGCGCGCGGATCGCGATAGGCCGAGGGGATCCCACGACGGCGCTGTCGGAACTGGGCGCCGTCGAGAGCGCGGCACTCGAGGGGGGCCACCGCCGCGCGTGGCAAGCCCTTCGGGCGAGGGCGCTCGTCCGCGCGGGTGAGTTCCCCGAGGCGGCATCGCTGGCGCTGGCGGCGGCACCCGACGGAGAGTCGGACGCGATCGCGGCCGACGCGCTGAGCACGCGCGGCGTGGCGCTGGCGTTCACGGGGGACGCCGATGCCGCGCGGAACACGCTCGATCTCGCGATCGCCCTCGCGCGCGCGACGGGGGATCCGCGCGTCGAAGCCATCGCCCTTGGATCCTCCGCTATCGCCTACCAGCGCGCCGGACGAACGGACGGCGCCCGCACCGCGTACGAGGCGTCCCTTGCGGCGGCCGAAAAGGCACGCGATGCCGGGACGCTCGCTGCCATGCGCCTCAACCTTGCCGGCCTGCTCCAGGCCGAAGGGCAGCTGGCGGATGCACTCCAGCAGCTCGAAGCGGTGGTCGATCTGGGCCGCCGCGCGGGCAGCGGTGCCGCGGTGACGCAGGCTCGACTCAACCTCGCCAACCTCGACCTATACCTCGGCCGGTGGGCGCGCGCGCGCGAGTCGATCGATCTGCTGGCCCGCACCCGTGACGCGCTATCGGCGGGCGCGCGCGCGCAGCTCCTTGGCCTCGAAGCGGAGTACGCGGCCAGGACGGGCGAAGGCGCGCGACGGCCCCGGGAGCTCTACGAAGAGGCAGCGAGGGCCTGGGAGGCGCAGGGCCGGGGCCACGACGCGGCGGAGGCGCGCCTCGAGGGATTGCTCGCCGGGGCACGCGCCGCCGACGCCGACGTGCCTGCGTTGGCGCGCGAGCTCGACGGTGTCCGGGCGACGCTCGGCGGCTCGGGCTTCGGCGAACACGCCGCGCTCGCGGAGCTCGTGCGGGGGACGATCGCACGGCTCGCCGGAAGCGAGGATGGCGCACGCCGCGCCCTCGACGCGGCCATCGAGCTCGCGCGCAAGGCCGGCAGGCGCGAGTGGGCGTGGCAGGCCCTCGATGCGCGCGCGAGGCTGGCGGCCACCCAGGGCGCGCACGCGACCGCGCGGCGCGCCGCCGAGTCGGCGCTCGCG
>PLIR01000579.1 GCA_003139415.1 Myxococcales bacterium | reverse complement strand
ACAAACTGACGGAGTTTGGCCTCGGCTTCATGCGCCTGGCAATGGAGACAGGGACGCCCATCGTGCCGGTCGCGGGCGTCGGCGGCGAAGAGCAGTACATCTCGGTCGCCAACGTCGAGGCCGTCGCAAAGCTGCTCCGGGCGCCCGTGTTTCCCATCATCCCGCAGCTCTTTCTGCCCGGCGGCCAGCTTCCATTGCCCACCAAGTACCGGCTATGGTTCGGTGAGCCCATGCGCTTCTCGGGCGACCCGGACGATGACGACGCCGTCATCGAGGAGAAAGTCTGGCTCGTCAGGCAGACGATTCAAGCCATGGTCAATCGAGGTCTCAAGGAGGACAAGCACATCTTCTGGTGATGATTCAAGCAGGCCTCTTGGTGAGTACATGACCGACAGCGGTACGTTTCGCTCGTCGCCGCCGCGCGCCCGGATGGCTTCTGTTCCGGTCCTCTCGGGCACCGGGGGGGTGCTCGTTACGGGGATCTGCGGTCGCCTCGGCAAGCAACTGGCCCGCGCGCTGCACCGGGATCGCCACGTCGTCGGCGTCGACCGCAGGCCGTTCCACGACATGCCCAAGGACATCACCCACGCGCAGGTCGACATCCGCCGCAAGAAGCTGAAGGACGTCTTTCGCGCCGGCGACATCGAGGCCGTCGTGCACCTGGGCGTCATGCACGATCCGCGCGCCTCGGCGGCCGAGCACCACTCGTGGAACGTGGCCGGCTTCACCAAGCTCCTCGAGTACGTGTCGCAGTTTCGCATCCCCAAGCTCGTCGTACTCTCCAGCGCGAACGTCTATGGGCCGCAGCCGAGCAACCCGCAGTTTTTGACGGAGGAGGCGCCTCTCCTCGGCGGGCAGAACTTCAGCGACATCCGCGACCTGGTCGAGGTCGACATGCTCGCGCAGAGCTTCTTCTGGAAGCTGCCCGAGACCGAGACGGTCATCCTGCGGCCCGTCCACATCCTGGGCAGCGTGCACAACGCCCCGTCGAACTTCCTGCGCCTCGACCCGGTGGTCACGGTCATGGGCTTCGACCCGATGGTGCAAGTGGTCCACCAGACCGACGTGGTGCACGCGATCGAGCTAGCGCTGCGGCCAGGTATCCGCGGGATCTTCAACGTCGCCGGTCCAGAACCGGTGCCGCTGTCCCGCTACATCAAGATGCTCGGCCGCCAGAAGATCGGCGTCCCCTACTCGCTCGCCCGCCTGGTGATGAGGCGGATGTGGTCGTTGCGCCTCACCACGTTCCCGGCGCCCGAGCTCGATCACATCCGATACGTCTGCATGGTCGACGACAGCCGCGCCAGGCAAGTGCTCGGCTTCGCCCCAAAAATGTCGCTCGAGGAGACGGTACAATCCGTCGACGAAGGTCGCTGGTGACGCGCTAGTACCTCGACCCTCGACTCTCGAAACCTCTGCGTCGAGGTACTAGCGTCTCACTGCGACTTGGTGAGCTTGACCCGGACGGCCGACGGCGCCTTCGCGATGGCGCGCTCGAGCTTGTAGCCGGGCAGGAGCAGGGCGATGAGGTGTTCGGTGGCGGGATCCGCGGCCGCGCCGCGGTAGACGATGTCGCACGGGGTCGCCTCGCAGAGCGCGTTCCCCTCTTCCTTCACCCTCGCGCCCGGCGGGTCGCTCTCGACGTGCACGACCGCCGTCTGCTCCGGGACCGCGACCTCGGACGGACGCGCAAGCGATGGCCCCTCGGCCCGAGTGACGGAGCGGGAGCGTAGGGCGACAAGCATCAACCCCAACCCGGCGACTGCCGCCGCGGCCACCGCGGCGATCCGCGCGCGGCGGCGCGAGCGCAACCGCGTCGAGGGAATGGTGTCAGGGACCGCAGCCTTGGGCGGCGCACCGCCAACCTCGTCGTCATCGTGGGTCGACTCAGCGACCCCGCCCAAACGCAGCGCGGCGCCGAGCTCGGCGATCGACGCCCACCGCTGGTCTGGATCCTTGGCCAGGCATTTCATCACGACGGCTTCGAGCCCTTGGGGGACGGCGATCTGCGGTGCCGCCTCGGCGAACGCCGGCGGCGGGTCGGACACCTGGGCCATCATGGTCGCGAGCTCCGTCCGCCGTTCGAACGGCGGACGCCCTGCCAACATTGCGTAGAGCGTCGCGCCGGTGGAGTACACGTCGCTGCGCGCGTCGATCTCCTTGCCCTGCACCTGCTCGGGGGACATGTACCGCGGCGAACCGAGGATCGCGTCGCCGGCGCCTACGTCGCCACCGTCGGACCTTTGCATGTCGCGGACGAGGCCAAAGTCGAGCACCTTGACGAAATCCCGGTCGCCGTCGCGATGCACGAGGAACAAGTTCGCGGGCTTGACGTCACCGTGCACCACGCCGCGCGCGTGGGCGGCTTGCAGGCCCTTGCACACCTGCTGCGCGACGTGAACCGCCCGCGCCGGGGCCATCGGTCCGGACCTCAGCTCGTCCGCGACCGTGCGACCCTCCAGGTACTCCATGGCGATGAAGCACTGACCGCCCGGCGTCTCGCCGTACTCGAAGACGGTGACGACGTGAGGGTGCGCGATCCTCGCGACGACGCTCGCCTCGAGCAGAAAGCGCCGGCTGAAATCGGCGCCTGCCCTGCGCGCTAGCGCTGGATCGAGCACTTTGACGGCGCAGCGCCGCCGCAAGCGCGTCTGCTCGCCGAGGTACACGCGGCCCATCCCGCCACGCCCGATCGGCGCCACGATCTTCACGCGCCCGAGGAGCGTCGTGCCCACCAGGGGATCCGCCAGAGATGCTTCGCCGCCGCTCGGCTGGGGCGGCGGGGTCATGCTGTCGGACATCGGCACGTCCCAATGTAGCCGCGGCCCTCGATCACGCATCCCTGGGCCGGAGGCGCTGGCCTGCCGGCAGCGCGCGCCGGGCGGATCTACAATGAGAGACAAAGCCCAATGCCGTACCCGGAGCCCACGCTGTACGCGATCCCGCTGTTTCTCGCGCTGCTCGCGGTCGAACCGCGCGCCCTCGCCGCGCGGGCCCGGCGTGGGACGCCCGTTCGCGGCTTCGAGCGAAGCGACGCCGTCGCGAGCATTGGTCTCGGCATCGGATCGATCTTCTTCACGACGTTCATCAACCTCGCCGTTTACGCCATCGCGCTGCGCCTCTGGCCGTATCACATCGCCGACCTGGGCTCGGGCGCCCTCGGCTGGACGGCGGCGATGATCGGCTGGGACTTCTCGTATTACTGGCACCACCGGATCGAGCACGAGAGCCGCATCCTCTGGGCGTGCCACGTCAACCATCACTCGAGCCGCTACTACAACCTCTCGACGGCCCTCCGGCAGCCGTGGACGCCGGTCGCCGCCGTCTTCTTCTACCCGTGGTGGGCGCTCTTGGGCGTCGCGCCTCGGATGATCATGATCTCGGCGGGGCTAAACCTCATCTACCAGTACTGGATCCACACGGAGGCGATCGACCGGATGCCCCGCTGGTTCGAGGCGGTCTTCAACACGCCCTCGCACCACCGCGTTCACCACGGGTCGAACCCGGAGTATCTCGACAAGAACTACGGCGGGATCCTCATCGTGTGGGACCGCGTCTTTCGCACGTTCGAGCCCGAACGGGCTCCCGTCGACTACGGGCTGACCAAGAACATCGACAGCTTCTCGCTATGGACCATCGCTTTCCACGAATACGCGGCCCTCGCGCGCGACGTGCGGCGGGCACGCGGCCTCGGCGACCGAGCCCGCACCCTGTTCAAAGGTCCCGCGTGGAGAGCGCCCTCGGCTGACCAGGGGTGAACCAGCCCGCGTTCATGGGACTGGCGTTGTCCCCAGTGTGCGCATTCGCATTCGCCGCGCATCTTGCTGATTTCATTGAGCGAGCATCCGCTTGCCCCTTGGTCCGCGGCTTGCTCTTGCGGGGCCTCGAGAAGATTTCCTTACCTCCCACAGGAGCATCATGAAGATCCGTACTCTCGGCTGCGGCGTCTGCGCCCTGGCATCGGCGTTGGCCTCTCAGAGCGGCTGCGTGAAGGACGCCTCGCCGCAAGGTCCGACGGGGTCCGAGGTGGCCGTCAGCACGGTGAGCGGTGCGCTGAACAACACCAGCGGGTCGACCGTCGCGTCGCTCGCGCCGCCGCGGCCTCGCCGTTCCGTATTCGCGCGCGCCGTCGACGCGCTCAACCCGATCGGCACCGCCTGGGCCGCGACGTGGTCGTGCTCGGGCGGCTCGCTCTCCCCAACGTTCGACGGCGCCGCGAGCAACCCATACGCGTACACGCCCGTCAGCTGCTCGGTGACGTGGGAAAACGACCGCACGGCGTCCGCCGTCTGGAGCGGCCCCTTCACGCTCGACTACGGGCCCAGCTGCGACGCGACACACGCGTACATCGAGAACCAGGCGGGCGGCT
Organism: Myxococcales bacterium; assembly: GCA_003139415.1. Taxonomy (GTDB): domain Bacteria; phylum Myxococcota_A; class Polyangia; order Polyangiales; family Polyangiaceae; genus Palsa-1150. Next base: position 4,480 of record PLIR01000579.1, on the reverse strand, counting down.
GCGAGCTCACGCGCACGACCGGCCCGACGGCCGACACGCGCACCCTCACGGGACCCGACGGCAACTCGTACGCCATCACGCACGACACGAACGGGGCGGGCACCGGGTGGGACTCCTCGGTATCGCCCGCGCCCAGCGACGCGGGCGTCGAGCTCACATGCGACGCCGACGGCTGTTCGTCAGGGCAGATGCTCGTCGTCAGCGGCAGTCACCTGACGGGCACCGTCACGATCGACAACAAGGGCTACCGGATCTGGGACCACACGGTGAGCACCGGCGCGGGCGGGATCACGGTGACCGGTGCCGGCAGCGGCCGCGTGGTGACTGGATCGGTGACCGTGCAGCACAACCTCCTAAAGTACACGTCGACGACGACCTTCGAGGACGTCGGCTACGGCGAGCCCGGGTGCTGCTTTCCGACGACCGGCAGCGTGTCGACCACGTTCAGCAACGGCTCGAACGCCGGCAAGACCGAACGCCTCACCTTCTCGGCGCTCTGCGGAGAGACGATCTTGACGAACCCCGACGGCTCGGTCGAGCCGCTGACGCTGGAGCACTGCTTGTAGGTCGCGCGCCGCCCCTTCGCCCGCGCTATCGTCGGGGGATGCCCATTCCCGACTACGTGCGGGCGATCTGGCGCAACCCCGAACCCGGGCGGCTGATGGGGCCGGGGCACCCTGCCGGCGACTTCCTCGACGGTCCGGACTGGCGGGTCGTCGAGGAGGCGACGGGCCGCCTGATCGTGGACGTGCCGCTCGTGCCCGCCGCCATGAATTTCCGCAATCAGCTCTTTGGCGGATTCGCGCCGACGTACATCGACCTCGTCGCGCTCCGCACCGTCAGCGCGGGCGCGCGCGAGCGTCCCCACGGATGGCTGGTCACGTTGAACTTCCACATCGAGTTCTTCGAGCCCGTCGTGGGGCCGCGGTTTCTCATCGAGAGCCTCGTGGCCAACCGTCGAGGGCGCACGATCTTCGTCGAGACGCGGTTCAAGAGCACCGAGGGGAAGCTCTTGCTCTTTGCTACGACGACGCTCCTCGAGCAACCGGCGGAGTGAACTCGTCGCTCAGTTGAGGGCTTCCGCGACCGCTGTACACGCGGCTCGGTCATGGACGGTCACCGAGGCGTCGCCGCTCACGATGGCCTCGGCATCGCCAGGCAGCGCGTCGCAGTCGAGGTCGACCGTGGCGGAGTGGCCCGTCTGCTCGTCGACGTAGACCCCGACCGACGTATTCGCGATCGTGTTGCGGGCCGCCACGACCCGCACGTCCGACGACCCGTAGTCGAAGAGCGACGTCGTCACGTAGAGGCCGATAGTGCCAGGCAACGACGCCCCGTCGACCTGGTTGTCGACGAAGACCGCGCGCGCTGGCGCGTTCTGCCCGAGCTCCGCCAGGCCAACGCCGCAGCGGCTCACGCGGTTGCCCCGGAACGTGGCGGGCAGGTAGGGAGCGAAGGACCAGACGCCGAAGCCGTCGGCTCCGCAGTCCGTGACGACGTTGTTCGCGACGACGTCCGGGCTCGAGCCGGGCGCGAGCCCCGCGTTGTCGGTGTGGATGCCTCCGGCCGATCGGGTGACCGTGTTGTTGGTAATGCGCGTTCCGCGCGATCGGTTGGCCGCGATGCCCGTGCCTGCGTCGACGACGACGTTGCCGTCGATCACGCCGCCGCCCTCGGTGTCGAAGATGCCCGCCGCCTGCGGATCGCCCGAGACGTTGATGACGCGGCTCTCTTCGATCACGAACGTGCCGCCACTCGACGCGTCGATCCCGCGCAAGTACACGTTGCGGACGGTCACGTTGTGGACCTGAAGACCATCGAAGGGGCCCCCCACGTCCGTCATGATGCCGTTTCGAGCGTCGACGTCCGCCCCGCGCACCACCACGCCGCTGGAGAGGGCCGGGTTGTCGCCGTCGATCGAGAGGTCGGCGATCGTCACGTCGTTCGCCCGTACCAAGACCACGCTGCTCGCCGCGCCACCGCAGACCGATGAGTCCACGCAGGGCGCCGGGCTCGACGCCGCCGGGAACACCACGGTGCCGTCTCCCGATCCGATCACGCTCAGCGGCTTGTCGATCACCACGTTCTCGACGAACCTGCCCGCTCCGACGATCACCACGTCCCCGGGGCAGGCGACACCGACGGCCTGCTGGATCGTACGGCAGGCCTGCCCGGGCGAACGGCACGCCGCCGTGGTCGAGCCGGAGCCGGTCGCCGCGTTGACGAAGCGAACCCCGCACGCAAGCGTTGCCCCGGCCTCTTCTCCTGCGCCTACGGCCGCCGCGGCCGTTGCGAGGGCCGCCCGGGACGTCTCGGTCCCCTCACCCACGGTCGCCACGGTGCACGCACTGGCCGTCGAAGCCAGCGCGCACATCACGGCCGTCAGCGCCCGCGAACCCATCGGACTCATCGCGCTCTCCTTTTTGCCGCTACGCAGAGCTCATTTGTCGTACAGGCAAAGGCTCGCGCGCGTCAACGGAGCGCGCTCGTGGGCCGGCCCCCCGGCGAGACGTCCTTTCAGCGACTCGAGACCGCCGGCCCTCTCGCCTGCACCCACGCGTTGGCGCGGTCGAGGACGCGCTGCGCATCGTGCGTCCGCTCGGTCGAGACGTTGATCGCGAAGCCGTCCTTGGCTGGCTTGACCGTGATGTCGACCACCGCATCCGGCAAGTAGAACGGGTCGTTCGGAGCCTGCGACTGACCCAGCGTTGCCTGGGCGCTGTGGCATTCGAGCACGCGGTTCAACCATTCCGCCGTCATGCCGGGTTGGGCGGGGACGAGCACGGTTGCGCCGTGAAGCTGCTCCGCGACGTCGCTCTTGGAGGGATCCATCGCCACGTACAGCGGGCGAACCGCAGAGACGCTCTGGCCGCTGATGATCGCGTCGGCCTCTCGGCTCTCCTCGACCCCCGCGCAGCGAGTGTTCTCGACGTAGCTCGCGTGATCGGCGGCCGTCTTGGCTTGTTGGTTGGTGTCGGACGAGCCGCACGCGGCGGCAGTGACAGCGACGACCGCGAACGCGACCGCGACGCCGCCGCTTTGTGAAACCTTCGAATATCGGCTGAGGTGCTTCATCTTCAGAGCCTCCGTGTGGCCCCGGAAAGAAGCATTGGGCGCGCCAGACCCCATACGCCTGGGGTCGAACCGGATGGGCCGAGGACAGCGCCGTCGACTGCGGACGACGCGGTCCTCTCCCCGTTCTGCGCTAGAAGTCTCCGCCTCCGTGATTGCCCGCGGCCGCCGACGGCTCGCCCTTCGGCCTCTCGGCCACGAGGCACTCCGTCGTCAGCATCAGCCCGGCCACGCTCGCGGCGTTCTGCAGCGCCGTGCGCACGACCTTGACCGGGTCGATGACGCCCATCGCCAGCAGGTCGCCGTACTGATCCGTCGCCGCGTTGTAGCCGAAGTCGCCCTTGCCCTCTTTGACCTTGTTGACCACGACCGCGCCTTCGAGTCCGGCGTTCTGCACGATCTGGCGAAGGGGTTCCTCGATCGCCCGGTGGATGATGCGGACCCCGACCTGCTGGTCGTCAGAGACCTTGAGGTCGTCGAGCGATTTCTGCGCACGAATCAGCGCCACGCCCCCGCCGGCGACGACGCCTTCCTCGACCGCGGCCCGCGTCGCGTGCAGCGCGTCTTCTACGCGCGCCTTCTTCTCCTTCATCTCTGTCTCGGTCGCGGCCCCGACCTTCACGATCGCGACCCCTCCGACGAGCTTCGCAAGACGTTCCTGGAGCTTCTCGCGGTCGTAGTCGCTCGTCGTCTTCTCGACCTGGGCTCGAATCTCGGCGATCCGGCCTTTGATCTTGTCCTTGTCCCCGCCCCCATCGACGATGGTCGTCGTGTCCTTGTCCATCGTGACCCGCTTGGCGCGGCCGAGATCCGTCAGCGTCACGTTCTCGAGCTTGAGCCCGAGGTCCTCGCTGATGACCTGACCCTTCGTCAGGACCGCGATGTCCGTGAGCATCTCCTTGCGCCGATCCCCGAAGCCGGGGGCCTTCACCGCCGCGCACACGAGTGTGCCGCGCAGCTTGTTGACGACCAGCGTGGCGAGGGCCTCGCCGTCGATGTCCTCCGCGATGATGACGAGCGGCTTTTGCTGACGCGCGATCGCCTCGAGCACGGGAAGGAGATCCTTCATGTTCGAGATCTTTTTCTCGCTGATGAGAATGTAGGCGTCCTCGAGCGCGACCTGCATTCGCTCGGGATCCGTGACGAAGTACGGAGACAGGTACCCGCGGTCGAACTGCATGCCCTCGACGACTTCGAGCGTCGTCTCGGCGGTCTTGCTCTCCTCGACCGTGATGACCCCTTCTTTGCCGACCTTCTCCATCGCCTGGGCCAGCTTGTCGCCGATTTCCTTGTCGCCGTTCGCGCTGATGGCGCCGATCTGGGCGATCTCCTTCGGGTCCTTGGTCGGCTTGGCCATCTTCTTCAGCGACTCGACGACGTGTTCGACGGCCTTGTCGATGCCGCGCTT
>PLIR01000043.1 GCA_003139415.1 Myxococcales bacterium | reverse complement strand
GGTCGCCGGGCGTCACCGGGCGGCGGAACTTCGCCTTGTCGATGCCGAGGAAGTACATGAGCGAGCTCGATGCGTCGAAGGGCTCGGTCGCGTACGCGAGGATGCCGCCGATCTGGGCGAGCGCCTCGATGACGAGCACCCCCGGCATGATGGGCCGTGACGGAAAGTGCCCTTGAAACCAAGGCTCGCCCATCGTCACGCACTTGTGTCCGAGGATCCGCTCTCCGGGGCGCACGTCGGTGACCCGGTCGACCAGCACGAAGGGCCACCGGTGCGGCAGGATCTGCAGGATGCGGTCGATCTCGATCGTGGTCGCCGGCTTCACGCGTCACCGAAGGAGGGGAGTGAAGCATCCTGCCACGACGAGGGCCGCCGCGACCATCCCCGCGCCGCTACTCGTCGTTCCAAGGGCCGCCCCCATCGCCGATGCCGCGGTAAAGGCGCGCCAGCGCGCGCAGCCACCGGAGGCGCGGCACGGCCGGATAGCCCGCCACCGTGGCCCCCGGCGGCACGTCACCGATGACGCCGCTCTTGGCCGCGATGCGGGCGCCGTCGCCCACGACGACGTGATCGGCGATGCCGACCTGCCCGCCGACGAGCGCGCCGCGGCCGATGCGGACGGAACCCGCGAGACCGCACTGCGCCGCTAGGATCGAGCCTTCTCCGATGTCGCCGTTGTGGCCGACGTGCACGTGCGCGTCGAGCTTGGCGCCGAACCGGATCCGGGTGGGCGAGAGCGTTCCGGCGTCGATGGTGCAGAGCGGACCAATCGTGACGTCGCTCTCGACGACCACTCCGGCGAGCTGCGGCACCGCGCGCGTCGCGCCCGCATCCCCGAACGCCCACCCGAAGCCCGGGTGGCCGATGACCGATCCGGGGCCCACCTTGACGCGCGCGCCGAGCACCACGCGCGGGCCGAGGACCACCCCCACGCCGAGCTCGCACCCCGGTCCCATCGTTGGCGGCAGGTCCGGCACCGTTACGTCTTCGAGCACCGAGGCCAGGGCCCACGTCGCGCGGTTGTGGACCCAGAGGGCCGTCCCTGCCGGGACCTTGCGCTCGAGCGACGAGGCGACGAGCAGCGTCGCGCCGCGGGCCGCAGCTTCGTGTGCAGGCCCGGCGAGACGCGCCGACAGCCATGGGGCCAGGTCACCTGGCCCCGCCTGCTCGATTGGCAAGATCCTGCCGAGCGCGGTGCCTCCTCCTGCGACCACGCGGCCGCCGTGCTTGGCCGCGAGCGCGTCGAGCGTCAAGCCCCCGAGCCGGAGGAGTCCGTCCCAGGTCACGGCCTCGTTGGGGCCGTGGCGGGGGCCGGCGCGGGAGCGGGGGCGCGCGCGGCCGGGGCGGGCGGACCCGAGGCCGGGGCGGGCGCCGCAGAGAGCGAGCCGTTCGCCATCTGCACCACCCGGTCGGTGAGATCGAGGTCGCTGCGCGCGAACGCCACCGTGGCCCGGTCGACGATGACGTCGTAGCTGTCGAGGCCCGCCACGCGCTTGATCGCGGCGATGACGCGCTCGAAGATCGGGTCCGTCAGCTCCTTCTGCTTCTTCTCGAGCTCTTTATTGTATTCGACGAAGGTGTTCTGGAGCTCGACCATCTCTTTCTGCCACTCGTCGGCCTTCTTCTGGAGGGCCTGCTGCGAGAGCACCGTCTTCTGGCGGTCGATGTCGTCCTTCTGCTTCTGAAGGTCGGTCTGCCGCTTGCTGAGCTCTTGCTGGCGGCTGTCGAAGAGCTTCTTCAGGGTGGCCTGGGCGCGCAGGCCGTCCTCCGACTGCATCACGGCGCGCTGGACGTCGACGACGCCTAGCTTCATCTGCGCGGAAGCCGTCGTCGACGTCAGCATCGAGGCGAGGGAAAGGGCAAGACCGATGGCCGCCGCGAGGATGCCGCGGGCGGAGGGGAGGGCGGACGGGAGAATGCTTTGCATCGCCGCTGGGGCGTAGTCTACCGAGCGGCGTCCGGTCAAGTGGACCGGTCGCTTGGCGCCTCGCAAGGGGCGGCGCCCACCTCGGTCTGGACGGTCACGTACTCCACGCCGAGCAGCGCTCGGATGCGCCCGGACAGGGCCCGCCCGAAGCCCGGGTCCTGCGACATCGTCCGGACATGAACCGTGACCGCGTCGTGGCCCGCGCCCAGAGTCCAGACGTGCAGGTCGTGCACTTCGACCACCCCCGGCAGACCGGCGATCGCTTCGCGGATGGTGCTTACCGGCAGGTGAGGGGGCGCCGCCTCGAGCAGCACCAGGGTGGCGTCGCGCATCAGGCGCAACGACCCGACGAGCAGGATCGCGGCGACCACGAAGCTCGCGACGGGGTCGGCCGCCGCGTACCCGCCGAATCGGACAATCAGCGCGGCGATGAGCGCGGCGACCGCGCCGAGGGCGTCGCCGAGCAGGTGCAGCCAGGCCCCGCGCAGGTTGAGCGCGTGCCCGACCGCCTTCGCGGGCGGCGCCTCTGCGTGGGCGTGCCCGTGGTCGTCGGGGTTGTCGGGATCGGGCGAGTCGTGGGTGTGGCCGATCGCCCCGTGAAGGAGCCACGCGCTCGCCCCGTTGACCCCCAGCGCGAGGAGGGCCACGACAATCATCACCCCCGCCCTGGGCGCGGCGCCCTCGCGCAGCGCTTGCACCCCCTCGGCCACGATGAAACCCGTGGTGAGCAGCACGAGGAGCGCGCTGAAGATCGCCGCAACCGGCTCCGCGCGCCGGAGCCCGTAGGTGAAGCGCGGCGTGGGTCGCCGCACGGCCAGCCGCATCGCGAATAGGCTGACGCCGAGCGCCAGGACGTCGGTCAGAAGGTGGATCGCGTCGGCCTGAAGAACGACGCTGCTGGCGGCGAGCGCACCCCCGAGCTCGACGACGAAGAAGACCCCGACGATGACGAGGACGGTGCGAAGGCGCGAGGCTTGGTGAGCTTCGTCCGGGGTGAAGGAGCCGGGGGCGGGGGCGGGCGCGTGTTCGTGCGCGTGCGCGTGTTCGTGCGCGTGTTCGTGCGCGTGCTCGTTCGTGGGGGCGGGGGCGTGCGCGTTGGGCTGGCGCGCTGCCTTCTCGGTCACAGCAGCACGTAGTCGTCGCCCACCGCGGCCGGCGCCGCATCGAGCGCCATCGTCGTCTCGTCGTCGCGGTTGACGGCCGTCAGATAGAGCCCGTGCAGGATCCCGGGGTGCTCGCGGATGAGCATCACGAAGTCCTCGCGCGGAAGGAAGAGCGTGACCGTGGGGTGAACGGCGATGACGTCGGCGTTGGCCTTGCGACGAAGCACGAGCGCGACCTCGCCCACCGTCTCGCCCGCGGCCAGCGTGGCGAGGACCACCGATTCGGTGCCCTCGTGGGCGACGACGGCCACTTCGCCCGAGGCCACCAAGTGCAGGCCCGCCGCGTCGTCTCCCTCGCTCACCAGCTTCTCGCCCTTCTCGAAGAGGCGCGTCTCGAACCTCTCGACCAGCTTGGAGCGGTCGTCCGGGGGCACCGCCACGAGCACGGGGGACGTCCGCCCGAGGTTCAGCACCATGCGCCTGCGGCAGTGCGCCGCGAGTTCTACCGCGACCTCGGGCCGCTTCTCGGCGACCGCTTCGAGGGCATCGCGCTTCGCCACGAGCAGGATCGACGGGCGCGTCGAGATCACGGTGGCCGCACGGGGCGCGCGCGACAGAAGGGCCATCTCGCCGAACAAAGCGCCGCTCGTCAGGCGCGCGAGCAGCATGGGGGGCTTGCCGTCGTCTGCGCCGGACAGCCCGCGCCACACCTCGAGCTCGCCGCGCGCGACGATGAACGCCTCGGCGCCCTCCTCGCCCTCCTGGATCACGTTGTACCCCGCCGGGACGGTGATCATCTCGAAGGCGCCAACCAGCTCGCGCAGGGCCTCCTTGGGCAGCGCGCTGAAGAGCGGCAGCGGCGGCGACAGCAGGACCTCGTTGCCCGCGACCTCTTCGTCGTACTCGCGGTTGGCGGCGTGGATGATCTGCGTGGCCTTCGACGTCAAGGCGGGGCCAGTCAAGAAGGAGCTCAGCGGCTGGAACCCTTCGAACGCCTGGACGGGCGGGGGAGCCGTCTCCGTCTCGTCGAGCCGGTCGGATCCCCGACAGAATGCGCCGGCCACCTGATCGAGGTAGCCGTTCACGTCGACGCCGAGCGCCCGCAAGTCGCCAATGGCCGCCACGGCGAGCGGCAGGTTGGCCGCGTCGATCGCGCGCCGGACCGCGAGCTCGAACCCCTCGACCGCGGCCTCCGCGCGCCCCATCTGCTCGAGCAGCCGCGACGTGATGACGAGGGCGCTCGGCACCGCCGGAGCCTTCTCGACCACGGCCGCGGCCCAGCGCAGCGCCGCTTCGGTCTCGTTCGCGAGGAGCAACGCGAGAGAACGATCGATGGGTGAATCGGTCGTCTGGATTGCGCCGGGCAGGTCCGGCGGGGCAGCGCGTATCACGGCCGCCTATCCTATCACTCCTCGCCCGTCTTTTTCTTTCCGCCTTCGGAGCGGGGGCCGTCGCCGTGGTGGCCCTGGCGGGCCATGAATTCGCTCATGGCGTGCGCGGTGGCGGCGACCAGCGGAACGACGCGCGGGTAATCCATGCGGGTCGGCCCGATGACGCCGACNNGCCGGCGCCGAGGCCGCGCGCGGTGTAAGGCGCCCCCACGATGGCGAGGTGACCGCCCCCCAGGGCCTCGGCCTCTTCGCCCATGACCACGTGGCCGGCTTTGGCCTGCATCGCGAGGTCGAGCAGCTTGATGAGCGTCTCGCGGGCATCGAGCGCCGTCACCAGTCGACGGACGTGGCCCGGGTCGTCGAACTCGGGCTTCTCGAGCAGGCGATCTTGCCCCTCGATGACGAGGCTCGTCTGCACCACGGCCTCCTCGAGCGCCGCGCCGCCCAGGGCGAACGCGCGCGTACGAAGGGCGTCCCCCTGCGCTGCCCGGTCGCCTTGCAGCCGCCGCTCGAACAGGTCGCGCAAGTCGCCCAGGGTGCGCCCCTCGACCACGTCGTCGAGCAGGTTGTGGAT
>PLIR01000320.1:256-4503 GCA_003139415.1 Myxococcales bacterium | reverse complement strand
ATCGTGGGCACGGGCGATGTGACCGTCGCGCTGCATGGCATGGTGGGCGCCGGTATCCGAGGCCGCAGGGTCGTCGTGCGCGGCGCCGTGAAGGGCGATCTCGTGGGCGACGAAGCCGTCCTGCTCGAGGACGGCGCCCGCGTGGTCGGTGATGTGCACGCTCCGCGTGTCGCGATCGGCCCCGGCGCCCTCGTCCGCGGCTACGTCGAGACGGGCGAGGGAGGCGCGGCGCCCGCCCGGACCGCGCGCGTGCAGCCGGCGGTTCGCCCAGCCGTCGCGCCGGCCGCAGTCTCGCACACCCCGGAGCGGGCCCCTGCCGTCGTGGCCAGCAAGCCCGCCGCGGCGAAGGCCGTCGAACCCCCCGCGCGTGCCGCCCCTGCCGCCGCGAGCAACTCTGGCCCTCGTCGCCCGCCGCCGCTCGTCGTGCCGGTGCTCAAGGGCGCCAAGGGGCAGATCGCGAAGAAGAGGGAGCGCTGAGGGGTGGGCCAGGGGCCGCGCGCCCGACTGTTCGAGCTGCTCCGGACCCGGGCGTTCGAGCGCAAGCGGGTGATCCTCGCTTCCGGGCGGGAGAGCGACTTCTTCATCGACTGCAAGCAGGCCGTCCTCTCCGCCGAGGGGCACGCGCTCGTCGGTGAGGAGATGCTCGAGGCCGTCGGGCGCCTCGGGCCGTGCGTGGCGGTCGCGGGCGTCGAGCTCGGCGGCTGTCCCCTGGCTAGCGCCGTCGCGATGACGAGCTTCCACCGGGGCGCGCCGCTCGACGCGGTCTATGTGCGCAAGGACGCGAAGGACCACGGCTCCAAGAGGCTGCTCGAGGGCAACGGCGCGCTCGAGCCCGGCGCGCGCATCGCCCTGCTCGAGGACGTCGTCACCACGGGCGGCTCCACGCTGAAGGCCGCCGCCAAGCTCCGCGACGCAGGGTACGCCATCGCCGGCGTCGTCGCGCTCGTCGACCGCCTCGAGGGCGGCCGGGAAGCGATCGAGGCCGACGGCCTCGTATTCGTTGCGCTCTACACGCGTAGCGATTTCATCCCCCCGTAGCTATGATCGGGTCTGTCCTTTGGGGCTTCCGTTGGAGACTCGGCGCATCGACATCCTGAGCGACTCGACCGGTGAGACGGCGGAGAGGGTCGTCCGCGCCGCGTTGCTCCAGTTCCCCCACTCCGGCGGGTACGTTCGTCTCCACACGCGCGTGCGCACGCGCGAACTCGTCCGCCCCATTCTGGAGGCCGCAGCGCGCGACGGAGCGCTCGTCGTCTTCACCGTCGTCAGTCCGGAGCTCCGCGAGTACATCCACTCGTCGAGCTACGAGCTCAAGGTCGAGGCCCTGGATCTCATCGGTTCGCTCATCGGCAAGCTCGCCACGTTCCTCGACCGACAGCCCATCAACACCCCGAGCGGCATGCTCCCGCTCACCGAGGAGTACTTCCGGCGGATCGAGGCGGTCGAGTTCGCGGTCAAGAGCGACGACGGCAAGGAGCCGCGCAACTTCCGCAAAGCCGACATCGTCCTCTGCGGCGTCAGCCGGACGAGCAAGACTCCCCTGTCCACTCTTCTGGCACAGCGGGGCCTCAAGGTCGCCAACCAGCCCATCGTCCTCGGCGTGCGCGTCCCGCCGGAGCTCGACGAGGCTCCGCCGGACCGCGTGGTCGGCCTCATCATCGAGCTTGACCAGCTCGTCGAGATCCGCAAAGCGCGTCTCAAGCAGCTCGGGATGCCGATGGACGCCAGCTACGGCCTGCGCGAACAGGTGAGGCAGGAGCTCGACTACGCCCGCCGGATCTTCGCCGACCATCCAAGCTGGCCCGTCATCGACGTCACGGGCCGCGCGATCGAGGAGACCGCCGTCATCATCCTGGAATCGCTCCGGGACGAGGCGACGAAGAACGCGCGCGCGGCGCTGGTGTGAGGCCCTCGGCGCGAAGGCGAGCCGATGCCGGTTCCGATGGCGGTGCGTGACCTCGCCATGGCCCTCGCCGTGCTGGCGGGAGCGGGGGGATGCTCGCGACCGTCTACACAGGCTTCCCCGACGACGGAGTCGGTCGCGACCGCGGTCGCTTCCCCGGCGCTGTCGGGCGTCCTCGATGCCGCGCCGCCGCGCGTCGAACCGGAGGGTCCCGCGTGTGGCGACCCCGGCGATGTCGTTCTCTTCGCGGCGCCCGAGCGCCCGGTCGCCGGGCAGCTCCTTCGCGTCATCGCCGTCGCCGACCACCGGGTGGACGCGACCCTGGTGATCCAGGGCGCAGCGGAACCGCTGTCGACACGCGAGCGGCACGGGGGTCCCCCGTACTTCTGGATCGCCGAAGTCGGCGCGGCGTCGCGGGGCAAATACGGCGTGACCCTCCGACGCGCGGACGCGTGTGGGGGCGCGACGCTGTCCGCCAAGGACGTTGCGGTCCACGACGGGCCGCTTGCGCCCGCCGTCGTCCCTCGGACGGCGATCTGGCGTACGCGGGCCGCTTGGTCCCCCGCGCTCGAGGACCTTTACTCGGCCTGGATCGAGTTCCTGTTCGAAGCGCCCCTCGACGCCGCGCCGAGCTGGAACGCGCTCCACGAAGTCTTGCGCGATCCGTCGCATAACTTCCTCTTCGACTTTCAGGGCGCCGCGGAGGACGAGCAGGGCGTCGTCGTGAGGCCCGACTGCGCGGACCTTCCGTACTTCCTTCGCGCGTACTTCGCGTTCAAGCTGGGGCTACCCTTCGGCTGGTCCCGGTGCACGCGCGGCGAGTACGGGCAGGCCCCCACCTGCTCCGACTTCGTCACGAGCAGCGATCCCTTTCCGGCGATCGATGGCGGCGCGGCCCTCGTGCCTGCCTGGGCCGACCCTCAGCGCGACGCGGGCGCCTGGGAGACTGCCGTCAAACGGGTGGGTGAGTTCTTCCGCACGACGCTCGCGGACGCGGTGCAGTCCGGCGCCGGGCGCACGCGCGCGGAAGACGAGACGAGCGACTACTACCCCATCACCCTGACCGCGGAGACACTCCGCCCCGGCACCATCTTCGCCGATCCGTACGGCCACGTGCTCGTCGTCGTGCAACGTCTGCCACAGACGCCTTCTTCGGGCGGCGTCTTGCTGGCCGTCGACGGACAGCCCGACGGCACCGTGGCCCGAAAGCGCTTCTGGCGCGGGAACTTTCTCTTTGCCATGGATCCTGTCCTCGGCAGCCCGGGGTTCAAGCGATTTCGACCCCTGGTGCGCGACGCGGCGACCGGAGGATTCCGGCGGCTGAACAACGCGGAGCTGACCGACTTCTCGGCCACGGACCAGTACGACCGCGGCGTCGAAGGCTTTTACGACAAGGTCGACGACTTGCTGTCCCCCACGCCGCTCGATCCGATGCAGGCGCTCCTCGAGACGGTTCAGGCGCTCGAAGAACAGGTCAAGACGCGCGTCACGTCCGTCGAGAATGGGCGGCGGTTCCTCGCGGGCGGTAAGGCGCCCGCGGACATGCCCGACGGCGGCAAGATCTTCGAGACGACGGGCGACTGGGAGGACTTCTCGACGCCGTCGCGGGACCTGCGTCTGCTCGTCGCGATCGACGTGGCGCGCGCGCTGCCGGAACGGGTGGTGCGCCGCCCGACCCGCTACGCGATGCCGGAGGGCACGACGATCGATCGGCTCCGCGCGGACCTCGAGGCTCGCCTCGAGCAAGAGCTGCGCCTTCGCACGTTCCAGTACACGCGCACGGACGGATCGAGCTGGCAGCTCACGCTCCGCGACGTCGTCGATCGGGCCACCGCGCTCGAGGCGGCCTACAACCCCAACGACTGCGTCGAGGCCCGCTGGGGGGCGGCTGACGGCACCGACGAGGGGTCCACCTGCCACGCGCACGCGCCCGCGTCGCAGACAGCNNCCGAGGCGTGCTACGACTCGCGTCCGCCGCCATGTATTTCCAGCAAGCCATCCTCACGCTCCAGGACTTCTGGGCGAAGCGCGGCTGCCTCATCGTGCAGCCTTACAACAGCGAGGTCGGGGCCGGTACGTACAACCCGGCCACGTTCTTGCGCGCGATTGGTCCCGAGCCGTGGAAGGTGGCTTACGTCGAGCCTTCGCGGCGCCCGACGGACGGCCGCTACGGCGAGAACCCGAATCGCACGCAGCAGTTTCACCAGTTCCAGGTGCTGCTCAAGCCGTCGCCGATCGATATCCAGGACTTGTACCTCGAGTCGCTCGTGGCCCTCGGCACCAAGCCGGAAGAGCACGACGTGCGCTTCGTCGAGGACGACTGGGAGTCGCCCACGCTCGGCGC
>PLIR01000320.1:0-206 GCA_003139415.1 Myxococcales bacterium | reverse complement strand
GTACAACTTCGAGCAGGCCGACGCCGCCGCGCACTTCGCGTTCTTCGATCAGTGCGAGAAAGAGTGCCGGCGGCTCCTGTCGCTCGGCGACGATCCTCTGCAGAAGCTGGTGCTCCCGGCGTACGATTTCGTGATCAAGGGCGCCCACGCGTTCAACGTGCTCGACGCGCGCGGCGCGATCGGCGTCACCGAGCGCCAGCGCTTCA
>PLIR01000081.1 GCA_003139415.1 Myxococcales bacterium | reverse complement strand
TCGAGCCGACCCGCGAGCGCGACGAGCTGGCGGCTCAAGCCGAGGGAGGCATCCAGGTCGCCGCGGACGAGGTAATGAACCTGTAGGCCTTGCAGCGCGTCGAAGAGTCGGCGGCTGCCCGGCACCCGGGAGCACAGCACCCTTGCCCGGTCGAAGATCGCACCGACCTCGGGGTCGGCGTAGCCCCGCCGGGCGATCTCCGGGGGCCCGATCGCCACGAGAAAGTCGACGCGCTGCTGGAGCGTGTCGGGCGTCTCCGGGAGCTCCTCGAGCAGGCTCAGGCCGCAGCGAAGGTGATCGATGGCCTCGACGTTCGCGGAACGATCGATGGCGAGGCGGCCAGCCTGAATGTAGCGATCCACCGCCTTCGGCAGCTCACCGGCCCGGGCGTAGTGCTTCGCGAGCAGCTCGGGTTGCGTCGCGAGCACGGGCACGGGCCGGGCCTCGAGCGCCGTCGCGATGCGCAGGTGATAGAGGCGCCGCTTGCTCTTGAGGATGGAGTCGTAGGCGACCTCCTGCGTCAGAGGGTGGGAGAACGCCCAGCGCCGCTCGCCATTTTCCCATCGCTCCTGCACGATGTGCGCTTCACATAGCTCCGTCAGACCGCGATCGAGGTAGTCGTCGTCAAGCCCCCAGATCGCGCGCAGCAGGCCGTTNNCATCGAGAGGCGGGCGAGGCGCGCCATGAGCGAGCTGCGCAGCGTCGGCGGGATCCACGAGGCGTCCGGTGGGTGCGCTGGGGAATCCGTCCAGGTGTTCAGGCTGCCCGACTCGAGCAGCGAACGGGTCAACTCCTCGACGAACAGGGGCACGCCGTCGGTGAGCGCAGCAATCCGCATGGAGGCATCCGCCGGGACGACGACTGGAAACGCGACATGTTGGACGAGCTCGCGGACGGCGTCGCCGGGCAGTTTGTCGAGGCGGATGCGCTGGAGGTGGGCACGTGGGAGCAGGGCCGCCTTCTCGGAGCGCGCGGTGGCGACCGTCAGCACGCGCCGCCCGACAGCGCGCTCGAGCAGGTGGTCGAGCAGCTCGAGAGACGAAGGATCGAGGCAGTGGACGTCCTCCCACACGAACAGCGCAGGCGTCCCGCCCGGACACTCGAGCAGCCACGTCGCGAGCGCGGATTGAATCTGCCGCATCCGGAGGACGCCGGTGGTGGAAAGTGGCGGGTCGTCGTCGTTGTGGATCGAGAGAATCGTGGCAAGCACCTTGCGGAGTTCCGCCGTCGCGTACGGCAGCGCGTCGCACGCGCGATCGAACTTGTCGCGGCGCTGCTCGGACGTCTCGGCCGACGTGAAGCCGAACGATCGCTCGAGCAGGTCGATCGGCGGATGAAGCGCGCTCCGGTCGTGATCCGGAGACGCGCGAAGCTCCAGCACCGATCCGCCGTCGACCACCGCGCGCGTCTTCAACTCTTCGACGAGACGAGACTTGCCCATGCCGGCGTCGCCCGCGATGAGAACGGCGCCCGCGTGACCGCCCTTTGCCAACCGCCAGGCGTCCAGCAGCTGGGCCAGCGGCTGGCCTCGCCCCACGAGCGGGGAGAGGCCGCGCAGTTTGGCGATGTCGAAGGTCGTGCGGCCGTAGTTGGACTTCGACACACGGTACAGCGCGACAGGTTGCGATAGGCCCTTGAGCCGCGGGCTCCCCATCGACTCGTACTCGAACCAGCCGCGAATGAGGCGCTCGGTGGAACCGCTGATGACCACGGTGTCTCGATCGGCGGCGGCCTGGACGCGCGCGGCGATGTTGGGCGTCTCGCCGAGCGCCAGATCGGCGCGATTGTTCCCCGAGCCGACGCGGCTCATGACCGCGAGGCCCGTGTGGATGCCGATGCGCACGGCGAGACGCACGCCATGGCGGCGCGCTACGTGCTCGTTCAGGCGATCCACCGACTCGACGATCCTGAGCCCGGCCCGCACCGCCCGGATGGGGTCGTCTTCGTGGGCGAGCGGAAAGCCAAAGTAGGCGAGGACGCCGTCGCCGAGGTACTGCGCGACGTACCCCCCCAGCGGGTCGAAGACCTCGATGCACGAGCGCTGGTACTGGCCGAGCACGTCGGCCAAGTCCTCCGGATCGAGCGCCTCGCTCAGCGATGTGGACCCCACGAGATCGCAGAAGAACACGGTGAGCTGGCGGCGCTCGTCGCCCGGCCCCGGCTGGTGAGCGCTGACAGTACGACTGGCGGAGAAGGTGGCATCCACCATGATGAAACCTGAGTGAGTGTAGCGACCGGCTCCCCGACGGCTACTCTGGGGGCCCGAGGGAGGTGAAGAAGCTGACGAAGGACCTCGTGCCAGTGCTGCGCGCGGCCGCGTTGCATCACCAGAGCGGAGAGCTGGCGCACGCGGAGCGTCTCTATCGTGAAGTGCTCGCACACGATCCGAACCATCCCAAGGCCGCCTTCCTCCTGGGCGTGCTCGGCATGGGATCGGGACGGTTCGACGAGGCCGTCGAAATGTTCACACGGGCCGCGACGCTCGAGCCCAGCGAGGCTGTGTTCCACATGAACCTCGGCGGGGCGCTTCGCAGGGTCGGACGGTACCCGGAGGCTGCGACGGCTCTCGGGAGGGCGATCGCACTCAAGCCGGACCTGGCGGAGGCGCACTACCACCTGGGACTCTTGCGGGCGAAGACGAATGACCCGAACGGGGCGATCGCCTCCCTCGAGAGGGCCGCCGAGCTGAAGATCAAGCGGCTGCCTGGGCCCCTGCGGGGGGAGCACGAACGCGAGGGGCGCGCCGAGCCCAGGCCCGTCCTCGCGGCGTTCGCGCGAGCGCTCGCCGAAATCGGCATGTCGGTCGGTCTGGACGGGGAGACGGAGACCGCGATGGCGCTCTTGCGCCGTGCCCTCGAACACGATGCGAACCTTGGCGGCGCCCACTGCGAGATCGGCAACATGCTCGCCCAGCTCGATCGGCACGACGAGGCCATCGCGAGTTATCGCCGCGCTCTCGAGATCGACCCGAGCCTGACCGGCGTCCACGGCAACGTGGCCAGCGCCCTGTCGGCACTCGGCCGAATCGACGAGGCGATCCCCGCCTATCGCAGGTCCCTCGCGATGAGCCCGGCCGACGCCGCGCAGCACTCGAGCCTCGTCTTTCACCTGCACTTCGATCCGAAGTGCGACGCGCGGGCCATCCTCGAAGAGGCGCGACGCTGGGACGAGCGGCACGCCGCGCCTCTCGCGGGCGCCATCGCGCCGCACCGCAACGACCGGAGCCCGGAGCGCCGCCTGCGCGTGGGCTACGTCTCCCCGGATTTCCGTCACCACGCCAATTCTCATTTCTTCCTTCCGCTGCTCGCCCAGCACGACCGTCGGCGGTTCGAGATCTTCTGCTACGCGTCGGTCGCCTCACCGGACGACCTCACGGACCGGACGCGAGAGCGGGTCGATCATTGGCGAAACGTCGTCTCTCTGGACCACGCGAGCGCGGCCGCCGTCATTCGCGAAGACGGGATCGACGTCCTCGTCGACCTGACGATGCACGCGAAGCACAACCGGCTCCTCGTCTTCGCCCGCAAGCCGGCGCCGGTTCAGATCGCGTGGCTCGCCTACCCCGGAACGACCGGGCTCTCCACCATGGACTACCGCATCACGGATCCGTTCCTCGATCCGCCGGGAAGCGACGACAGGGACGTCTACGCCGAGGCCTCCCTCCGGCTCCCCGACACGTTCTGGTGCTACGACCCTTTGACGAGCGACGTGGAGGTCGACGCCCTGCCCACGCGCTCGAAGGGGCGAGTGACCTTCGGGTGCTTGAACGCGTTCTGCAAGGTCAACGAAGGAGTTGTCGCGCTCTGGTCACGCGTTCTTCACGAAGAGGCCGGCTCGAGGTTTGTCTTGCTCGCCGGGGCGGGTAGAGCGGCGGAGCCGGTGCTCGCGCGGTTCGAAGCGCACGGAATCGCGGCCGACCGCATCGAGCTCGTTGGCCGGCAGCCCCGCCCGGCGTATCTGGCGACGTATCGAGACATCGACGTGTGCCTCGACACGCTGCCGTACAATGGGCACACGACGAGCCTCGATGCGCTCTGGATGGGCGTCCCGGTGGTCACGATGGTGGGCCAGACGGTCGTAGGCCGCGCGGGACTGGGCCAGGCGATGAACCTGGGGCTCCCGGAGCTCGTGGCCAGGACCCAGGACGAGTACGTGGCGATCGCGGCCGGACTGGCGAAGGATCTCGATCGGCTCGCTGCCCTCCGGGCAAGCCTCCGGGCACGCATGGAGAGCTCGCCGCTGATGGACGCGCCTCGCTTCGCGCGCAACCTCGAGGGAGCCTATCGCGAGGCCTGGCGAAGGTGGTGTGCGTCTGTCTGAACCCTCCGAGGCGCCGGGAGACTTTGCGCCCTGCTGCGGGTGCGCGAGCGGCAACTCGAAGGAGGGTAGACTGCGCGGCGTATGCACGGCGCAGGGCTTTCGACCTTCCGTCTCCAGCGGCAAGTCGACCCCGCGCACGACCACGTGCGCGGCGGCGGCGGTGCGCAGGGCTCGGTCACCGTCGTCTTGTACGGCGACTTCTTGTGCCCGTACTGCCGGAGGCTCTTGCCGGTGCTCGAGCGGCTGCGCGAGGCCCTCGGGGATCGCTTGCTCTACGTGTTCAGGCACTTCCCCAACGAGGGCGCGCACCCTGGCGCCGAGCTCGTGGCTCGTGCCGCGGAAGCCGCCGGCAAGCAGGGAGCATTCTGGCCGATGCACGATCGCATCTTCGGGCTCGAGCCCCCTATCACGGAGCGCCAGCTGCTCGATGTCGCCCGCGAGCTCGGCCTCGACGTCGCTCGATTCGCCGCCGACATGGCGGGCGACGGTGCGCGGATGATCGTGAACGAGGACCTCGAGGAGGGACGCGCCAACGGGGTGACCGGCACGCCCACGCTGTTCGTCGACGGCGTGCGCTACGACGGCGCCTGGGACTTCTACTCCATGCTGGAGATGCTCGAGCGACCGTTCGCTGCGCGCGTCGAACGCGCCGGACGGGCATTTGCGAGCCTTCCTGCGTCCGGCGGCCTCGTGCTTTTGCTGGCCGCGCTGGCTGCCATGGCCTGCGCAAACTCGTCTGTCGCCGACACGTACAGGTCCGTGATCGATTCGACGCTCATCTTCGGTTCTCACCGGTGGCTCTCGATGACCGTCGGGCAGTTTTGCTCCGAGGGCTTGCTCGCGGCCTTCTTCCTTCTCGTGGGGCTCGAGATCCGTCGTGAGATGACGGCCGGGGCGCTCGCCGACCGGCGCGCGGTCCTCTTGCCGGTGGTCGCCGCCATTGGAGGCGTGATCGCGCCGGCCCTCATCTACCTCGCGTTCAACCACGGC
>PLIR01000384.1 GCA_003139415.1 Myxococcales bacterium | reverse complement strand
CCCCCCCCCCCCCCCCCCCCCCACTGCGGCCGAACGCCGCGATAGGGCCGCCCGCTCCCGTCCTATCGGCTGTCCCATCGGCTCGCCGGGCCGCGCGGTTGCGCTACTCTCGGGGCCCCGTGTCTCTCGACGACCTGCGAAAGCGCATCGATGCCATCGACGACGACATCCTGCGCCTCCTCGACGAGCGGGCGGGCGTCGCCGGAGAGGTCGCGCGCGCCAAGCAGGCGGCCCAGCTCCCCAAGTACGACCCGGACCGCGAGCGCCAGGTGCTCGACCGGCTGGCCGCCCGTGCGGCGCGCTTCCCCGCCGACTCGATCCGCGCCGTCTACCGCGAGGTCATGAGCGCGTGCCTCTCGCTCCAGGAGCCGCTCAAGGTGTCTTACCTCGGGCCGGAGGGGACGTTCTCGCACGCGGCGGCGCGGGCGTTCTTCGGCCTGGCGGCCACGTACTCCGAGGCCACCACGTTCGACGGCGTGTTCGACTCCGTGTCGCGCCGCCAGGCGACGTACGGCATCGTCCCCATCGAGAACTCGACCGAAGGTTCGGTGCCGCACGCGGTCGATGCGCTCGTCGCCGGCGACCTCCTCATCAGCGCGGAGTTGAACCTCGAGGTCTCGCAGTGCCTGCTGACGCGCGCCTCCGGTCTCGCGTCGATCGAGCGCGTCTACTCGCACGCGCAGCCGCTCGGGCAGTGCCGGCTCTGGCTCGCCAAGCACCTCGCCGGCGCGCAGCTCGTCCAGGCGTCGTCGACGGCGAGCGCCGTGCGCGAGGCCCTGACCGATCCGGGGGGCGCCGCCATCGCCAGCCGCCTCGCCTCCGAGCTCTACGGCCTGCCCGTCATGCGCGAGCGGATCCAGGACCGCGCCGAGAACTTCACCCGCTTCGTCGTCGTCGGCCACGAGGACGCCGCCCGCACCGGCGACGACAAGACCACCGTCGCGTTCAGCGTGCGCGATGGGCGAGGCGCGCTGGTTCGCGCGCTCGCGGTGTTCGACGAGGAGGGCATCAACCTGTCGCGCATCGAGTCGCGCCCGAGCCGCGAGAAGTCGTGGGACTACGTCTTTCTCGCCGACCTCATGGGCCACCGCGACGACGCCAACGTCGCGCGCTCGATGGCGCGCCTGCGCGAGTCGTGTCCGCTGGTCAAGCACCTCGGCAGCTATCCGCGTGCCACGCGCGGCACCCGCGAGGCCTGAGCGGGGCATGGAGTCGGTCAAGACGCTCATCGTCGGCGCGGGCATCACAGGACTCGCGACGGCCGCGGCGCTGTCCGACGCCGGCGACACAGACTACCTCGTGCTCGAGTCCGACACCGCCATTGGCGGCTGGTGCAAGACGGTCAAGAAGGACGGCTTCGTCTGGGACTACTCCGGGCACTTCTTTCACTTCAAGCACCCCGAGATCGAGAAGTATCTCCGCGATCGGATGACGGGACAGCGCATCCGCGTCGTCAACAAGCGAAGCTTTGTCGCCTACAAGGGCGGCCGCGTCGACTTCCCCTTCCAGAAGAACATCCACCAGCTCCCGCAGGCGGAGTTCATCGACTGCCTCCACGACGTGTACTTCGCCCGCTCGACCGACGTGAAGCGCGGCGAGCCCCTCCCGGAGCGAAACTTCAAGGAGATGCTCCTCGCGCGCTTCGGCGCCAGCATCTGCGACAAGTTCCTCGTCCCCTACAACGAGAAGCTTTACGCCTGCGACCTCGCCTCTCTCGACAAGGACGCGATGGGGCGGTTCTTCCCCTACGCGGACCTGACCGACATCGTCCGGAACATGAAGGCGCCCGACAACGCGAGCTACAACGCGACGTTCACGTACCCCGAAGGGGGCGCCATCGAGTACGTGAACGCCATCGCGAGCGCCGTGCGCCCGGACGGCGTCGCGCTCGGCGAGGGCCTGGTCGCGGTGGACCTCGCCCGCAAGGTCGCGCGGACGACGCGGCGGGAGATCCGATTCGACCGGCTGGTGTCGAGCGCGCCCTTCAACCGGTTCGTGGCGATGTGCGCCCTGGAGCACGACCCGGCCGTCTGGACGTGGAACAAGGTGCTCGTCTTCAACCTGGGGTTCGACGGCAAGGGCCAGAAGGACGTCCACTGGGTCTACTACCCGGACCGCGAGACCGTCTTTTACCGGGCCGGGTGGTACGACAACATCTTCGACACCGACCGCCTCAGCCTGTACGTCGAGATCGGGTTCCCGAAGGAAGCGCCGCTCGGCGACGACCGTCTGCGGGCGCTGCGCGACCGCGTGCTCACGGACCTCGGGCGCGAGGGCGTCGTGACGGGCCAGCGCCTCGTCGCCGAGCACTCCGTCGTCCTCGACCCGGCGTACGTTCACATCACCAAGGCGTCGCTGGCGGAGCACGCGCGACTCGCCGCCGTGCTCGAGCGGCACGGGGTCTGGTCGCTCGGCCGGTATGGCCGCTGGACGTACTGCGCCATCGAAGACAACATCGTCGAGGCGCGTGCGCTGGTCTCCCGCTGGATCTCGTAGTAGGTGCACGTCCCCGTGACGCCCCTGACGCCTGCCTTGGAGCGATCCGTGACCCCCGCCGCCACCATCGAACCGCGCATCTCGATCGTCATCCCCATCTACAACGAGCAGGCCATCCTCCACGCCGCCGTGGTCGACTTGCGCGAGCGGCTCAAGCCCCTCGGATGGAGCTACGAGATCATCCTGGCCGAGAATGGGTCGAAGGACAAAACGATCCAGATCGGCCACGAGCTGGCCGCCAAGTACCCGAACCCTACCGACGGCCAGGTCAAGATCATCAGCATGGGCGAGCCGAACTACGGCAAGGCCCTAAAGCAGGGGATCCTCCTCGCCCGCGGCAGCCTGGTGCTCTGCGACGAGATCGACCTGTGCGACACCGAGTTCCACCAGCGCGCCATCGGCATCCTCGAGACGGGCGCCGCCGACCTCGTCATCGGCAGCAAGCTCGCGACGGGCGCGGCCGACGAGCGGCCCTTCATCCGGCACGCCGCCAGCATCGCTTACTCGACGCTGCTCAAGGTGATGCTGGGGTTCCGCGGCACGGACACGCACGGGCTCAAGGCCTTCCGGCGGCAAGCGCTGCTCGACGTCGTGCGCGCGTGCCTCGTCGAGAAGGACGTCTTCGCGAGCGAGTTCGTCATCCGCGCCGACCGCGCCGGGATCATCATCAAGGAGGTCCCGGTCCACATCATCGAGAAGCGGCCGCCCAGCATCAACCTGTTCAAGCGCGTCCCGAACGTGATGAAGAGCCTCGCCAAGCTGACCTGGTCGATCCGCGTCCGGGGCTGAAAAGCTTGCTGTCATCCTGAGCGAAGCGAAGGACCAGACGGCGCGAGTGGGGTCCTTCGCTTCGCTCAGGATGACAGGGAGATCGGGTAGAGTGTCCGGTGATGCGGATCCTCTACGGGGTCGTCGGCGAGGGGATGGGGCACGCGACCCGGAGCAAGGTGGTCTGCGAGCACCTCGTGGCGAAGGGGCACGAGGTGAAGATCGTCGTCAGCGGCCGGGCGCACGGCATGCTCTCGAAGACGTTCGCCGACGTCGTCGAGATCCGCGGGCTCACGCTGCGCTACGTCGACAACCGCTTGGACCGCGACGGCACCTTCGCGCGCAACATGCTGGCGGCGCCCTCGATGCTGGCCGCGAACGTCAGCGCGTACTTTCGCGCGGTCGCGAAGTTCGAGCCAGACGCCGTCTTCAGCGACTTCGACTCGTTTGCGTACTTCTTCGGCAAGCGTCACCGCCTCCCCGTCGTGTCGATCGACAACCAGCAGATCCTGAGCCGCTGCAAGCTGCCGAAGTTTGCCAAGCACAAGGCCAAGCTCGACTACGAGATGACCAAGGCCTTCGTCCGCGCCAAGCTGCCCGGGTGCGACCACTACCTCATCACGTCGTTCTTCGAGCCCCCCATCCGGGGCAAATGCGAGAACGACACGACGCTCGTCCCGCCCATCGTGCGCAAGGAGATCCTGGCGGCAAGGAAGGACGCCCGCCCGGGCGATCACGTCCTCGTCTACCAGACGTCGACGAGCGACACGCGGCTGCTCGACGAACTCGAGCGCGTGCGCGGTGCGAGGTTCATCGTCTACGGCCTTCGCAAGAACGGGCGCCGCGGCAACCTCGTGCTGAAGGAGTTCAGCGAGACGGGGTTCGTCGAGGACCTCGCCACGGCGCAGGCGGTCGTCACCAACGGCGGGCTGTCGCTCATCGGCGAGGCCATCTACCTGGGCAAGCCGATCCTCAGCGTGCCGGTGCAAAACCAGTACGAGCAGGTGCTCAACGCCCGCTACCTCGAACACCTCGGCTACGGTCTAGAGGCCGAGAAGATCGACGCGGACCTCGTGCGCCTCTTCCTGCGCGAGGCCCCCAAGTTTGCCGGGCACGTCGGCAGGCACAAGCAGGACGGCAACCGCGCGCTGTTCCAAGCCGTCGACCTCCTGCTCGAGAGGTTCGCGCGCCGGGCGAAGCGCGAAGCACGAAGGTCGTAGCAATCAGCGGTGCATCGCCTGGTGCAGCACCTGCCAGCCGATCTTGAGCACGGCGTCGCCGCCCTTCGCCGGATCGTCCGGCACGCCGCGAGCCTCGCTTCCGCCCGTGTCGAGCGGCTCCTCGGCCGCACCCCCGTCCACGACCATCACGCGCGCCGCCTTTGCCTCCGGCTTCGCGGCGCTCGCCGACTCGGGCGCGAGGTGCCCCGCGAGATCCTTCTCGCGGTACGAGACGATCCCCGGCTCCTTCGGCGTCTCGACGACGACGTCGGGGTGGATGCCATCGGCCTGGATCGCGCGGCCGCTCGGCGTGTAGTACCGCGCGATGGTGAGGCGCATCCCCGCGCCGCCCGGCAACGCGATGATCGACTGCACGCTGCCCTTGCCGAACGTCGGCTCGCCGACGACGGTAGCGCGCTTGTGGTCCTGCAGCGCGCCCGCCAAGAGCTCCGAGGCGCTGGCGGTGTACTGGTTGACGAGGACGACGCACGGCTCGCGCGCGAATGCCCCTCCCGACCGGGCGCGCACGTCGTCGACGACCTGTCCGCGGTGGCGCGTCGTGTAGATGACGCCGTCGTCGAGGAACTCGTCGGCGACGTCGGCGGCCTGGTCGACGAGCCCCCCCGGATCGCCGCGCAAGTCGAGGACGATCCCGGCGAGCGCGCCACCCGCGCGCGCCCTGAGCTTCGCCGCCGCCGCGAGCAGCTCGTCGTGCGTCCGCTCCTGGAACTGCTTGACTCGCACGTACGCCACCCGGTCGGCGAGCAGCTTCGACGAGACGCTTTGCACGTGGACGATCTCGCGCACGAGATCGAAGGACAGGATTTCCGGGGCGCCGCCGCGCCGCACACCGACCCGGACGTGCGAGCCGGGGGCGCCGCGCAGGTGCTTGACGAGCTTGTCGAGCGGCTCGACTCCGGGGTCGCGGCCGTCGATGCTG
>PLIR01000008.1 GCA_003139415.1 Myxococcales bacterium | reverse complement strand
TCCACGAAAACGGGGGAAGGCCAATCTCGATCCGGAAACTCGAACGAGTATCCGCACGGGAGGTATCCCTCGATGGTGACGGATCCACCCATCGTCTTAAGCGCCAGATCGGGACCACGCGCGAATTCGCCTGGCACGTGGTTCCCGTCCAGCTTCGCCTGCAGCGCTCCCGCGTCGCTCGACGTGCAGCGACCGGTGAGTGTCACGTCCAGGTGGTACGAGTCATCCCTCCTGACGGTGATTGTCTCGGAACCGGGCGGCAGATGTAGAGAGGGCTCGAGCAGGTCCCATTTCTGTTCAGTGCGCAAGGGCTCCCACTCGACCCTGGCCAGGAGACGATCAGCGTCGACCATCCGGCGTAGCCTACGCCCGCCGGAGCACCCGCTCCACGCCGCTCTTGCCGACGGAAGATCACGTCAGGATCAAGATCGCCGTCGACCCCCGATCGGAGGTCCATGACCCTCCAGGCGCGCGACGCGGCAGGATTCCTGAGAGGTGTCCGCGTCGTCTAGCGGGCGACAGATGACCCGCGTACGCTCGTTGGATGGTCGATGTCTCGCTGCCGCAGTCGTCCCCGATAATGCGGTTCGCCCTGGAAGTGTTCGAGCACGCCCTCGAAAGCTACGTGGGCAAACAACCTCGCCACCGCAAGTTTGCGGTGCTCGGTCTCGCCCAAGCAGTCGAGTTGGCGATCAAGGCTACCCTCGTGGAGAAAAACGTCTCGATCTACGAGAAGGATGGGAACCGCACACTCAACCCGCACGGCGCGATGCTGTCCTTGGCGAAGCTGTGGGGGGTCGAGCGCATGCCTATGCAGGCTCGGATCGAGCTGCTGATCGATGAACGGAACGCGATCCAGCACCGCTACGGATCTGTGGACGACGTGACGATGGATTACCACATGCAAACCGCGTTCTCTGCACTGGCTGACATTCTCCAGCGCGAGTTCGACGCCGACCTGCAAGGGTGGGTACGCTCGAACGTCGAAGAGAGCGTCTGGCGCCGTGTGCGCTTTGTGGATCAAGAGGCGCCAGAGGCCAAGCTGCCATCCGACGCCATTGTGGACGAGAGAAGTGCGACGCTCGATTTTATCGACGGGTTCACGAGATTTGAAGGGGCCATCCGCAAGGCGGTTGCGGAGGTCGACGACTCTGCGCCCGCCTTGCGTTCGAGCCTCGACCTTGTGATGAAATTTCTAGCGAACGTTCAACCCGTGAAGCAGGAGCTTATCGATGCGATGCCCGGAGTCTATCGGGTGCGCAATCAGGTGATTCACGGCGATCGCGAGGCCAAGCCCGAGGAAGTCGAGTCGCTGCTCCATATCCTAGACGAAGCCGTGCATGTTCTGCGCGACCCCGGGAATCGCCCCGTCCTCGTGAAGGCCATTCGAGCCACAGGAGCCGGGGTTCGGGGCACGAGGCTTGACGCCACCGCCCTCGCTCAGCCGGACGTACCGTTCATAAATGACGCGCCGCCCGGGGTCGCCGCGTCCGGGACATCGTAGCGATGGCGATAAACAACCACCTCGAGACCGCATGCACGCCCACTACTCGACCGTCAGCCAGGAGGAGATGAGCCAAGCCGTGGCCGCGGTCATCGACCTCGCCGGGTACCGAGAATCGACGGGGAGGTGACCCGCATGAGGCGAGCGGTCGTGGTAAACTGACAAGGATGGGGAAGATCTCCCCCTGGGCCAACCAAAACGTCCCGCCGATGCAGGCTGCGGGCGCCCTGATTCCATGGCACGAGGTGGACGGCGCCCTCCGGTACAAGCATGACGAACATGGAACTGCGTTCTTCATCTCCTCGGACGGCTTGTTCCTCACGGCGGCGCACGTCGTTGATGGTTGCCCGGCGTTCATGCCGGCGCTGCAGGTCATGATCATCAGTGCGTTCGGGTTGGCTCGCCTGCCCGTGCTCTTTCTGAAGCGACATCCCACCGCCGATGTCGCTCTGGGCAAGGCCCTCGTGGACCCGACGGAGCGTACGAAGCCGTTCCCGATGACCCTTGCGAGTCGTCGGCTTAAACCGGGCGCGCATGTCGCGGTCTTGGGGGCGGTGCAGACCGAGACCGAGACGGCGTTCGACGGCACCGGCCAGCCATGGCAGCGTTTCAAGTTCCACGGCCCCGACTATTTCGAGGGCGAGGTCTTGGAGCACCACCCTCGCGGGGTGAGTATCGCTCCACGGTTCCCGACGTACGCCACGAGCGTCGTCCCGCCTCGCCGGTCTTCCCAACCCTCGGAGGGGCGAGCGGCGGACCTCTCGTAGCTCCGGACTCGATCGACGTGCATGGCATTCTCATCTCAGGAAGCGAGGGCTACTCGCTCTGCACGGACATCGTCCCGGTCCTCGACTGGGAGGTATTCGAGGACGACTTTCCACCGGCGAGAACACTCCGGGAGGCAGCCGCGCTCTACTCGGGGAGTATCGCCGTGCGCTGAGCCGGCCCGACTACAGGAACGGTACGGAATGATGCTACGCAAGTACGTCCACGTACGTGGGACCGGATTCGATGACACCACCTGGGAACTGACTGACAACCCGATCGGCGCGAAACTCAGCATCGCGGTCGAGGAGGCGGCCACGACCCAGGACATCGAGGACGCCTTCCATCGCGCCGTCTGCCCCCTTAACGTTGAGACAAGCTCCGACGGTGGCTGCACATGGACGGCGCACCCTAACCCCAGCCCGAAGGGCGATTGGCAAAGTGCACGAATTCTCGCGGCGGCGCTCCTGGAGTTCGAGCCGCGATTCAACGTAGCCCGGATACGTGCGGCAGCAGGAGGGGAGGAACTGGCTCGTTTCGGCTTGCCGGACTCCCCGGTAAGGCTCGACCGAGAATTCATCTGCACGCACGAGGCGGGGCACGCCGTCGTCCACTACTCGTTCGGCCATCCCATGGATTTCATTGAGGTGGGTGAGGACAAGGGCTACGTACGGCTTGTCCCGCTGACCGACCCCACGGCGTGGGGCGCGGAGACGGTGACGGACGAGCGTGCCGAGCAGGAGGTCATGGGATTGCTTGCGGGGCCGCTGGCGACCGAGATGCTCCTCGGGCGCGGCCATGGTCCCGGCGAGAGGGGCGACTATCTCGCCGTCAGCAACGTGTGCCGGCAACGCGGTTGGGACGAGATGGCCACGCGGACGAGTTTCGACGCAAGGACGCGCGACCTGATTCGTGCGTGGGAGCCATCAATTCGAGCGCTCGCCTCAGAATTGATCAGGGTCGGAAATGGAAGGCTA
>PLIR01000251.1 GCA_003139415.1 Myxococcales bacterium | reverse complement strand
GGCGCAGCAGGGCACGGACCCGGGCGAGCAGCTCGGCCAGCCGGAATGGCTTGGTCACGTAGTCGTCGGCGCCCGCGTCCAGGCCGACCACCGTGTCCACCTCGTCGGCGCGGGCGGTGAGAATCAGCACCGGCACCGCGTACCCGTCGGCCCGGACCCGGCGGCACACCTCGAGTCCGTCGAGTTCGGGCAGGCCGATGTCGAGCAGGACGATGTGCGGCTGGAACTCGCGCGCGATCTCGAGTGCGTGAGGCCCGTCGACGGCAACGCGCGTATCGTGTCCGACAGCAGCGAGCAGCGCGCTGACCATGGCGTGCGCGTCTTCGTTGTCGTCGATCTTCAACGCCTTCGACGAAGAGCCGGAAGGCCTCGGCTGCCTCGAGGAGTTCCTGCGTTCGCAACGCCGTGAGGACCAGCCGTTCGTTCGCGTCCCTCAAGAGCACAGCCGGGTCCGTCGGCCCGTCGGTCGGATCGCCGTCGCCCCCGGGATGATGCGTGCCCATCCGCCCCCGACAATTGCCGCAACCCCTTGGGCTCGACAAGGCGCACGAACAATTTTCGACGTGTCCGAACGCCAAATCGCTGTACCGTGCGCGCACTGTGCGCGTGATGGATCGGACGTCGGCCCTGCAACTGGCCGAGCGAATCTATGCGCAGGCGGTGCGTGAAGCGACCACCACGGATGTTGCGGGCATCGTGAAGCGCATCCATGAGAAGCTGGCACAGGCCCTCTCTCCCATGATCGGCGATGCCGGGTTTGCAGCGATGATGGCGCGTACCATCCAAATGGCGAGGGCGGAGTATCCGCGTCTCGACGGTGCCGTGGGATTCAGCGTCGAGCCCTTTCCGGAGAACCTCGCGTCCTGGCTCGAAGGCCAGGAACCGGCCCTGATTCAGGCTGTGGGCGTCGCCCTCCTCGCGCGTTTCCTGGTCCTCCTCTCGACCTTGATCGGAACTGAACTTGCGTTGCGGCTCCTGTCTCCCACCTGGCCCGACGCGATCGCGTACGCGATCGACTCGGCGGAGAAATTATGACGGACAGAGTTGAGATTCGAAAGATCCCGACCGGCATCCCCGGCCTCGACACGGTGCTCGGAGGCGGTTTGCCCGAGTTCTCTTTCAACCTGGTCGCCGGGGGGCCAGGGGTGGGCAAGACCACGCTCGCCCACCAGTTCATGTTCAGCAACGCGAGGGAGGACCAGAAGGCCGTCTACTTCACCATCTTCGGCGAACCGGCGGTCAAGATGCTGCGCTACCAGCAGCAGTTGACGTTCTTCGACAGCTCGAAGATCAACGGCGTCGTACGGTTCGTCCATCTCGGCGAGGACATGATCGAAGGCGGCCTCACGCGGGTGCTCGAGCGCATCCGCCGGGAGCTCGATGCAAGCGCCCCTCGCATCGTCATCGTCGATTCCTTCCGTTCCGTCGTGCGCGCCGCGAACGGACCGCTCGAAGAGAAGATGAACCTCGAGCGCTTCGTTCAGCTCCTGGCCATCACGCTGACGACCTACGAGGCGACGACATTTCTCATCGGGGAGTACCTGGAGCACGAGAGCCAGAGCAATCCCGTCTTCACCGTTGCGGATGGCATCGTGTGGCTTCACCAGACCGTCGTCCGCAATTCGATGGTGCGCCGGGTCCAGGTGATGAAGATGCGCGGCCAGGCGCCCGTCCCCGGCCTGCACACCGTCAAGCTGTCGGACGACGGGATGCGCATCTTCTCGCGCCTTCCGTCGCCCGTCGTGGCGCCCGCCGCGACCGCCCCGAGCGACCCAGGTCGGGCGCGGACGGAATTGAAGAAGACCGGGATCCGCGGGCTCGACGAGATGCTCGGGGGCGGCATTCCCGCCGGCTATTCGGTCCTCGTCGCGGGGCCCTCCGGTTCGGGCAAGACGACCCTGGCCACGCAGTTCATCCTCGAGGGCGTGGCCCATGGCGAACCGGCGGCCATCGCCGTCTTCGAGCGACGCCCGAGGCAGTACGTCAAGACAATCTCGCGAGGTGCCGAGCTCGAACGCCTCATCCGACAGGACAAGCTCCAGTTGATGTACATCCGGCCGCTCGACCTCTCGGTCGACGAAACGCTCGAAGAGCTGCACGACTTCGTAGCCAAGCTCGGAGCGAAGCGCTTGGTCATCGATTCGGTCTCGGGCTTCGAGCTTGCGCTCGCGCCTTCGTTCCGCGACGATTTTCGCGAGTCGCTCTACCGGGTGCTCGGCACCCTCACGGCCCTCGGGGTGACGGTGATGCTGACTGCCGACGTGACGGATTCGTTCGCCGAGCTCCGCCTGGGCCCCGCCGGCCTGTCGTTCTTGACGGACGGGATCATCCTGCAGCGCTACGTAGAGATCGAAGGAAGCCTGCGAAAAGTGATGGCGGTCGTCAAGATGCGCGGGAACCCTCACAGCAAGGAGCTCCGCGAGTACGAGATCACCGAGAAGGGAATCGCCGTCGCGAACGACTCTCTCCAAGCCTATCGAGGCTTGCTCACGGGTCGGCCGGTCCACGGCCGCGCAAAGCGAAAGGGCCGCGTGGCCGTGGCCAAGCGCTCGGCGAAGGGAAAGGGCACCAAGTAGTGCGTGCCGGCCCTCGCCCCGAGCTCGAGAGTCAGGAGCGGTTCGGGGGCGGGGGGGCAGCCGCCCGCTTCTCGACGTTCCCTAGCCACGCGGCGAGAGGCACGGAGCAGGCGGCAAGGGCCGCGGTGCCGAGGTAGGGCACCGCGGTCGAGCCGGCGAGCAACGCAGTGCCCACGAGCGGTCCGAGCGTCCCACCGACGTCGCCGCAGAACTGCATGAGCCCGACGCCCGTCCCTCGTCGATCCGGCGGCACGATGTTGCCCATGATGACGAGCAGCGAGGGCCCGAGGCCCGCGCCGCCTGCGCCGATGAGCGCCAGGCCCATCGCCAGTCCTCTCGCTCCGTGGGAGAGACCGACGACCGCGAGCCCGGCCACGAGCAACACCATCGCGCCCGTCGCGACCCGCGCGTGAGCGCGCCACCGATCGCCGATGCGGCCGGCAAACGGCGTCAGCCCCGCGTCGACGACGATCATCCATCCCATGAGAAGGCCCGCCGTCCCCTGCTCGTTCCGTGCAAACAAGGAGAGGTGGCGTTCGTGGACGAGGAGCGCGAGCGTCGTGAGGATCATTCCACCGACCGAGAAGTTGATCACGAGGTTTAGCGCGCCGAGGGCGAAGAGGCGCCGATCCCGCATCCCGCGCAGCGCCTCCGCGAGTGGCGTGCGCCTGCCGAGGGGGCCGCGCCAGTCGGGCACTCGCAAGTAAGCGGCGATGAGCGCAAGCACGACCGCGGCGGCCGCGATCGCGAACGTGGCGGCGTCGCCGACGGCATCGGAGAGCAGGCCGCCCGCGGCCAGTCCGATCGGGACGCCGAGCACCATGGCAGCGCGGACCGTGCCCGCCGCGCGCCCGCCCTGCGACGGCCCACCCGCGTGGATCGCGAGCGCCTGCGCTGCGATGAAGACGCAGGCCGACCCCGGCCCGTGCAGCAACCGACCCGCCAGAAACAGGGGGCCCGCGCAGCCGGTCGCGATCCCGAGCGCGAAGAGGCCCAGCACCACGATCTGGACGGCAAGCCCCACGAGCAACGTCCGGCGGCCGCCGAATCGATCCGCCATCACGCCGACCACCGGGCTGGAGACCACGCGCATCGCCCGGTTCGCAGCGAGGATCACGCCGATGAACGGAAGCGACAGGCCGAGGCGTAGGCCCACGATGGGCAAGATCGGAAACGCGATTCCACCGGCGACCCCCGCGAGAAGCGTCCCCGGCGCCAGCGCCACAGCGAGCGACGCGGCGGACCGGACGTCTGCGCGAGGTGGGGTCGCCTTGTCGGGTGCGCGCGGCACCGCCGAGAGCGGGGACGTCACGAACCGACCACCCGTCGGAGCAGATCGAGCGCCGCCAGGAGCGTGCGTTGCTGCTCGCCGTCGAGCTTCTCGGCGATCGCCAGCGCGAGCCAGTTCTGCCGGGCAGCCCGACCCTCGGCCAGGATGCGTCGGCCCTCGGGGGTGATCGAGACGTTGCGGCACCGCGCGTCGGTCGCGTCCGCGCTTCGGGCGACGAAGCCCCCCTCCTCGAGGGTCGCGAGCGTCGCGCCCATCGACTGCGGCTTGACCAGCTCCGCGCGCGCCAGCGCCGCCGTCGTCGAGGGTCCGAGCTCGTGGAGGCGCCGTAGGACCGTCTGCTCAGACAGGCTGATCTGATGCGTCGCGGACTCGGCCCGCAGCCGGCGCGTCAGGGCACCGAGGACCTGCCGCAGCTCGTCGGCAACGAGCTCGCTGCGCTTCGTTGTGTCCCGAGCCATCGAGGGACTCTGCCGATTGGAAGTTATACTGGCAAGTTTTACTTTCTATCGAGGCGGCTCGTCGCGCTGCTGGGCGCGAAGCTCGAGAGCTAGCTCGGCGTGGGAAGCGCGCGCTGGTTGTAGAGCAGCTTGGTACGGCGCTCGATCTCCTCGGGGGGCAACTTCGAGAAGTCCTCGGCAAAGTCGGCGCCGGCGGCCAGCCCTCGCTTTACACCGGGTCGTTCGCTCAGCTCGTCGAACCAGCGCTTGACGTACTTGAACTCCTCGAGGTCTTGCTTCTGGGTCTTCCAGTGCACGACCCACGGGTAAGAGATGATGTCGGCGATCGTGTAGTCCGCGCCGGCCAAATAGCGGCGGTCATAGAGACGGTTGTTGAGGACGCCGTAGAGGCGGTTCACTTCGTCTCCGAACCGTCGAAGCGCGTACGACTGATCGCCCTGCTTGTCGCCGAGACGGAGAAAGTGTCCGAGCTCGCCCGTCTTTGGCCCCTGGTTGGCCGCCTGCCAAACGACCCACTGCGTGATCTCGTAGCGACCGCGAAGATCCTTGGCCCAGAACTGACCTGACTTCTCCGCGAGGTAGAGGAGGATCGCGCCCGACTCGAAGATGGCGATGGGCGGGCCGCCATCGATCGGGGCGTCGTCTACGAGCACGGGCATGCGATGGTTGGGGTTGAGCGCGAGGTAGCTCGGCTGAAACTGATCGCCGCGCCCGATGTTGCAGGGGACGATGCGGTATTCGAGCCCCGCCTCCTCCAGGAAGATCGTGATCTTTTTGCCGTTGGGCGTGGGCCAATAGTGAACGTGGAGCATGTGCTGCCTCCGGCTTGACTGTGTCCGCCTAGCTGGACAAGGCGTCTCTAGCATATCGCCGCGCGACGAGAAACCGCACGAACCAGGCTTGCCCTGCGACCTGCTCGGCGGTTGAATTCCCTCCGCGCACATCCGTCAAAGGTGTCCACGACGAGTCGAAAGGAGACGGCCCATGGCCCAGACCAAGGACAAGAAAAAGCCTCTAACGAAAGCGGCGCCTGCAAAGGACAAGAAGAAGCACGGCGCGGCGCTCTCCGACGACGATCTCAAGCACGTCGCGGGCGGCGTCGGCCTCGGGGGCGCGGGCATCGTGACGAGCGACAAGGTTATCAAAGGCTGGATCGAGATCTAGCGATCTGGCCATACAGCGCCTCGAGCACACGCGCGAGGCCAGCACTGTCGCAGACCGGCGAGCTTCGCAGGCACGCGCGCATGCGCCGGCGGAGCGACGCGAGCATGGGTGGGGTGCGTCGCGATCGGGCAAGGGCGATCGCGCGATCGACGTAGCCCTCGATGCTCGTCTCGCACCAGTCCTTCAGCCCTGCGGCGACGACGAGCGAGCGGCTGGTTCTGCTCGCCCAGCGGTCGCCGTTGAACGTCAGGACGGGGACGCCTTGCCAGAGCGCTTCCATGGTGGTCGCGCCCCCGCTGTAGGGGAACGGGTCGAGCGCCACGTCCACGCGCGCGTGGGCCTCGAGGAAGGCCCAGTGGTCGGCGGAGCCCTCGAGCGTGATGCGCGACGGCCCGATCCCGCGACGCGCGAACTTCCGAAGGAGATGCGCCCGGGTCGACGCGTCGTCGAGCGCGCGGTTCTTCATGAAGAGGCGTGCCGCAGGTGCCGCATTCAGGATGGTCGACCAAGCGGAGACGACGGCGTCGGTGATCTTGTATTGGGACGCCAAGCTCCCGAACGTGAGATGCCCCGCGGCGACGCATGGGGGCGGCACAATCTCGGGACATGGGTGCAGGACGGAGAACGCGATGTACGACCTTGGAACGCGAAGGACGCGCTCGGTGTAAAAGCGCTCTTCGCTGGGCGGTACAACCTCCGGATCGCCGATGATGTAGTCGAAAGCGTCGATTCCGCTCGTCGCGTAGCTGTTGAACCATCCAACGAGGACGGGGGCCGGCCGCCGCATGAACATGCCCAGGCGCCTTGGGGCGCTATAGGCGTTGAGATCGACGAGGACGTCGATCCCGGCAAGTGCGATCCGACGCGCGAGGCCCTCGTTGGTGGCTCGCGTCGTCTCGTGGACGACGTCACTCGCCTGCGCGCGGTATCCGCTCTCTTCGCTCGGCGGGGCGCCATCGGCGAAGAGATGGATCTCGAACGCGGTCCGGTCATGATGGTTTATGACGCCCCAAACGGGCCTCATCCAGTTGGCGAACCCGAAGAACGCCGACACGTACCCGATGCGAATCTTTCCCGGCGGTGGCATCGCCCTCGGTTTGGGAATCGCGAGGGGCAGTTGGCTCGCGCGCTCGACGAGAGCAAATCGCCTGCGTGCCTCGAGGATCGCTTGGTTGTCGGCCCTTGGGCTGCCCGGGAGGATCACCGCCAAGAAGGTCGCGGCCGCGCGACGCGTATCGACGTCCGACGCGTCCGCGGCCAGGCGAACGAACTTCACCGCTTGATCGACCTCGCCCAGCTGAAAGAGCGCTCGCCCAAGCTCCAGGTCGGCCGTCGGCCAGTCGTGGCGCAGCGTTCGGGCGCGCCGCAAGCAGCGCGCGGCTTCGCCAAGAGCACCACGCGCGCGCTCTAGGGCGCCAAGGGCGAACCATACGTCCGCCATCGCGGGATCGAGCGCAAGTGCCGCTCGATAGCCGCTCGTGGCCGACGCGAGCTGACCGCGGCGATGCAGCGCGTATGCCCTCCTCGCCTCCGCCCGACCGCCGTCAAGCCGCGCCACGGCGCCCGCGCGCCCCCGTTCACTTCTTCCCGCTCGCGTCCGCGGGCTTGTCCGCCACTTTCACGAACTTGAGCGTCATCCGGTCGCTCTCGCCGATGGCGAGGTACTTTGCCCGGTCCTGATCGCCGAGCTGCAAGCTGGGCGGCAGCGCCCACACGCCCGCCGAGTAATCTTTGGTGTCCTTGGGGTTCGCGTTGACCTCGGACTTGCCCGCGAGCTTGAAGCCCGCCGCCTCGATGCGCTCGACGACCCACTTCTCGGGCAGGTAGCCCCTCTTCGAGCTTTCCAGAGGGTCCACGTCGGGCTTCGCCCGGTGGTCCTCGATCCCGAGGATGCCGCCGGACTTCAGCGCCGAGTGGATCTCGCCCAGCCACGCGTCGAGCGTCCCGTAGTTCACCATGCCGTGCACCTCGCGCATCAGCAGCACCGCGTCGACGGTCCCGTTCAAACCCAGCTTGGGCGCCTTGTCGTCCACGACGACCGCCTGCACCTTGCCGAACAATTCGGGCGACTTGTCGAGCAACGCTTTGAGCTTTTGGCCGTTGAAGGTGCTGAACTGGTCCTCGGGGCCATTCGGATCGGGGGTCGTCACGATGAGCTTGCCCTTGGCGGCAAGCGTCGGGGCGAGCAGCTCCGTGTACCAGCCGTCGCCCGGTCCGACTTCGAGGACGGTCATCGACGGCGTGAGCCCGAAGACCGCCAGCGTCTTGAGCGGATGGCGGTACTTGTCGCGATCGGCGTTGCCTGGCTTGCGGTCCTTGCCCGCCGCTGCCGCGTTGATCGCGGCCGTCAGGCTCGGGTAGGCCTTGTCGGCGAGTGCCTTGGCGGCGGCGTGCACCTCGGGCGTCCACCGCGCGATTTCGGCCTTGTTGTCTTCTTGCCACTTGGCGCGCTCGTCGCTCAGCTTCTTGCGCTCCTCGACGGTCTTCCTCTCGTCGGGGGTTGGCTCGGGAGGAGCGACCGCAGCGGCGCTCGCGGCGGGTGGAGGCGGCGTTGCCGATGCGACGGGTGCAGCGGAGACGACCGGCGGCGGCGCCGACGCGGGCGGGGGCGGCTCGGAGCCACCGCACGCGAAAAGAAACGACGAGAAGGCGACCGCGGCAACGAGTCGAGCGCGCATGGGGGGCGGTTATACAACGATTCGGCGGCCGAGCCTCGAATCCCCCCGTGCTGGACACCTCGGCCGACCAGCTGCGCCGCCTTGCCGACGAGATGTGCATTGAAACCGACGAGCGACGCTGCGCCCTGCCTCCCTTCGTGGCTCACTCGCGCATGCCCTTTCGCAACGGCGCTGCCGGATCGGCGATCCTGGTCGTTTTCCCGGCCCCCCTCACCCACTGCGAGCAGCACTACTCGGGGGACATGCCTCCGGAGTCGCCCGCCGGTCTCGACACGTCGTCCTCCGGAGGGATATCAGCCGTCCTCGAGTCCGGCCGCGGGATTGGCGAAGTCGATGTCGACATCGTGCACGGCGGGGGCCTCGCCCAGTGTCGGATCTCGCTCGGCCAGACAACGCTCGATGGCGGCGCGGCGCAGTGTCTGGTTCGCGGGCCCGAGCGACCCCAGCGTTCTCCGATGACCAAGAGCGTCATGTCCTGGTGAAACGCCGTTCAGGTCATCACGGCGCCGCCGGCGACATCGAGGACCACGCCCGTGATCCAACCGCTCGCCTCGGAGGCGAGAAAGAGCGCCGCTCGCGCGACGTCGTCCGGCGTCCCGAGCCGGCGGATCGGGTGAAGCTCGACGAGCGCGGCCTTCTGCGGGTCGGGGATGCGCTGGATGTTTCCCTCCGTGAGGATCGTCTCCGGCGCGACGCAGTTCACGCGGACATTGAAGGGACCCGCCTGCAGGGCAAC
Source organism: Myxococcales bacterium (assembly GCA_003139415.1). Taxonomy (GTDB): domain Bacteria; phylum Myxococcota_A; class Polyangia; order Polyangiales; family Polyangiaceae; genus Palsa-1150. The sequence continues at coordinate 28,113 of PLIR01000251.1, read as the reverse complement.
GTCCTGCGTCAGCATCTGGATCGCGGCCTTGGCCGCCGCGTAGGGGATGGGGGACGCGGCGTGAGGACGGCGCGCGGCGGCCGATGACATCGTGACGATGTTGCCGACCCGGCGCGCCTTCATGCCGGGCAGGAAGCTCTTGAGCGTGAGGAACGTGGCCGTGAGGTTGCCGTCGACGCTCGTGCGCCATGACTCTTCCGTCGTGTCCTCGAGGGGGCCCGGCCGGGAGAAGCTCCCCCCCGCGTTGGCCACGAGGACGTCGACCGGCCCGAGCCGCTTCTCGATCTCGCCCCGCATCGCCTCGATCTCGGCGAACTTCGTGATGTCGGCGCGGAGGCTCGTCGCCCGGCCGCCGGTGCGCTCGATATCGGCCTGAACGGCGGACATCGCCAGCTCGTCCCTGCCGTGGAGCACCACCCGGGCGCCCTCGTGCGCGAAGAGCCGCGCGATGGCCGCCCCAATTCCGCGCGAGCTGCCCGTCACCAACGCAACCTGATCTTGCAGCGCACCCATGCCTCGCCTCCGTGTGGGGCAAAGAGCTTTGGCCCCCTTGATAGTTTAATCAACTAAAATATCTATCGTCTTGAACGACGTGCGCCCGTACGGTACCTCTGGGTCATGGCCGGGCCCTCTTCCACCAAGGCCGCGCTCGCGGCAGAGGTCTGGCAGCGTCTCTTTGCCTTCATCATCGACACGGGGCCCCACCGCAGTCAGGTGCTCGGCCAGCACGACCTCACCCCCAACGATTCGCGCGCGCTCTTTGCTCTGGACGTCCCGGAGGGACGGACAATGGGGTCCCTGGCCGAGGCATGGGGCTGCGACGCGTCGAACGCGACCTGGGTCGTCGACCGCCTCGAGAAGAAGGGCCTGGCCGAACGCCGCAGCCTCGCCGGGGATCGCCGCGTGCGCCTGGTGGGGCTGACGCCGCTGGGCATCAAGACGAAGGCAGCGCTTTCGAGAGACCTGGACCGGCCGCCGCCCGAGCTGCTCGAGCTCGACCGAACCGACCTCGAGGCGTTGAGGAAGGCCGTGCAGAAGTTGCCGCAGCGGCGCCGGTGATGGGGCCCCAATCGCGGTGTCAGGCTCTCTGGCCAAAGCCGCGAGGGGGGCGCGCAAGAGTTTACCGTCTGGTCTTCTTGCCGTGCTTGATGAAGGTCCCGCGATCGAGCTCCTCGAACGCCGTCCGCAGCTCGTCCTGCGTGTTCATGACGATGGGGCCGCGCCAGGCGACCGGTTCGCCGATGGGCATGCCCGAGACGAGGAGAAAGCGAAGTCCCGAGAGACCCGCGGTGACCACGACCTGGTCGCCTTCTGCGAACGACACGAGATGTCGGTCGCCGATCAGGTGTTCGCGCTCCTGGTCGAAGTACCCGTCGCCCTCGGCCTCGTAGGTGTACGGGTCGTCCTGGTGGTTGAAGACCGCTTGCCCTTCGAACACGTATGCGAAGACCGTGTGACTCGCCGGGATCGCGCGCGTGAACGTCACGCCCGCCGGAACGGTCACGTCGATGTACTCCGGAGCGGTCACGACGTCGCGAACCGGACCCGTGACACCTTTGGCGGCGCCAGCGACGATTCGGAGCAGGGCGCCGCTGTCGTCGACGACCTCGGGGATCTCGGCGCTCACGATGCCGCGGTAGCGCGGCTCGGACATCTTGCTCGCGGCCGGTAGGTTGGCCCAGAGCTGGAAGCCNNCCGCGATGAGGGTGCCAGGGGAACCCGAGTCGGTAGTCGTCGGGAGCGTCGGACCGGAAGTCATCGAGCAAGAGGAAAGGATCGTACTCCTCAGGCTCTCCAAGCCCGATGGCGCGATGAAGGTGGACACCAGCCCCCTCGAGCGTGGCGCGGGCCTTGACGACTTTGCGGACTCGTCTGCTCTGCACGTGGCACCTCCGAGCTCCAGACTAGATTGCACGTCTCGCGCCCGCGTGTCTGCACCTTGCTCGTGGGCGAGGGGAGCAATCCGACGCCTGAACCCTACCCTCCGTGGATGTGTGAAGGATGTGCTGTCCGAGACCCCGCTACGTCTGCATGCCCGGGCTCGTAGAGCTCGCAGGCGGAACTTCTACGTCTGCAAGNNTATGTCTACAAGTCCGGGATCGGAGACCTCACGGGCCGATTGCCTACGTCTACGAGCCCGCGATCGGAGACCTCGCAGGCGGACCCGCCACGCGTAGGACGCGACATTTCGAACTCCTTCATCAGATTGTAGGTATGCGCGCGGGTCAAGCCCAGGGCCGTGGCCGTGGCCGNNCCTCTTTGTCTCCTCGTGGAACGTCCCTGGGGCGCCTCCGAGCGCGGCGGCGCGCGAAGCTTCAAGGCCCAGGTGCGTCGTCGTGATCTCTCGCTCCCCTGCCCCCGCAGCTCGAATCAGGGCCCTCTCGACCATATTGGCGAGCTGTCGCACGTTGCCCGGCCACGATGACGCCTCGAGGGCTCGGACCGCGTCGGGTCCCAGTACGACCACGCCGATCCCGTGAACACGACAGGCGCGCGCGCAAAGGTGGTGCGCAAGTGCGGCGATGTCCTCACGCCGCTCGGCGAGGGAAGGCATCCGAAGGGTTACCACCTCGAGCCGGAAAAAGAGATCGCTGCGGAACCGCTGCTCCCGAATCGCCGCCTCGAGAGAGCAGTTGGTGGCCGCGATGACTCGAACGTTCGCCCTCCGCTCGGTACTCGACCCGAGCGGGCAATACCGCTTCTCGCTCAGGAACTGGAGCAGCTTCGCTTGCGCCGGACGCGCCAGCTCGGACACTTCGTCCAAGAAGAGCGTGCCGCCCTCGGCGGCCTCGATCTTCCCCTGTACCCGCCGCAAGGCCGTGGAGTGGGCGCCCGGCATCGCGCCAAAGAGCTCACTCTCGAACAGATGCTCGGGGACGGCCGCGCAGTTCACCTCTACGAAGGCGCGGGGGCTGCGACCACTTCGCGCGTGGATGGCGCGGGCCAGTTGGCTCTTGCCGGTCCCTGTCTCGCCGGTGATGAGCACACTTGCGTCGAGGCGGGCGGCCGGCGCGGCTTCGCGAAGCACAGCAACGAGCGCGGCGCTGGTGCCGACCACGTCCTCCCCCATCCGATACTCGGTCGATTCGAGGTCGTGGCCGGCGGAGACCCCCCCTGACCGAACCACGCCGAGCGCCGCGCGCTCTCGTCGCCGAGGGACGGCGCAAGGCATGTTCGATGTTGCGGCGCCGTCTCTGCCTTCGCTCGACCCGACTGCTGCAATCATCCGTGTCGCGCCTCCGATGAGCTCCCGCCTGCACCTCGTATAACGGCCGGCGACGGCGGGGTCGATTTCACCCGATTTCAGCGGATCGGCGCGCGCTATTGCCGCCGGCCCGCCCACCGTCTTAGAGTTCGCCGCGGGAACAATGGGACAGACGCCTCGAGCCGGGGGCGAGCTGCGCGCCGAAGACGGCATGCGCGACGCGGGCCCATACCGGATCGAAGCCGTCCTCGGTCGCGGCGGCATGGGGGTGGTGTACCGGGGGGTTCATCGCGAGTCGGGTCAACCGGTCGCCATCAAGACGATCCACGCCCCGCTCGAAGAGCACATCGCTGGGATCCGTCGCGAGATCCAGGCGCTCGCGCAACTCGATCACCCCGGCGTCGTCCGGATCGTGAGCTCCGGGGAAGTGGTCACGCCGCACGTCCAGCCCTGGTACGCGATGGAGCTCCTCGAGGGAAGCACGTTGCGGGATCAGCTCGCGGGAGCTCGTCTGAAGTCCGGGCCGCGGCCGGTGGCCGAGACGGAGACCCTTCCAGACGCCGAGACCGGAGACCCCGGAGATGCCCCATCCCTGGAGGATCCCCCGGCCGTCGACGGCGGGTCCCTGACGCAACGCCTCGAACTCCTCCAGCGAGTCTGCGATAGCCTCGCGTACCTGCACTCGCGCGGGATCGTTCACCGCGATCTCAAGCCGGAGAACATCTTCATCCGGACCGACGGACGCCCGGTCCTCGTCGATCTCGGGATCGCAGGCCGCTTCGGCGGCAAACGAGGGCGCGAAGAGCTCCAGGGCGCCGGTGGCGGGCTCGGGACGTATGCGTACATGGCCCCGGAACAGATCCGGGGCGAGTTCGTGGACGCACGAGCGGACCTCTACTCGCTGGGATGCGTTCTGTACGAGTGCCTGACGGGCGAGCCTCCGTTCTCGGGCGGCCGTCCGTTCGCCGTCGCACAGGCGCACCTTCACCGTGCTCCGCGCCCACCGTCCGAGCTGGTCGAGGACATCCCCTCCGAGCTCGATCGCCTGGTCCTTCGCCTGCTCGAGAAGGCGCCAGAGAACCGATTCGGCTACGCGGCGGACGTGGCCGCGGCGCTCGGGCTCTTCGTGGGCGCGGCGAGCAACGACGTCGGCCGTGACCCGGCGCCGTATCTCTATCGGCCGCCGTTCGTAGGGCGCTCGGCACCCCAGCAACGCCTGATGCGTTCGATCCGCGACGTTTGCCTGCGGCGCACCGGGGGCAGCCTCTTTCTTGGAGGTCCCACCGGCATCGGCAAGACGCGCCTTGCCATGGAGGGCCTGCGCATCGCCGAGGGGCTCGAGGCGCGCGTCATCGTGAGCCGATGCGTTTCCTCCGAGACGCCCGACGCAGCGGCCGGCGACGTGCCGTTGATGGCCTTTGCCCCACTGCTGCTGGCGGCCGCAGAGCACTGCCTCACCCTGCCGGACGTCGAGTCCGAGCGCTTCGCGTCGCCGTGGTGCAAGGTTCTCGCGCCTTACCAGCCGGCCCTCGAACGGATCCCCGGCTACGAGATGTGCCCCGAGCCCCCGGAGCTCGGACCACAGGCGGCGCAAGCCCGCGTGCTGCAAGCGCTCTCCGAGGCCGTTCTCCGCTTCGCGGAGTCGCGGCCGCTGGTGCTCGTGGTCGACGACCTGCAGTGGGCCGACGAGCTGTCCCTCGCCTCGCTGCGCCTCCTGCAGCAAGGCAACCTGGCCGACACGCCCGTCCTCGTCGTCGCGACGTTCCGATCGGACGAAGGCGGCCACAATCTGGCGGACGTCGTCAAGGGGCCCGGCGCAGAGTCGATCGCTCTACCTCCCTTCGGCGCAGCCGACGTGGAGGCGATGGTTCAGGGCATGCTGGCCGCGGCCGCCCTTCCCGCCAGCCTCGTCGAGTTTCTCCATCGGCACTGCGTCGGCAACCCGTTCTTCGTCGTGCAGTACTTGCACGCGGCGATCTCGGAAGGCTTGCTGACGCGGTCCGGAGACGGCCACTGGGCACTCGGCGTCTCCACGCAAGACTTCGACTTCCTCAGCGAGTCGTTGCCCCTACCGGAGAGCCTGTCCGGGGTGATCCGTCACCGCTTTCAGGATCTCGACGAGAACGCACGGCGGCTCGCCTCGACAGGTGCGCTGCTCGGGCGCGAGTTCGACGTGGCGCTCGCTTCGAGCTGCGCGTCGCTCGCGCCGTCCAGCGTCGACGCGTCGGTGCGTTCGCTCCTCGACGCGCACGTCGTCGAGGAGGTGGCCGGCAATCGCCTGCAGTTCGTGCACGACGGCCTTCGGAACGTCGCACAGGCCTTGCTCGACGAGGCCGAGCGCTCGGCCCTCCACCGGCGAGCAGCCTTGGCAGTCGAGACCGAGAGCCGGCTCGATCCATCCGTGCTGGAGCTCCGCTACGCCAAGCTCGGTCGTCTCTGGGCCGCGGCCGGAGAGCACCGCACCGCGGCCAACTATTACCTGCTCGCGGGCAGGCGAGCGAGGGCAGCTTATGCCCACCGCGAAGCAGCGACGTTCTTTGCGACGGCGCTCCACCAGAACGAGAAAGCTGGGCCGATCTCCCCGCCGGCCGAGGCGTGGGAACCCCTGCTGCACGAGGACATCGGGGATCTCATGGTCCTTCTCGGACGTCAGGCCGAAGCCGCAGCCTCCTTCGAGGGGGCTCTTCCCGGCGCACGGAGTCCCCTCGATCACGCGCGGATTCACCGGAAGATCGGCAAGACGCACGAAGTGCACCACAGGCACAAAGAAGCGCTGGCCTCGTACCAGATGGCCGAAGTTTCGCTCGGCACCTCGCCACCCGACGGCGACGACGCCGCCAGCGCGGCATGGTGGAACGAGTGGATGGACGTGCAGGCATCGCGCGTCATGGTGCACTACTGGCTCGCCAGCGAGGTATCGCTCGAAGAGGTCGTCGACCGGATCCGGAGCGCACCCAGCACCGTGGCTACGCCGCAGAAGCAGGCGCAGTTCTTCAAGAGTCTCGCGCTGTCGAACATCCGCCGCGAGCGGTTTGCCCTGAGCGCTCAGACCGTATCCTACGTGCGCGACCGGCTACGCGCGGTGAAGGAATGGGGCGACGAAGGCGAGATCGTGGAGTCGCAATTCATGCTCGCCTTCACCCTCCTCTGGCACGGCTCGGTCGACGAGGCGGTTCGCGTGATTGGCGAGGCGTTGGCCGGGGAGCAGCGAGCGGATGCCACCACTCATGCACGATTCCTCGCGTATCTTGCGGTCGGCCACGGACGCCTCGGGGACGTCGACGCGACCCGCGACGCCGCCACGCGGTGCATGGCGGTCGCAAAGGCGAGCAACTTGCGCGAGTACATCGGCACCGCCCATGCCAAGCTCGGGTGGGTGGCCTGGCGCGAGGGATTCTTCGTCGAGGCCCGCACGCACTGCCTCGAGGCCATCGATGCGTGGAGCGGCGTTTCTCTGGTTTATCCCTTCAAGTGGTTGGCTCGGCTGGTGCTGATTGCACTCGACGGCACCGAGGCACCCGAAAGGGCGGAGCACGCGCGACGCATTCTCGATCCGGAGCAGCAGAAACTTCCCGAGGAGCTGACAAAAGCTCTCGAGGCGCTCGCAGTTCAACCGGACACGCCCCACGACGCGGCTCATTTTGTTACAGAAGCGGCAAAGCAGCTTGGCTATCTTTGACGCCGCCGCGCGACACCCGCGCGAAGCACGGAGGCCGAAATGGCGACTATTGAGGGCAAGATCGACGATTATCTTTACGTGATCGTCGACGGCAAATACTACAGGCTCACGAAGGCGCAGATCGTCGATTCGCAGAACGCGATCAGCCTGAAGAACGGCTGGTCCCAGAAGGTCCTCGACACGTTCGACGACCTGAAAGCGAAGAACGTCACGATTGCGAACCTGCCCAATCCCGGGATTGAACCCGGTAAAATTCATCCGGATTCCTGCACGTGCGTCGCCGTCAACCTCGACACCTTCGAGCCCACGTTCGGAAACAAGATCGCGTGGGCAAAGAACGAGAGCAAGAAGCCCTAGCCATCATGTCGAGCCGGGACGGTCGCGCCGTTCCTCCGGACGAGACGCTCGCGCGGGTGCTCCGGTTTCGCGCCCGGATGGGCCTCACCCGCGTCGCCAACATCACGGGGCTCGACACGCTCGGGATCCCTGTGTGGACGGCGTGCCGGCCCAATTCACGCTCCCTGTCCGTGTCGCAGGGCAAGGGGGTCGATCATCGGTCGGCTCGCATCTCGGCGGTGATGGAATCGGTCGAGGCCTACCACGCGGAGCGGGTCGATCAGCCCCTTCGACTGGCGAGTTACGCCGAGATCGCCGATCGCCTCCTCGTCGCCGACGTCGTGGGTCTGCCCCGAACGCGCAAGCTCTTCCACCCGGATTTGCCGCTCCTCTGGATCGAAGCCCGAGAGATCGCCTCGGGCGCGGGAGTCTGGGTGCCGTTCGAGCTCGTGCACCTCAATTACACCAAGCCCGTCTTGCCCGGGGCCGGTCTCTTTCTCGCGACGTCGAACGGACTTGCGTCGGGCAACACGAAGGCCGAGGCACTGAGCCACGCGCTCAGTGAAGTCATCGAGCGGGACGCCTCCGCCTTGTGGACGCTCGCGGGAGGGGTGCGCTCCGTGGAGACGCGAGTCGATCCGGTGACCATCGACCATCCCGTCGTCGTCGAGCTGCTCGAACGATGCGAGCGCGCGCGCGTCGCGGTCGCGATCTGGGACATGACGTCCGACGTCGGGATTCCGTGCTTCACGTGCGTCGTCGGGGATCGCGAGACCTCGAGCGGGCGCCGCTACTCGACGGCGCGCGGCATGGGGTGCCATCCCGATGCCGGCGTCGCGCTGCTGCGCGCGCTGACGGAGGCGGCCCAGAGCCGCTTGACGGTGATCTCGGGCTCGAGAGATGACCTGGCGCCGTCGCGCTACCAGGTTGCCGAGGACCAAGGAGACGCCGGCTACTTGCGTGCGATCCTCTGCGAGGGCCGCGTCACGCGCGATTTCCGAGCCACGCGATCCGTGGGCGGCGGCTCGGCCGACGACGACGTCCAGGCCCAGGCGGCTGCCCTGCGGGCGGTCGGTCTCGACCAGATCCTCGTCGTCGACCTCACGATGGCCGAGTTCGGGATCCCGGTGGTCCGCGCCGTGGTCCCCGGGCTCGAGGGCCCCGAGTACGCGCCCGGCTATCTGCCCGGCAAGAGGGCACTAAAGCGACTCGAGGGGGCCGCAAAATGATTCACGTCTTCGTCGGCCCGACCTTGCCGGTAGAAGAGGCTCGTCGCGAGCTCGATGCGACGTATTGCCCTCCCGCCGCGCGCGGCGATGTCTATCGCGCCGTAGAAAAGGGGGCGCGCGTCATCGGTATCGTCGACGGCTACTTCGATACGACGCCCTCGGTGTGGCACCGGGAGATCTTGTGGGCGATGGCCGAGGGCGTTCACGTCTTCGGCGCGGCGAGCATGGGAGCCCTGAGGGCCGCGGAGCTCGACGTGTTCGGCATGGAGGGAGTCGGGTACGTGTACCAGGCCTTTTCGGCGGGGCTATTGCAGGACGACGACGACGTCGCCGTCACGCACGCCACGGCCGAGTACGGGTATCGGCAGGCGTCGGAGGCGATGGTCAACATCCGGGCCACGCTCGCGGGCGCGGCCCGACAGGGCGTGATCGGCGACGACACGGCCCGACTCCTCGAACGCTGCACCAAGGGTCTTTTCTACGCGGACCGGAGCTACGAGAGATTGTGCCGGACGGGCGGGGAGTCGGGAGCCCCGGCGAAGGAGATCGACGCGCTCCGCCGCTGGCTCCCCTCGGGACGCATCGATGTGAAGCGGGCCGACGCCATGCAAATGCTGGAAGTCATTCGCAAGCGGACGGTCACGGCGCCTGCGCCGAAACAGGTCGGATACCGCTTCGAGCACACGCTGACATGGGAGTCGCTGTTGAGGCACTGCGCCGCGTCGGACGCGAAGTAGCGCCCCGGAGAGACGGTGGCTTCGCCGCGCACCCGTTCTTGCGCTACCTTCGGAGCCTGAGGGGGCGGCTGCCGCGTGGGCTCGATCCGCGACCTATCCGAAGGCAAGGCGTCCCTTCTCGAGCCCGAGCACCTGGTTGGACGGGTGGAGACATCCGCGCTGAAGCTTTCGGAGCGGTACATTTCTGGACGGCATGCGGTCTTTCGGTGGAACGGGGGGCGCTGGCAGCTACGCGACCTGGGAAGCCGGAACGGGACGTTCGTCGACGGGATTCGCCTCGGGCCGGGTGAGGACCGCCCACTCTCCCTTGGCACGAAGGTCTCGTTCGGCAAGCGTGACGGCGACCAGTGGGAGATTGTCGACGACAGCCCCCCTGTAGTGATGGCGGTGCCGCTCGACGGCGGCGATCCGGTCTTGGTGGAGACGGATTTGCTTGCGTTGCCCTCGAAGGATGACCCCCTTGCCACGATCTACCGCGGCGCCGACGGTGCATGGTTTCTGGAGCAACCGGAGACGAGCATCGCGCCGATCATGAACTCGCAAACGTTCGAAGTTGCTGGTCGCGCTTGGAGGTTCTGTTGCGCAGCAAGCGTCCCGACGGCACCGCTCTCGGCATCGGCTCGGATCGGAGTCCATTCGGCGAAGCTGCATTTCTCCGTTTCGCGCGACGAGGAGCACGTGACTTTGCGGATGGAATCCGACGGCGCCACCGTGAGCATGGGCGCCCGCGCCCACAACTACCTTCTCCTGACGTTGGCTCGCCGTCGCCTGGCGGACGTCGCGCGGGGGCTCCCCGAGGCCACCTGCGGGTGGACCTACCAGGATGACCTCGCGAGAGACATGGCGACGGCGTCCACGCAGCTCATCAACCTCGATGTGTTCCGGATCCGGAAGCAGTTCGCGGCGGCGGGCGTCGCCGACGCGGCAAACGTCATCGAGCGCCGCTCGGGCACGGGGCAGTTGCGGATCGGAACAGGTCTCCTGTCGATCAGCCGGGAGTGACGCGCAAGGCTCAGGACAGCGACGGCTGAGCGCCTCGTTTGGCGCGTTGATTGCTCACATCCCGGCCATATGGATGTCTCGATTTCCACACCGGGATCCAAACCGGGCGCCGTCGCGTCGAACTCGCCCGATCCTCGGTTCGCGAGCTTGCCCCGCACTGCGCAGCTCCGCCGGTGGTGCTCGGACGGCGACCAAGCTGAACGCGCCGACGCCCGACTCCGCGTCCTGCTCGAATGCAGCACGCGCCTCCCGCGGGCGCGGACAGTCCAGGACGCGATCGACGTGCTGGCGTCGATCGTCGTTCCCAGCCTTGCCGACTGGACCTGCATCGTGTCGCGCGCCGAAGGCGACAAGGCGACAGCCCTGGCGGCGGCCCGCGGGGATGGGAGCAAGCAAGCACCATTGCACGGTCTTCATCGTCCCGATCCGGACGAGTCACACGAGGCGCTGAGACGCCTGGGCGATGAGCCAACACTCTACGAAGACATCACGCCCGAAGCGGTAGCGACCATCCCCCTCGCCTGGCCCATCGGGGGCATCGGCGACCCGGAGCACGCACGCGCGCTAACGGAGCTCGGCCTGAGGTCGCTCCTCCTGGTCCCGATCCGCGGGCAGGATGGTGCCCTAGGGGTGATGGCTATGGCGTCCACCGTCGAATCCCGTCGCTACCCTCCGGAAGACGTCCTTCTCGCGCAAGATCTCGCCGACCAGGCCGCCGTTGCCCTGGAGAGCGCGCGCCAGTTCGCCGATGCATTGCATGCGACGGTGCACGAGCTGCGGACCCCGCTGACGCCTCTTCTGCTGCACCTGCAGCTGCTTGCGCGGGCTCTCGATCCCGGTCGCGGGGGACCACCGGCGGATCCCACGACCGATCGCGCGCGTCGTGCCGCTGCGTCCTGTCAAAGAGAGGCGCAGCGCATGAGCGACCTTGTCGGCGCGCTGCTGGACGCCGGACGTCCCACTCGAACCGCCGAGGCGAAATGAGGCTCGTATGACGGCCGTGAGCTCGTCTCTACCTGAGATCCTCGTCGTGGACGACGACGCGGGCACCCGCTCTGCCGTGGCGGACGCCCTCGATGCGAGGGGGTACCGAGTCGCCGAAGCCCGTGACGGTGAAGAGGCGCTACGATGCGTCGCGCAGTCCGTGCCGCAGCTCATCTTGCTCGACATCTGGATGCCGACGCTCGACGGCTGGGGCTTCGCCCGTACGCTCCGCGAACGGTACGGTCGGAGAATCCCTCTCGTCGTGATGACGGCCGGCGAGAGCTCCCAGCTTCGCGCCGACGAGATCGGCGCCAACGCCGACCTTGGAAAGCCATTGCAACTGGACCGCTTGTACGACGTCGTCGCAGACCTCATCGGGGCGCCGTGACCCGTCACACGTACGACATGGGCGTCGTCGGCAACTGCGCCTATCTCGCGCACATCGACACCTCGGCGCGCGTTCGATGGCTGTGTCTACCCCGCTTCGACAGCCCCAGCGTGTTCGGCCACCTGCTCGATCCTCAGCGCGGTGGAGAGCTCGGCGTGTCTTGCGCGGAGACCTTCGCGCGCACCCAGCAATACGTCCTGAACACCAACGTGCTCCAGACGACGATCCAGACGCCGGACGGCGCCTTTCGCGTCACCGATTGTGCTCCACGCTTCGAACAGCACGGGCGCATCTACCGGCCGCTGATGTTGATCCGCAAGCTCGAGCGGCTCTCGGGCGCGCCGTGCATCGGCATCGTGTGCCGCCCGCGCGGCGAGTACGGAGAAGTCGCGGCTTCCGTGTTCCAGCAGAGCAACCATGTCCGTTACGACGTCGGCGACCACACGCTCCACCTCACCACCAATGTCCCCGTGAGCTACGTCGTCGACGAGCGCTGCTTCGTGCTCTCCGAGACGGCGTACGTGATCCTGACATGGGGCGTGCGACTCGAGGCGCGCCTCGCGCCGACGGCGGAAGAATTCATCGACCGCACGATCGAGTACTGGCAGAGCTGGATTCAAGGCTGCGCCATCGGGCGCTTCTATCAGCGCGACGTGATCCGCTCCGCCCTCGCGCTCAAGCTGCACCAGTACGAGGACACGGGCGCGATCATCGCGGCCGCAACGGCTGGCCTGCCCGAGGCGCCGGCCACTGGCCGCACCTGGGACTACCGGTACTGCTGGCTTCGGGACGCGCACTTCTGCCTCAACGCCCTCGGCAGGCTCGGACAGTTCGAGGAGATGCGGAGGTTCGCGAAGTTCATCGAGAACATCGCCCGAGCGACGGGGGGGCGCCGCTACCCGCCCGTCGTGGGCATCGACGGCGCACTCGAGCTGCCGGAGCGCACCGTCGCGATGACGGGCTACGACGGACAGGGCCCCGTGCGCGTCGGCAACGCGGCGTACGAGCAAGTCCAGAACGACATCTATGGGCAGGTCATCTACGCGCTATTGCAGCTCTACATCGATGAACGGTTTCCGAGCGTCCCGACCGAGACCTCCCGCTCCCTCATCGCCACCCTGCTCCGCATCATGGACAAGACGCTGGACGAACCGGACGCCAGCCTGTGGGAGTTTCGCGGAATCCAAACCCGTCACTGCTATACGGCGCTCTGCCACTGGGTCGGCGCCAAGTCGGCCGTCAAGATCGCGCGCGCGCTCGGCGACGACCCGATGCGACGAGAGGCGGTCCGGCTCACGGCGCGCGCGGAGCGCCTCATCGAGGCGTGCTACGACGGCCAGCGCGGCGCGTACATGCAGCAGCCCGGCAGCCCGTTTCACGACGCGAGCACGCTGCAGCTCATCACGCTCAACTACATCGATCCGATGTCGGAGCGTGCGGCGCGCCATCTCGCCGCGATCGAACGAGAGCTCATGGACCGCGGCGGCTTGCTCCACCGCTACACGCATCGCGACGACTTCGGCATTCCGGCCACGGCGTTTCTCGTGTGCTCGTTCTGGCACGTCGAAGCCCTCGCGACGATGGGGCGCATCGAAGACGCGCTCAAAGAGCTCGACGTGCTGCGGGGATACTCCAATCACCTGGGTCTCTTCAGCGAGGACGTCGATCCGTCGACCGGCAGCCAGTGGGGCAACTTCCCGCAAGCCTACAGCCACGTCGGGCTGATCAATGCCGTGCTTCGCATCAGCAGCAAGGTCGAATACCCCGAGTTTTATTGAACGTCTTTTCGGCTCGCTGGGATCGAGATGGGAGTTCATCGGATAAACGGCCGGTTCGTCGGCAGACTGGCGGGGTTGACGGCGGCGTACGTCGTCGTCGCCAGGCTTGGTTTGATGGTCGACCCGGTGAACGGCTTCGCCACGCTCGTGTGGCCCTCCACCGGGCTCGCGCTCGCCGCCCTGCTGCTGCAGGGCTCCTCGCTGTGGCCAGGCGTCTGGCTCGGCGCGTTCGCGGTCAACTGCTGGGCCGGTGCGCCCTGGCCCGCCGCCGTCGGAATCGCGACGGGGAACGCGCTCGAAGCCGTCATCGGGGCCTACGCCCTTCGTCGCTGGGCGGGTTTCGATGGTTCGTTCGACCGCCTGAGGCAGGTCGTAGGTCTGCTTCTGCAAGCGCCGGTCAGCGCCTTGGTGAGCGCCACGTTCGGCGTGGCGAGCCTCGCCTTTGCCGGAGCCGTCAACACCTACCGGTTTGCCGAGACGTGGCAAGNNCAAGCATGGTGGGTCGGCGACATGCTGGGCGCGATCGTGATCGCGCCCCTGGTGCTCATTGCGGCACGACCTCCCCGCTGGACGGTCACCTTGCCGCGGCTCGTCGAAGGCCTGGTTGCCGCGCTTGGATTGGTCGTGGCGAGCTTGGCGATTTTTCTGCGGCGACCTGGCGCAACCTATAGCCCCTTTCTGTCACCGTACATGCTCTTTCCGCTCTTCGTCTGGGTAGCCTTGCGCTTCGAACTACCGGGATCGGTGACCGCCACCGCGCTGGTCTCGGCCCTGGCCGTCTGGGGAACCACCAAGGGCCTCGGGCCGTTCCTTCGAGACAGGCTTGCGGGCAGCCTTCTGGCCCTGCAGACCTTCATGGGATGCGCGGCCGCGACCCCACTCGTCGTCGGGGCCGCCCTTTCCGACCGAGCCCGCGCGATCCGCGACAGAGAGCATCTGGTCACTCGGTTCCGAACCCTGGCGACCGCCTCGCGGTCCTTCGCCGAGGCGAACATGGAACTCCCGGACCTGCTCGACCGGATCGGACAACAGGTGGTCGAGGTCCTGGGTGATTCTTGTGTTGTCCGCATGTTGACGGAAAACCAGAACCGCGCAGAGGTTGTCTCCGTCCATCACATCAATCCGCAAGCCTTGGCGCTCCTGCGCCAAATGCGCGGCGAACGGGGCGAAATAGCCACGGACTCCGCCGTCAGCCGCGCCCTCCTTTCGGGACGGTCCTATCTTCGCCCGGTCTCGCTGGACGAGGGCTTCCGCGCTTCCGTATCGCCGAACCTCCGGCCCTATCTCGACAGGTTCGGCGTTCGTAGCATTCTGGCCGCGCCGCTCCGGGACCACACGCGGATCATCGGCAGCGTCACCGCCACACGCACGTATAGTAGCCGATCGTACACCGTGGAAGATCAGTCGCTTCTCGAGGAGCTGAGCGATCGGGCGAGCCTAGCCATCGGCAGCGCGCGCCTGCACGACGACCTCAAGGTGGCCGTCCGCGCGAGAGACGACTTTCTCGCCGTGGCAAGCCACGAACTGAAAACGCCGTTGGCTGCGACGCTGTTGCAACTGCAGAGTCTTCAACGCGCTTTCCAAAAGGACTCCGCCCCCGCCCGGCTGGAGGAGCGCATCGACAAAGCCGCGAGCAGCGGCATTCGCCTGCAGCGCCTCGTCAACGAGTTGCTCGACGTCTCCCGGATAACCGCAGGAAAACTGCACCTGGAGCCGGAGCCCGTCAACCTGTCCCAGGTCGTCAGCGAGGTGGTGGCCCAGTTCCGAGACGTCCCCACCAGCATGTTTGGCGGGTCCATCGTCCTTCGATGCCCGGAGAAAGTGGCGGGTCGGTGGGATCGCTCGCGCATGGAGCAGGTGGTCAATAACCTCGTGGCGAACGGGCTCAAATATGGGCAGAAAAAGCCGGTGGAGGTCGAGGTCGCCGAGGAAGACGGCGAGGCCGTCCTTCGCGTCATGGATCACGGCATCGGCATCGACGACGATCATCGCAAGAAGATCTTTCAGAAATTCGAGCGCGCCGTTGCGGTTCGCGACTTCGGTGGCTTCGGCCTGGGGCTATGGATCACGCGGCAGATTGTCGAGTCGAGCGGGGGCCGAATCGACGTGCAGAGCGCGACGGGCCAGGGCTCGACGTTCACCGTACGGCTGCCGGTGGCTCCCAATGGCGTCGCCTCGGAGGTCCCGCCATGCCTGTGAGCAAAGGGCCCATTCTCGTCGTGGACGATGACCCCGACGTTCGTGGCGCCATTCACGACGCCTTGGCCGACGAGGGCTACCGCAGCACCGAGGCGGCCGATGGGCAGGATGCGCTCGACTACCTCCGCTCCAATCCCACGACGCCTCTCGTCCTCCTGGACTGGAACATGGCGCCCATGAACGGGCCGCAGTTCATGGCGGAGACGGCCAAGGACCCGTCTCTTTCGAACATCCCCGTGGTTCTCCTGACGGCAGATGCCCGCGCCGCGCAAAAGTCGAAGAACGGCTTCATGGATTACTTGGTGAAGCCCGTGAACCTCGACGCCCTCTTCGCGGTGATTGTTCGCTATTGCGGCTCATAGGAGCACGTTGGGCTACCAGGCGACCAAGCCCGTGACCGAAGCTGGCAGGGATTCGACGGCGCCGACTCGCGTCAGATCGGCCCCGTCCACCTTGAACCCGGTGATCGTGCCTGCCACGTTCGCGAGCGAGTACAGGTATTGGCCGCCCCCGGCAAATGCCATGTCGACGGGATGGCTGGTCGCTGCCATCGCGGCGGAAACGCCTGACACGAGCTCGAGCCTCCCCCACGCGCCGACGCGATAGGACGACAGCGTGCCGTTGCCCGCGTTGGCCGTGAAGATGTGCTGCCCGTCGGGCGAGGCGGCGAGCCAGCACGCCGCACTCTGACCGTTCGCGACGGACGCGCTGATCGAGAGCAATCGCTCGCCGAGGGTGGCGTACGCCGAAGCGGCAGAGTTTTCCGCCTCGGAAACGAACACCTCCCCGTCAGGCGCGAACGCGAAGCCGAAAGGGGCTGGTCCATCCGAGGCCTGCGTGTCGGGGCCCCGCGCCGTTCCGCTCGGATCGACCGTGTAGACATCGATGAGCGACGTTCCTTTTTCCGTCACGATCAGGGTTCGCCCGTCGGGAGAGAAGTCCACCTCCGTCGGCGTCACATTCGCGCCGCTCAATGGGAGCGTACCGACCGGGTGGAGTGCACCCGAATCGTCCGCCAGAAACCCAGCGATATTCCCGGGTCCCTCTGCGTTCAGCACGTACACGCTCGGGCCGTGCGCGGTGACGCTGACAGGTTCCACGCCATTCGACGGTGTCAGAGCGACAAGAACGGGCGTGCCCGTGACGAGGTCGAAGGTCGAGATATCGCTACTCCCAGCATTGACGACGAACAAGAAGTGGCCTTCGTGCGCGATGGCTCCCTGAGCGCTCAGCCCCGAACCAAGGCCAGTGCCGCCGGTGGCGATCTGCCCTACGGCGGCGAGCGTTCCATCGAGGGCGCGCGAATAGATCAGCAGCTCGTTCGCCTCCACCGCGTTCGTCTGCGTGATGACGGCTCCCGTCGCCGGGGGAGTGAACGAAAGCCCCTGCGACTGCTGGGCACTCGGCGCGGAGTCGGCTGCCTGGGAGCAGCCGACCAGTCCGATGGCCAAGTTCGAAGCAAACAGCGCACAAATAGGGGACGTCGCCCCTCGAAGCAGAGTGTTCATCGGGTGCCTTTCGGGAAAGGGTGTCGAGGCGATCGCGTGCGGTCACGCGCTTCGCATCCCGAGTACGAGCCCCGGCGACGTCGGTTACCCGAGACGTGCGATGTCACACGATCGGAACGATACAGCCCACGGCTGCAGCGGTTGTAACTACCGCTTTGCGGCGTCGACCCGGCGAACCCTGTCGACCGAACTCAAGGGTTCTCATCGTCATGCTGGCTCGACAAGCGTGCCGAAGGCGTGAATCTTTTCGCTTGCCGCCTCGATCCCGGCACGTAACATCGTCGCTATCCATGCCCAGTCTGAACTCGCAGCTCGAAGCCCTCGCTCATTCGTTCGTCAACGACGTAATCTCGGCCATCCGGGGCTCATCCCTCCAGGAACTTCTTGTGCCGGGAGCCAGCAAGCCCGCCGGTCGTGCTCGGCGAACTGAGACCGCGGGTGGGGGCCCCGGGACGCCCGATGCCCTCTCCACCCCGGTAAAAAAGGGCAAACCCGGGCGCCTGGCGCGCCGTTCGGCAGAAGATATTGCCGCCCTTCTTGGCAAGATCGTCCTACTCGTCAAGACGCACAAAGACGGCATGAGGGCGGAAGAGATTCGCGCAAAGCTCGGACTCGAGCCCAAGGAAATGCCCCGTGTGCTGAAAGAGGGCCTCGCGAAAAAGAAGCTCTCAACCAAGGGCCAGAAGCGCGCAACGACCTACTTCGCCAAGTAGGGCAGGCTCAAACGTTCCGGCCGTATGACGGCCCAGCTCAACCGGGGGGGCCCGCTACCGCTCCTCGTTGAGCGTGATGTGGGAGCTCGATTCCTGGTCGGCGAGCGAGAAACCCGTGTGTTTTGACGACGCCCCCTACTCGCCGGCTCCCCTCGCGAGATGCTGCAGATCGTGGAACATGAGGTTCACGATCTGCCCGAGCTCACCGAGCATGCCCGCGCGCGCGAAGAGCCCATTGGCGTCGTAGGTGCCCCCTTCACCGAAGAACAGAGCCACGCGCTCGGGGGCCGGGTGCGTCGGATCATCGCCGAGCCGGCCGGACTCCTTCCACATGTCGATGACGTGGTCGCGGGCCGTGCGGCGCGGCTCTGCAAGCTCGGGGCGAGTCAAGTCGGCCCACACGGTTTCGGGGAAGTCAGGGTGCGAGCCCCCTCGCCACACCTGGCCCAGTAGGTTGCGTGCGTGAAGAAAGCGCGTCGTTCGATGCACCGAGAGCGTGGTGTACCCGATCGTCCCCGCGAGGATGCCGCCGCCGATCCCCACCGCAGCCGGGGGAACGTCGTTCTTGTCGACGATAGCGAGCACCCCTGTTGCGACCGCCGCCGAGGCGCTCAGAACCAGCGACGCAGCCGTGAGCTTGCGCACCTCCTTCACTTCGGCGTCGCGGAGCCACGAAGCGACTTCGCGGGCGCGCCACTCCTCGCACTGAATGCTGGCGAGGATGCTGGAGACATCGAGCGCAGCGGCACCGATGGTGTCGTTCAACTGACCGCGTAAATCGGCGATCTCCCCATGGGAGGCGCCGCGGTCCTCCGCTTCTGCGAGGCGCTCGATCTCATCGAGAGCGGCGACCGCGCGCGCGACGTCGAGGGTATCCGGCGAGACGCCGCGCGCCATGGCGTGGGGCGCATGGACGTCCGCTCCCTCGGGTGGCGAGCGAGACGCCCCGGACTCGAGTTCGAGGCGCGGCTCGCAGGTTGCCCCTTCGAGCACGTCGTGCGGCAACACGGCCGCCGGGGCAAGAACGCACGATGTGGAGAGTAGCCCGGTGAGCGGGGCGACGGCGCGAAAGGGGTGAACCATAGCTGCCCGTGTGGTCGGCGGAACGTAGCGTGAGGCCCGCGCGAGCGCAGATGGGATCGCCGTCGCAACGGCCGTCGCGGTGACGGCATGCGACGTGCCCAATCAGAAAAGACCGGCCCGCTGGCGGATGCCGCGGTGGGGCACCCGCGTTTACCGTCGAGCCGCCGCCCGCGTGGCTGGACTCGGCGCACGCGCCGCGGCCGAACGGCGCTGTGCTGGCACCTTGCGGACGGTTGCCTTGTCGCGACCGTAAAGCGAGCGTAGTTCGTTCTTGGCTTGCTGAAGCACGCGCCTGCGTTCGTCGCTCAGCCCGTTTCCGGCACGATTGACGTAGAAGGTCAGCATCGACATTGCCGATCGGAATGCATCACTCTTGCGACGAAGGCTGCGCTCGGCCGACCGCCTCAACGAGGCCGCGATCGCGTGCGGACTCTGCAGACGGAAGACGCCCTGCTCGAGGTCAAGGGCGTCACTTGTTTCTGTGACGTGCTGCGACCAGCGGCGCGGCGAGGCGGACTTGCTTCGGCTCGCTTTCTTCGGCTTCATGCGAGCAAGTGCCAACGCAACGCACGTGCCCAGTGCGGAAAGGGCCGGCCGCTCGGTTCGGGAGACGTATCCGCTCGCCTTGGTGGTACAAGGGAGCTCGTGCGCCGCTGGACGCAGGAGGTCGCGCGATGAACCCCAAGGTGGACGCGTTTCTGAAACGCCAAGACAAGTGGCGCCCCGAGTTCGAGAAGCTCCGCAAGATCCTCCTCGACGCCGGGCTGACGGAAGATCTGAAATGGGGCCAGCCTTGCTACGCGCTCGACGGCAAGAACGTCGCGCTGATCCACGGGTTCAAGGAGTATTGCGCCATCCTTTTTCACAAGGGTGCGCTGCTCAAGGACCCCAAGGGCGTCCTCATTCAACAGACCAAGAACGTGCAGGCGGCCCGGCAGATCCGGTTCACGAGCGTCCAAGAGGTGACCAAGCTCGAGAAGACGGTGAAGGCCTACGTACGTGAGGCCATCGAGATCGAGCGCGCCGGCCTGAAGGTGCAGTTCAAGGAGACGAAGGACATCGAGCTGCCCGAGGAGTTCGAGTCCAAGCTTGCCGCGAATGCCAAGTTGCGGGCGGCCTTCGCGGCGCTGACGCCAGGTCGGCAGCGAGGGTACATCTTCTATTTCTCGCAGCCAAAGCTGCCGACGACCCGTGCCGCCCGGGTGGAAAAGAACATCCCGAGGATTCTCGAGGGTCTCGGATTGGACGATTAGCGGATCACGGGCCGATCTGAGCCAGGTTCGTCCCGTTGACGACGTCCGTCATCCATTGCGCGAGCGAGGGCTGTCCGGGGCCGGCCAGCTGGTCGTAGAAGCGCGCGCGGAAGATATGCTCGTGCAGCGTGTCGATCGTGCCATTGGAGTCCGACGCGTCCGGGTCGGCGTCTCCGATGAAGTACGACGCGACCCGGCCGGTGCACAGGTACGTCGAGCGGAGCGCGGTGAGGCCGTTGTCGTACTGGCCCCCGTCGAACGAGGGCACGTCACCGCCCTGGAGCCCCAGGCCGGAGAGCAGGTTCGGATCGGTATCCGTGCAGTTGTTCTGCCCCGCGGCCAAGAAAAGGCGGATGATTTGGTCGTGGATGCTCGACACGAGCCCCAGGTGAGCATTTGGATATTTCTGCAGCCAGTAGGGCACGATGTTCACGAAGCCCCCGGCGTCGAAGTCCGTACACTCCGCGCAGTCCGACGGCAGCGCGCCCGTCAGCTGCCAGAGTCCGTTGGCGAGGTTCTGCAAGCACGGCGTGATGTCCTCGGTCCCTACGAAAGGCGGGAACGAGTCGTCGATCACGGTGACCGGGACACTCCCGAACGAATCCTGCACCAGGCCATAATTGAGCCCCGCCCCGAGCCCACCCGCGCTCGAGCCGGTGAGGACCACCTGATCGACCGTCTTGAACGTGGCCACGATGCGGGCGACGAACTGCTGCATGTTGAGGGCGCCGACGAAGTGCTGCGTGATCGGCGTCCCTATCCCAAGCTCGTTTGGAGTGCTCCCGTTCGGGTTCGTGCCGACGTGGGCGTCGCCCGTGCAGTACGGGATATAAATCTGATTCCAGTTGTAAAACGGATTCGCCGTGCCCATCGTGGTATCGAAGATCCCCGTCGTATACGGGGCTTGCAGGCCGGGTTGCGTCAGGAGCGACCCTGCGAACGACTCTCCGTTGAGCGATCCGCCGGGGAACACGGTGGCCATGTTGGGGGGATTGTGATCACAGAAGTGCGTGCTGATGCACACGCGCCCGCCCTCCATGTAAATCATGAGTTTGTTCACGGACCCGTATCGCACGTAGAGGCCCGTCGGCGACCCGTCGCGGCACATCGCCCCGGGGAAGTTGTAAAAGTTCCAGCCGGCCGGCGTGGTCCCCGCATCGCTGGGGACGGGGTCGTTCTCGGTGCGATCGAACGCGACTGCTTGCGCGAGGCCAGGGGCGGCCATGCTCACGTACGACGTCTGCGTCGTCTCGAGGGGCGCGCAATTCGATCCAGAAGGCGCGTCGCCCTGGATCGTCGCGTCCGACAGGCCAGCGTCGTCGACCGACCCGCCGCTCGAGCCGCCGGCGCCGCTCGAACCGGACGACCCGCTGGAGCCGTTGCTCCCGCTTGACCCAGAGGATCCGGACGACCCCGGAGCGCCAGAGGAGCCGCCGAACGGCCCGCCGTTCGACGAGGACTGGGACGCGCAGCTTTGAACGGGATAGGCCGCCAGCGCGGCCAGAACGAAAAGTCGATACAGCTTCATTCGTGCAAGGCTCCGATCCGTGGGCGCCGAGGCTCCGCAGGGCCCAAATGACTATCCCCAGAGGTCAAACATCCCGGGCGGGTGCACCTCGAGAACTGCGCGATCATTTGCGCACCCTGCTCGTCATCCGTCTCCGGAGCCGAGCAGGATTAGGGTCCGCTCGGGTTGGCAGATCTTGCCCGCTTCCAAGCCGGAGAGCCGTCATTAACAGGGCTCAATCGGATGCGTTTCGGGCTCACGCCGAGGGCGCGGCGCGTCACGGTACACCCGGCCCCGAACGCCCCGTGCGCATGGTAGCAGGCGCGCGGACTTTGCCTCGGGGCGGGGTGTGGCGCTACGAAAGGCACCCGTGACATCCGCCCGGCCCGCGCGCGAGTGCACCCTGTCGATCCGCCTCTTGTGGCCGTTTGCCCGGATTGCGCTCGGCAACCCCGAGCTCGTGGGCCCCCTCATGGTCGCCATCGACCGCCTCGGCATTGGTGCCACCGACTTCGTCAACCCCGAGATCCGGTTGCCGCACCGCGCCGTCATGACGCTCCTGCAGCAACTCGTGGACGTGAGCGGCGACCCGTCGATGGGCCTGCGCGCGGGGTGCGGCGTCGAGACGGGGGACTTCGACGCCCTGGAGTACGCCGCGCGGTGCGGCGTCGACCTCCGCGACGCCATCGGCTGCATGATCCGGTACATGAACCTCGTGAACGAGGCCGCCCTCGTGGCGCTGCGCGAGGAGGGCGATCGGGCCATCTGGGAATTTCGAATCACCGACGGCGTGACGCAAGTCCCCGCCGCGAACGACTTCGTCGTCGCGACCGCCATGACGCTCGCGCGAATGTACGCGGATATTCCCGAGGTCTCGCCCGAGGTCGCGCTGGAGGTTCACCTGATGCACGCCCAGCCTACCGACCCTTCGGGCTACGCCCGGGTCTTCGGTGACAACGTGAAGCTCGGCATGCCCGAGAACGCCTGGGTCTTCCCGAGGAGCTTGCTGGCGGTTCCGATGCGCCTCGCAGATCCGAACGTCCACCTCGCCTTCGAAACGCGGGCAAAGGAGCTTGCCGAGCGCCTGCGCGGCCAACAGGGCGTCGCCGGCCGAGCGCGCGAGATCGTGTTTGCGCACCTTCGCGCGGGCGACGCGAGCATGGCATCGGTCGCGCGCTCGATGGCCATGAGCGTCGCGACCCTCCGCCGGCGCCTCGAGGCCGAAGGAACCACGCACAGCGAGATCCTGGACCGCGTGCGCCAAGACCTCGCGATGATCTATCTCTCGGAGTCGCGGCTGTCGGTGCGCGAGATCGCGTTTCTTCTCGGCTACTCCCAATCAAGGGCGTTCCACAACGCCTTCCGCCGGTGGACCGCCGGGTCGACGCCGGTGGACTACAGAACGAAGCACCAGAAGTGACGCCACCACCCCATCTGTCGTGGTTGCGACCACCCGACGCATCCCGGACCTGCGCCGTGCCGCCTCGTGCGCGCGGCAGTCTGAACGCTCGAGTCTAAGGGGGGCGTGGTCTCCGCTTTGCTTCTTTGGGAGCCATGCAATGCGCCGCGCGCTCTCTCGTCCTCGCCCTGCTCGGGCTGTCGATCTCCTGCTTCAACTCATCGAAGACGACGAATGTGCCTTCCTCTGGAAGCGAATGTCTGGCCTTCGGCGCTGCTTGCCATGCAAGCGCCGATTGCTGCACGCAGTCCTGCGACGATCACGTGTGCGCCGAGAAGAAATAGGCTCTCGGTCGATCTCCGTGCCACCGTCCCCCCGCCCCTGCGGGGGGACCTGAGGGGGCGCTCCCGGACATCACGGTCTCGGCCGTGTGACTTCGGCAGCTCGACCGGCGGCGGCCCTTGACACGATCGGCCGTCTCGCGTTGGTTACGCCCCCATGAGCCAGATTTATTTCGTGGGTGGCGAGAAGGGCGGCGTGGGCAAGAGCGTGGTCGCGCGGCTGCTCGCACAGTGGTGCGTGGATCGCTCCGCGCCCTTCGCGGCGATCGACGCCGATGCGTCGCACGGGTCGCTTCTCCGTTCGTACGGCGAGTTCACCCAGCCGGTCGATCTCGAGGCCTTCGCGAGCGCCGATGAAATCGTGAACCGCGCGCTCGGCGCCGAGCGCACCGTCGTGGTCGACCTGCCGGCCCAGAGCGGGCGGGCTCTCGAGCGCTGGATCGAAAGCGCCGACGTGGTCCGCTTCGCCGGCGAGGCCGGCATCCGACTGGTGCTATGGCACGTGAGCGACGGAACCTTCGATTCGGTTCGCGATCTCGAGCGCACCGTCGAGCGATGGGGCGACGCGTTTCGCTACGTCGCCGTGAAGAACCATGGGCGCGGCAAGGACTTCAGCCTCTTCGACGAGAGCCTCGGGCGCCTGCAGGTCCAGCAGATGGGCGGCCGCATCATCGATCTGCCCGAGCTCGACGGCGTCTCGATGTCGCGCATCGATCGCAATGGCTCGAGCTTCTGGAACGCGGTGCACGGAGCCGCTGGCCCGCAGCTCCTCGCGCCGCTTCAGCGCGAGCGCACGCGCATTTGGCTCGATCGTTGTTTCAAGGCCATCGGTTCGGCCGCAGAGCCCCTCGGCGAAACGCGTGACGTCAGCGCCCCCGTCGTCGCGCAGGCGCCGCAGTTCGTGGCCAGCGGCTCCTTCAACTGAGGGGTCGCACGCACTCGTCCTCGCCGCGAGCCCGAGGTAGCGGCGAGACGGGTGCTCCTGGGCCACGGCGCTCGCGCTACGATGATGGCATGGGCACGGAAGTCCACACCATCCGCGGGCCGCGACGGGACAGCTTCGACGTCATCTGCGCTGGTGAGCCTCGATGGCGGGCCGCGAAGAACCCTCGCGGCCCGGCGGGTCTCGCGCTCAGCGCTGGCTTGCTCAACATCGCGAGGCTGCTGTCGACGGGGCAGGTTCACGTCGGACTTGCGACGGTGTTCGAAGACGACCACCTCGCCCGTTCTTCGCTGGCGGAGATCGCCGCCCTGGGGATGGATGTCGGCGGGGTAAAGCTTGTGCCTCGGGTCGACACCCAGCTCATCGTCGCCGATGTCTCCGGAGGAGAGTCGTTCGCTTTTTCCGAAACCGGCGTGACGCAAGACCTCGAGATCCCTGCGCCCTGGTCATCCCAAGTCCTGCTCCTCTCGGGCCTTTCGGCGATCACCTCGAGGCTGGCCGCATTCTGCAAGGCAGCCAGAAAGGCGCGTCGGCACGGGACGGCGGTCGTGCTCGACCTCGTCGGCAGCTTGCGACACTGGGCGGGGCGCGACCCGAGAGTGATCTCGATGGTGCTTCGGGAGGCGGACGTGGTGCGTTGCAGCTTCCTGGACCTGGCAACGATCGGCATGGACTCGGCCACCGTGCGCCTTGCCATGCGGTCGAACGCGACGCTCGTCATCAACGACCACGGCGGCACCACCGCGGTCGGAACCTTTGGCGAGGTCAGGGTGAAGGCGCCGCGTGAGTCGATCTCCGCCGAGCGCCTGGCGGAGCGGTGCACCGCTGCGATCTGCGCGGAGCTCGCACGGCCACATGGCGTCGCGGAAACGCCGAGTGGGCGCTGGCATCGGATCCTGAAGTCGTGCGCATCTCCCCCCGAGTAAGGCGCGTGTGCGGGAGTCTCCGCGCGCCTATTCGCCGATCTTGTGCCACAAGACGACGTTCGCCGCGTGGTCCCACTCTGCGAGCGAGTGTACGTCGAAGTCAAAGGTCTTCTCCCGCTCGAACGCGCGGGCCATGCGCGCCTCCGGTGCGCGAGGGCCCTTGTATCGGTCCGTCGTGATCACCCACCGCGCGCCGCTGCCGACGAGCGCGTCGACGTAGTCGACCCGCATGCCGCCATTTCTCGCGTCCTCGTACGTCGCGAGAATGGGCTGCTGCAAGGTGTTGCCGGCGCTGACCGCCACCATGGGCGCCGTGGTCACGACAACCCCGCCGCTCAGCCCTCGAACGATCGCGTCGAGACGCTCCGACGCCTCCCATCGGTCGTGCCCCGGCACGAAGCTCGACAGATCGTGGCGGATGCACACCAGAAGCACGCTGCCGCAGGCGAGGGCTCCCCAGGAGATGGCGCGCCGGGGTCCCTGGTCCAGCGGACGGTGCAGCGAGTCGCCGATCAACGCGAAGGCAACAGGCCACGACAAGAGCACGCCCGGCATCCAGACGTTCAGCCACGCGAGGTCTTTGATCCCGGCGAGCAGACTCGCCAAGACCCCCGCGCCCAGCATGCCGGCCCACAGCGCCGTCGTGGGCCGCAAGGCGCCGCGCCGCCACAGCCACCACACGAGCACCGGCAGAAACGGGAGAAACGGCGCGTGCCACAGGAGAATGACCATCGCGGAACCGAGCCGCTCGGGGAAAAGGGGCTGGCGGCCCGGGTACGCGACCCAGCGCCCAAACCACCCGCGCGTGAGCACCTCGAGCGCGAAGAACGTCGCCGCGCAGAGAAGTCCCGTCATCCAGGCGAGGCGCAGCCCCCCGCGCCAGTCGCGCCAGAATGCAAACGCGATGAGCCAGAACGCAAACACCAAGCCTGTCTGCTTCGTGTACACGGACGCCGCCAAGGCAACCGCCGTAGCCCACGCGCGCGGGGCGGGCATGAGGCCGTCCCGCGCGATTGCGGCGGCCAGGATGACGAGGAGCATGCTCATCGTGTCCGGGCGAGTCAGGTCGTACGAGCCTCCGCAGTACGCGTACCCCGCGCAGCTGCCCGCGAGCGCGGTCACGGCCATTGCGACTCCGAGGCCCCGCGATGGTGCCGAGCGCAGGACCACCCAGCCCAGGACCGCCAGGATGCCGATCATCGACAGGATGGAGACGGCGCGCCCGGCCTGATCGTTAAACCCAAGACAGGCGGCCGCAGCCTGGATGGCGACCCAGAAGAGTGGAGGATACGGGAACGTCGCGAAGCCTCGCGACGGATCGCCGTAGAGCCCCAGACCGTGAGAGAGGCGCCACGCGTGATACACGTGGGCCCCTTCGAGGTACTCGAGATCGAGGGGGCAGGCGAAGCGCGATGCGATGACGCGTGCGAGCGCGGCGATGTGGAACGCGGCGGGGAGGCAGAGCGCGGCGAGACCCGTGCGGGCGAGGGCGCGCAGGGGCGGGGGCGGCATCGCGGCGGGCGAGCATACGCGCTTCCCTACCCTGCGTGCGTGTCCTGCACTGCGTACAGCCATGCGGCTCCCACGTGGCTTACGAGGGCCAGGTGCTCGGCGATGAGCTCGCGCCCGTACGGGGGCGGATCGAGCATGAGCACGTAGTCGTATCGATCGATGACGGTCTCGAGGCCCGATCTGCGTGCCTCGAGGAGGTCGGTGCAGGTGTCCGGGGTGCTGACGAACCACCGGACCGGCGAGCTCGGATCCTCGCAGGTGCGCCGGACGTCGTGCCACGACTCGTTGGTGGACCACGGCAGCTTGCCGGAGGACACGTCGAGAAGCCCGGAGCGGAACTTCAGCGTCCGGAAACGCTCGCCACCCATCCGCGGTTTGCCGGCCGCAAAGAGCTGGCACGCGATGGCATCCTTGTCCACGACGAGCTCCGCCCACGCGTGACCCAGGGGTTGAGGCCCGAACACGCTGGCTGTGAAGTCCATCGGAATGAGGCGCGACCCGCGCGGAAGCGAGACGCCGACGTCGAGGATGTCTTGCATGACCTGGCTAGCGCGGTCGATGCACGGCCACTGGATCGCGACGATGGCCACCGTCAGCGCCGGTCCGAGCACGACGAGCCGGCGGCCGACCCGCGCCGGAATATCCGCCACGGCGGGGAGCAGCAGCCAGGCGAAGAGGAAAAAGCGCGTCGACGCATAGCCCCAGCCGTGGAGCGAGCTCGGAGTCACCGCGTAGAGCACGAGGAACGCGATGAAGAGGCGTGCGACCGCCGCCTCGGGGCCCGCGCCATGGGGAGGGTTTGCGCGGATGCCGCGGTACGCGAAGCACAGAAGGACCGACGCGACGGCGAGCCGTGGGATGAGCTCGAGCGGCGTGTAGGCCACGTTGTACTCGAACGCTCCGCCGAGGACTGTCGCCCAGTCGGCAAAGTGGGTCTCCGTCTGCGCCCCGGGCCCCGGGCCCTGCGCGCCGGCCGCGATGTACGAACCGAGGAGAAAGACAGCGCCGGGACCGAGCACCGTCACGATGCGAGGCCACTCCGCTGGCTGCAGAACGTTGCGCCATTCGAGGAGCAGCAGCGCCAGGCCGGCCATGATGGCCGCCACGGGATGCGCCCACACGCAGAGGAAGTAAAGGACGGCAGCCACGCCGTGCCGCGCGCGGAGCCCCCGCGCCTCTGCGCCCGACGCATCATCCCATCCAAGCGCGAGCATGGCCACGGCAAGGCTCAAACCGATCTGGAAGTTCAAGAACCCCATCGCGAACGCCCACCCGCTGACGAAGGGCAGGCTCAGCATGGCGTTCGTCGCGCGCCGCGGGAGGGCGCGTCGCAGCAAGATGAGCAGGGAGCAAGGCAGCAGCGCGAGGGCCAGGCTCGCAAGCGCCTTCTC
>PLIR01000054.1 GCA_003139415.1 Myxococcales bacterium | reverse complement strand
GGCCGTTCGCTTACGAAAGCCGCTCTGGGTCGTGCCCGCCGCGCCCTGGATGGCTACCTTCAGGGGATCGGCGCAGCTTCTAGACCATGGGGCAAGGCCGTTGACGTCTTCTGCGGCGCTGCTGGAGTCGCTCGGGCTGTCTGCCCCGGCCATTGCGACCGGCGGGGGGCCCGGGGCTTCTTCCGCCCAGGCTGCCGTCGATGCAGCAAGGTTTTCCCCTCATGAATTTCGGGTGTTATCAGCCATCTCGGACAAGCCACTTCACACCGACGCCATCGCCGTCCGCGCGGGGGAGACGTCGCGGGCGACCACGGCCGCTCTCTTGACGCTCGCCTTGGAGGACGTAGTAGTAGAGGGCCCGCCAGGTTTCTTTCGTCGCCGCCAATCTCCCAATCTATGAATATTGCTGGACAATCTGAAAGAGAAGCCACTGATGGTCAAGACGCTCGTCGTCGTCGAATCGCCCGCGAAGGCTAAGACGATCAAGAAGTACCTGGGGTCGGGGTTCGAGGTCGTCGCGTCGAAGGGCCACGTCAAAGACCTCCCGAAGAAGCTCGGGATCGATATCGAAAAGGGCTTTCAGGAGACGTACGAGGTCGTCCCTGGCAAGGAAAAGGTTCTTCACGATCTCAAGGAGGCGGCGAAGGACGTCGACGAAGTCCTTCTCGCGACCGACCCCGACCGGGAGGGCGAAGCCATCGCCTGGCACATCTACGAGGAGCTCAAGCCTGCCAAGAAGTCGACCAAGCGGGTCGAGTTCCACGAGATCACCAAGAAGGGGGTGGAGTACGGCGTCGCCCACCCGCGCGCGCTCGACAAGAACCTCTACGACGCACAGCGGTGCCGGCGGGTGCTCGACCGCATCGTCGGTTACGACGTCTCGGCCCTGGTCTGGAGCAAGCTCGCATTCGGCCTCAGCGCCGGACGCGTGCAGAGCGTGGCCCTGCGCCTCATCGTCGACCGCGAGCGCGAGATCGAGGCGTTCGTCCCGGTCGAGTACTGGAACTGCGGGGCCGCCCTCGCTGCAGCCGACGGCCGCGGAGCCGCCCGCCGCGACTCGTTCGTCGCGCGCCTCGTATCGCGCGGGGACGAGAAGCTCCCCGTCCACAATGCCGAGCAAGCCGCCCAGGTCCGGGCCGACCTCGAAGGGGCCGCGTTCCGCGTCGCCAAGATTACCAAGAGCGAGCGCAAGCGAAACGCCCCGGCCCCCTACACGACGAGCAAGCTGCAGCAAGACGCCGTGAACCGCCTGGGCTTTGGCGCCAAGCGCACCATGCAGATCGCGCAGGGGCTGTACGAAGGGGTCGATCTCGGCAAGGACGACGGGGGCTCGGTCGGCCTCATCACGTACATGCGCACGGACTCCACCCGCCTGTCGCCGGATGCCGTCCAGACCGCTCGCGAGTTCATCGCCCAGCGGTACGGCGCGCAGTGGGTCCCCCCGCAGGCCAATATCTTCAAGTCCAAGAAGAGCGCCCAGGACGCCCACGAGGCGATCCGGCCGACGTCGGTGGAGTTCACGCCCGAGAGCGTCCGAAAACACCTCAAGGACGAGCAGTTCAAGCTCTACAAGATGATCTGGGAGCGCTTCGTCGCTTGCCAGATGGTCCCGGCCCTCTACGACCAGACGAGCATCGACATCGACGGGCGCCCGCCGACGGGACCGGCCTATGGCCTCCGCGCCAGCGGTCGCATCCTCAAGTTCTCGGGCTGGCTCGAGGCCTACGGAAAGGGCGAGCCGACCAAGGCCGCCTCCTTCGCCGGCGAGGGCGAGGACGACAAGTCCGAGTCCAACGGCAATGGCGCGAGCCGCGAAGCCAAGGATCTCCTCGCCGAAGACTCGGAGGCGACCCTGCCGGAGCTCAACGAGGGCCAGGCGCTCGACCTCATCACGCCGCCCGGCGTCATCACCGACCAGAAGTTCACGCAGCCGCCGCCTCGGTACACCGAAGCGTCGCTCGTCCGCGAGCTCGAAGAGCGCGGCATCGGCCGCCCCAGCACGTACGCGGAGATCATCAGCAAGGTCCAGGCGCGCGACTACGTCGAGAAGATGGACGGCACGCGCTTCCGCCCGACGACACTCGGCAAGTTCGTCGTCGATGGTCTCGTCAGCTCCGAGCTCGACTTCATGGACCCGACGTTCACGTCCAAGATGGAGGAGGAGCTCGACGAGGTCGAAGCCGGCAAGGAACAGCGCGTCGACTTGCTGAAGCGCTTCTACAAGCGCTTCCGCGCTCAGCTCGACCTGAGCAAAAAGGGCAAGCGCTGGAACCCGGAGCCTGAGCCCACGAGCGAGAAGTGCGAGCTCGACGGCGGCGTCATGCTCAAGCGCTGGTCCCGCAACGGATGGTTCCTTGGCTGCGCGAACTACCCCGAGTGCAAGAGCACGCGCGACCTCGGGGCCGACGGAACGCCTACCCAGCCGCGCGAGACGGGCATCTCCTGCGACAAGTGCGGCAAGCCGATGGTCGTCCGCAGCGGCCGCTTCGGCGAGTTTCTCTCATGCACCGGATATCCCGAGTGCAAGAACGCAAAGCCGGTGCCCCTCGGCGTCAAGTGCCCCAAGTGCGGCGGCGACATGATCGAGATCCGGTCGAAGAAGCGCGGCGGCCGCCCCTTCTATGGCTGCTCGAACTACGCCACCGAGTCGATCAAGTGCGACTTCAAGCTTTGGCAGAAGCCCCTCACGGAGCCCTGCCCTGCCTGCGGCGCCCCCTTCCTCGTCATGGGCGGCACCAGGACCAAGCCCATGATCACTTGCGCCAACAAGGCGTGCGGGTACAAGCGCCCCGTCGGCGACGGCCCTGCCGCCGGCGAACCGGTCGCCGCAGCCGCCGCCCTTTAGCCACACCAAGGCCCTCGGCGCTCGGCGATAAGCCAGGCGGTTGCCAGGCCTTACGGCCCCACGAGCCTTCGTGAGGGCACGCTCGCTGCATCGGTTCGGCGCAATGCCGATCGGCTTCCGAATCAACGAACATCGGCGAGACCTCCGGCATGTCCGCTGATCCGGAGAGACCCGGCCGGGCGAAGCGCCCATGCGAGATGGTCGTCGGCCTGACCGTCCCGCAGGACTTCCCGGAAAAGCTCTGCAGAGGTGTCTCGGCACAGCTACCGGTCGTGCTGTCTACCGAGTTTCCGGAAACCTCGTGGCGGATCGTGGTTCGTCGGGAGGAGTTCGCCGGCCCCGGCATGGACGTCGATCTGACGCAGCTCGTCCGAGGCGTGATGCTCGAGGAAGGGTGGGACCTGGGCGTCTGCCTCACCGCTCGCCCTCTCAAGGTCGGGCGTCGGCCCGTGACGGCGGAGGCAAGCGCATGCCTCGGCATCGGGATCGTCTCGATCCCGGCGCTCGGCGTGCTCGCGCTCCCGCGCCGCGTCCTCGACGCCGTACGCCTTGCCATCGAAGCGATCTTGCGGACTCGCGACGCTCGCACCCTCGCCGAAGAACGCCACCATCAGATGAAACGCATCGAGGAGCTCGGGAAGCTTTCGACGGCCGTGGGCCAGCCCTTCGAATCGGAACGAGGAACGATTGCCTTCGCGACAGCCGCCGCGGCAGGCCACTTGCGCCTGCTCCTCGGTACGATCCGCGGCAACCGGCCGTGGGCACTGATCGTCGGGCTCTCGCGTTCGCTCGTGGCAGCGGTGGCCACGTCGGTCTTCGGCCTCACCTCTCCGGTCATCTGGCGGATCGCCGCGGCCATGAAATTCCCGCGAATGGGGTTGCTCTCCGCAGGCGCCTTGTTCTCGATCGGGTTCACGTTGGTGCTCTCGCACAACTTGTGGGAGCACTGTCCTACGGCCCACGCGCGCACGCGCGTCGTCTTGATCAATCTCGCGACCTTCTCGACGGTGGGGCTCGGAATACTGACGTCCTACGTGGCACTACTGATGTTCAATTTGCTGATGTGCCTCTCTCTCGTTCCCCGATCGGTCTTGCAGATCGAGATGCATCGCCCAGCCGAATCCA
Source organism: Myxococcales bacterium (assembly GCA_003139415.1). GTDB lineage: Bacteria > Myxococcota_A > Polyangia > Polyangiales > Polyangiaceae > Palsa-1150. The sequence goes on along the minus strand of PLIR01000054.1, from coordinate 4,575 downwards.
TCGACTATCTTCGGATCGCCTGGCTGATTAGCTCATTGGCAACGTTCGGCGGCGCGCTCGGCGCGGTTCTCGAGGCCAACGACGACGTTCGTGCCGCGACCTTCGCCCTGCGGCACGTGAAGAACCGCAACGGTGGGCCCACGCAGGCCCAGGCAAGCGCGACCGAGGTCGTTCGAGCGAGGTCCGGACCGTAGGCAACCATCGTCGGCCGCCCGTCAGATCCGAGCCGCCAGCGCCACCCCATCCCCGAGAGGCAACACCACGCCGCACAGATCGGGACGCCCGACGATCGCCGAGTTGAACGCCCCGAGCGCCCGCGCCCTCTCGGCCTCGGACCTCGGCGGATTCTCGCGCGCCACGTGCCCGCGCCATAGCACGTTGTCGGCCACGATGACCCCGCACTCCGAGAGCTTCGGCGCGCCGATCTCCAGGTAGCGCAGGTACTCCTCCTTTACGCAGTCGACGTAGAGCAGATCGATCGGCCCATCGATCTTCTCGAGCTCCTGGATCGCCATCCCATGACGGACCTCGATGCGCTTCGACAGCCCAGCTTCGGCCACGTATCCCCGCGCTTCCTCGACGAGCTCGCTCCGGTACTCGACCGTCACGACCCGCGCCCCCTCCCCCGCTGCCCTCGCCAGCACGATCGCCCCGTAGCCGATGTTCGTCCCGAGCTCTACGACGAGCTGCGGTCGCCCGAGCCGGGCGACGATCGCCAGCAGACACGCGACCTCTGGATCGCTGATCGGATAGCCCCGATCGGCCGCCCGCGCCTCCATCTTGGCGAGCAGCGGGTCGCGCCCGTCCACGGCTGAAACCCCCGCCATCGCGGCCAGGGCCCGGACGGACTGCCCGTTGAGCGCCTCGAGGTAGGAGGCCTGCTCCGGCCTCAAGATCGCATCTGCCGCGTTCTTCATGGGCTTTTTGTATAGTGCTGGCGTGCCCCATTGCACGCTGAAGGTCGGCGAGCTCACGGTCCTCGTCGCCGAGGGCGTTCCGGACGTGGAGTACGCCCTCTTCGACCCGGGCGAGATCGAGCTCCGCGCCATAGGCCCGGGCAACGTCCGCGAAGGCGGCTACCAGACCCGCGTGCGAGACGCCCGCGCGCGCCTCCACGATCGCGGCATCACACTCGCTCTTGGCGACGAGTGCGCACGCCTCGTTCGATCGACGATCGCGCGCACCTACGCGCGCTGCGAAGCCGCCCGCCTCGCCGCGGACCGCCTCGAGAGCGCGGAGCTCTTCGAGGGGCACACGTTCGACGCCGCGTCCGGCGGTTACCTCGGTGCCTGGCTGGAGCTGCCGGCCCTCGCCGCGGACCTGGGTATCCCCGACGCGCCAGCGCTCATGCAGGCGATCCACCTCGCCGCGCTCTTCGCCGAGCGGTCCCCCGACGAACTCGTCGTCCTTTCTACGGCCGAGATCACGACGCAGGGCCGGCCCGGCGACCGCACCTTCAAGCGCGTCGCGCTGGACGACCCAGGCCGTGTCATCGCCGCGCTGCGGGCGCTGCATCGGAGCCCCCGAGCGACGCCCGCTGCAGCGCCCGACCCGGGCCCAGGCGCGCAAGAGCTCATCTTACACCTCCACGCGCGGGCCGCGCAGTCGCCGACCGTGCGCGATCGACTTGCCGCACTCGAGGCCTCGATGTTCGAACCGGATCCTCCATCGCGCGGACCGCTCGCGGACCCCGACCTCTGGGCCCTCGAGCTTCGCCTCTCGCGGGGCGAAGCCGACGGCGTCGCCGAGCGGCTCGACGAGATCGAACGGCGCCTCGGCCGGCTCCCGGGGACGATCTACCTGCGGGCGCGAGCGGCTTTCGTGGCCCGCCAGGAAGATCCGCGGGCCATCGCCGAGCGGATGTCCGAGCTGTCGTCCTCGTTGCCATCCTTCCACGAGCTCGAGCTATTGGCGGCGCAGGCGTGGGCCGCCGCAAACGACACGCGCCGCGCCAAGGCCTTCGCCCGCGACCTCATGGACAACGCGCAGGCACCCGATGACGTCCGCGAGCGGGCTCGCCAGATCCTGCGCAGCCTGGCGACGCAGCCTCCCTCGGCCGCGCCGGCGACGGCGCCGGCGGTGAACGCGCCGGCGGTGAGCCAGTTTCCCGCGATTCCGCGACCGCCACCGACGCCGACGGGGGTCCAGGATGGCTTGCCCCCGATCGAGCGGCTCGCGGGGCTCACCTCGGTGCGACCGAGCCAGCCCCCTGCGACGCCGCGCGAAGCGAAGGAGGCGAGAGAGCGCGCCACCTGGCGTGCTCCCTCGAGCGAACCGGCCCCGATCCCGTACCGCGTCGAGCGCAGCGAACCGATTCGCGAGAGGCTCCGTTCGTCGCACCCGTCGGGCCTCGACGAGACCGAGCAGCTCGAGACGCTCAGCATGCCGCTCGGCCTGCACGGGGTGGCGCAGCCTCCGCTCGACGAGGCACCGCACACGCCGGCAACGGCACGCGTCGTCTGCACTCTGCTCTCCCGCGAACTCGGCAGGGAGCTTCGCGCACGGCACGCCGTGGAGGTGGCCATCAACCTGGACGGCCTCGAGCTCGCCCAGCGGTTCCTGAGGGAGCGGCTCGGCGAAGGCCGCCCTCCCAGCCGCGACGACGAGCGTGAGCTCTTGCGCAACGGGGCTTTCATGAGCGAGCTCCTCGCGCGTCGCCTCGGGGCTCGGTGGATCGATCTCGAGTCGGAGCTGTCCACGCGGTGGGCCATGGGCATCCCCACGGCGCGCCGCGACGAGATCATTCGCATCTGGCCGTTCGCCCGCGTCGCCCGGTTCGTGACGATGGGCCACCGCGAGAGGGATCTCGTGAGCTACGCCATGGAGCTCGAGGTCCAAGCGCGATGACCGCACCCGAGCGCAGCCCCGTGTACCTCACGCGCCAGGGCGCCAAGAAGCTACAGGACGAGCTGGCCGGCCTGCTCTGGCGCGCTCGACCCGCCATCGTGCAGGAGGTCGCCGACGCCGCGGCGCAGGGCGATCGGAGCGAGAACGCCGAGTACATCTACGGAAAGAAGAAGCTTCGCGAGATCGATCGGCGCATCCACTTCCTGACGAAGCGGCTCGAGAGGGCCACGGTCGTCGAGCCGCGGAGCGACGGCACCGAGGCGGCCTACTTCGGCGCGTACGTCGAGGTCGAAGGCGAGGACGGCGTGCGCGTGACGTACCGGATCGTCGGCGAGGACGAGATCGACCTCGGACTCGGCCACATCTCCTGGCGCTCTCCTCTGGGTCGCTGCTTGCTCAAGCGCGAGGCCGGCGACACGGTGCGCTTGAGCCGCCCGAGCGGCGAGGTCGAGTTGACGATCGTCGCGGTTCGCTATGGTTAAGGCACGTCAGCCATGGCCCTTCGCAAGATCGCCACGATAGGCCACCCCGTGCTGCGCGAGACGGCGCGCGCGCTCACACGCGAAGACCTCGCGAGCGACCGGACGCAGGGGCTCATCGACGACATGGTCGCGACGATGCGCGACGCCAACGGCGCCGGGATCGCCGCGAATCAGGTCCACGAGCCCGTGCGGATCTGCGTCGTCGAGGTGAACAAGAACCCACGCTATCCCTACAAGCCGGACTGGCCCCTGACGGTCCTGGTCAACCCTGTCGTCGAGGCGACGACGGACGAGACGTTCATGAACTTCGAAGGGTGCCTCAGCGTGCCCAACCTGCGCGGCCAGGTCCCTCGCTTCGCCGGGGTCAAGGTGCGCGCCTGGGATCGCGCCGGGAGCGACGTCGCGTTCGAGGTCAAGGGCCTGATGGCGGGCACCTTCCAGCACGAGGTCGATCACCTCGACGGCACGCTCTTCGTCGACCGGGTCGCCGACACCCGGACGCTGTGCACCTGGGCGGACTTCGAGCGGTTCCACATGAGCGATTTCGCCGCGCGGGCCCGGGCCCTCGTCGCGCGCTTCGGCTCGTAAGGTTACTTCTTCTCCGCAAGGATGATGGTACGCGGCGATTCGTCGCCGAAGAAGATGCCCGGCGTGGCGACGCGCCCGCTGACCTCGCACACCTTGAAGCCGTGTTCGTGCAGGATCTTCCCGAGCTCGTGCAGGCTGTAGACGCGCATCGAGTACTCGATCTCGCGCGAGCGCCCATCGTCGACCATGAGCGTGCGCTTGATCTTCATGCGGCTCGTGATGGCGTCGACGTTCATCTCGTCCATGCACACGCACCCGTCGCCCTCGAACCAGACGAGCGAGGGAGACTGTCTCATGATGAAGTCGCGGTTCACGACGTCGAGCAAGAAGAGGCCTCCGCTCTTCAGCGCGTGACGCACACGGTCGACGACGTGCGCGTTCTTCTCTTCGTCGAAGTACCCGAAGCCCGTGTTCCACGAGTAGACGCCGTCGAACTGCTCTTCGAACGTCATCTCGCGCATGTCGCCTTGTACGAAGTCGACCTTTACCGAGCGGCTCTGCGCCTCCTCGGCGGCGCGCGAGAGCATCGCGGGAGACAGGTCGAAGCCGACGACCTTGTAGCCCCGGCGGGTGAGTTCGATCGCCTGGCGACCCGTCCCGCAGGCGAGGTCGAGCACGGCGCCGCCTCGCTCGATGCCGAGGCTGTCTTCGATGAAGT
>PLIR01000402.1 GCA_003139415.1 Myxococcales bacterium | reverse complement strand
GGTGGGCCCGCGGAGGCAGGGCAAGGTGGAAGGTCAGCTTCGAAGGGGTCGGCGCGAAGATGGCCTCCCGCTGATCGAAGCTCCCTTCGTTCATGTTCCAGACCCGCGCTTGCGGGGTCCATGCCGCGCCCGGATGCGTCTGGACCGTCCACTGGGCCTCCGCCTCGCTCGTGAGCAACGACAGCGACAAGACGAGCCGGCCCGCGAGCCCGCCCGGGCGCGACCAGGGGTCAGGCATCTTGCGCCAGTAGCCTTGAAGCGCCGGGGTCGCGGTGGCCAGCGACGGGACCTCGATCGTCGCGCCCCCCTGCGCATCGGTGAGGCGCGTGCGAACCTCGTAGGCTTCGGCACCTCGGGCGGCGATCTCGGGGGCGGCCGCCGACCCGGAGGGCGCCGCGCCGTCGGGCGCGCCGGCGGCCACGGGACCGGGCGGTGCGAGGCGGACGTCCGCACCCCCGCCCGCGCGCCACGCCACGAAGCCTCCTGCGCCGACCAGCAGCGCGACGGCCGCGCGCGGCACCCACGTCAGGGGGTCGGGGCGCACTCTGTCTCGTATATCAGGGCGCCGATTGCGGTTCCTGTGAGCCGAGGCGCAGGAGCGTGTCGTCGGCGTCCGGCGCGGGGCTCCCCTCGTCGCGGGGAACGAGGATCCCGCCGCGCTCGGTCATGGCCTCGTCCAGCCGCATCCACTCCCAAAGGGCGCCTTGCAGGCGGGCGACGACGTCGGGATGCGACCCGGCCACGTCGCGCTCCTCGCCGGGATCGTCCAGCGTATCGAAGAGCGCCCAGCGCACGCCTTTGCGCGTCGGGGCATAGACGAGCTTGTAACGGTCGTCACGCACCATCCGGTGCTTGGCCACGAGCGTGATCGGCCGCACGGCCCGCTGCAGCACGAGCTCATCCCCGTGCTGGGTATCGACCTCGGTGAGCCGCGCGATGCCGGGGTAGGGCAGCCGCCAATCGGCTGGCAGCCCGGGGATGTCCTCGGCGAACCATAGGCCGGTCTCGGCATACGCGAGGGCGGGGGCGATCGGTTCGCCGTCCAGGGCGGGTCGCAGCGAGCGGCCATCGAGGTCGGGGGGCGCGCGCACGCCCGCGAGCTCGTACAGCGTCGGTGCGATGTCCACGTCGCGCACGAGCCCGGCGACCCGGCAGCCCCGCTGAGCCGCGGCCGGCCTGCGAGGATCGACGATGACGAGCGGGACATGCGTGCCCTCGTCACCGAACAGGTGATCCCCGTGACCCTGGCCGTGGCTGTGGTCGTAGAGCGTCTCGCCGTGGTCCGCCGTGACGACGACGACGGTGTTCTTCGCGATTCCATCGTCGTCGAGCGCGTCGAGCACGGTCTGCGCGGCGTCGTCGATCGCCGACACTGCCCCGTCGTAGAGCGCCCGCACCTGCCGCTCGTCGTCGCGATCCGCGGGGGCATCGTGGCCGAGGCCCACGGGCTTGTCGTACTTGTACCGTCCGCGGTAGTCCGGGTCCGTGAAGCGGCGGTAGAACGGCGACGGCGCGGCGTACGGAAAGTGGGCCGTCGAGAAGAACACCACGAGAAAGAACGGCCCCTGCCGCTCGAGCGAGCGCATCGTGCGCACGGCCTCTCGGGCGAGCATGCGCGGATCCGCGGCGTCGTTCATCTCGCGCAGGACGGGGAACGCCGCGCGGCCGAGCCGCGAATGCAGCCAAGGCAGAAGGGGAGTCTCGCGCTCGAGTGCGCGCTGGCGAACGAGCTGACGGAAGTCGAACTCGGGCACGTTCGACGTGCGAAACCCAAGGTCGATGCGCGAGAAGACGTCGCCCGCGTAGTCGCTGACGACGCCCGTACCGAACCCGGCGCGAGCGAGGTGCTGCGGCAGGGCGTCGAAGTCGCGCGCGAGCTCCTCCCACCGCGGGAACATCGACCGGATGCCGTGGTGGTGTGGATGGCGGCCGGTGAGGATCGTCACCCATGACGGAAAGGTGCGCGGCAAGGATACGTACGACCGCTCGAAACGCGTGCCGCGGTCGGCCAGCCTGGACAGGTTGGGTGCCGTTCGTGGATCGAGCCGGTCGGCGCGAAGGGAGTCGGCGGCGAGCACCAGGAAGTTGGGGTGCGCCCTTTGCCTAACGCCGGCACTCGCCTCGGGCAGCCGGCCGAGGGCGAGGGCCAGGCACCCGATCGCAGACGCCACGGCCGACAGGGCCACCGCCCTCAGTCCGCGCGCGCGCACCACCCGAACCAGCGATGCCACGCGGCCCGGCCACGCGGGCCAGCTCGAACGCGGCCCGGCGAGGTACACGCTCGCCGCGAGCGTCCCGAGCAGCAGGACACCTCCCGGGTGAAGCACGTCGGAGGCAAGGACCTCCACAGTGCGCCGCCACCCGCCGCGCCCGTACCACGCGGTGGCGTAGAGCTGTGGATCGTGCGCCATGGCCCAGAGCTCGCCAATCGCCTGCAACGCCGCCACGAGTCCGAGGAGGTGGAGCGCGCGCGCGAGCAGGCCCGGGTGTGTCCCATGGAGAAACGTGCGCAGCCGCTCGAGCCCCGCGGCGACCAGCCCCAAGAGCGCGCCGAGCGCCACCGAGGCACCGACGACGGCGACGAGGATGCGGCCGATCTCCGCGCCGAAGCGTCCGTGCACGACCGCCTCGATCTGGCGCGCGCTGTCGCCGAGGTCCTGCGGGTCCGCGTCGGTGCCTCGAATGGCCCAGAGGGCGAGCGCCGTCACATAGGCCGACCCAAGCAGGGGCGCAGAGAGGGTCCGGACGGCGCGCGGGTTCACGGCCTAGCGATTATGACGTGGATGGCGCCCGGACGGGGTCTCGGAAAGGGCTCGCGTCAAAGGCCGCGGGCGTGGATCGCGGGGGTCGTGCAGGAGCAAGCCCAACCAAGGACGAGGGCGTCGGCCTCTGCATGAAGGGCCAAGAGCTCGGCGCGCTCGGCGGAGCGCGACCAGGGCGGCGGATTCGATCGCATCCCGTTACAATAGAGTGAATGGACTCTCGATCCCGCCCCGCGCTCCGCGCCGTCGAGACGATCGTCGTGCCGGACAAGGAGCACGGCCGCGTCCTCGTCCTACGCGACACCCACGGGGTGACCGACGCGCAGGCCGTGATTCCGCCGCCGCTCGTGCCGATCGTCGCCAGGTTCACCGGGCGGCTGACGTGCGAGGAGATCGCGCGGGAGGTGTCGGCCGAGGGCCATGGCGACGTCCCGATCGACGTCGTGACGCGCCTCGCCGCCGAGCTCGAACGGGCACTGTTCCTCGAGGGGCCCACGTTCCGGGCCGCGCGCGTGCGCGTCGAGGACGAGTTCGCGTCTTCGGCCCGGCGCCCGGCGAGCCACGCTGGCGGCGCCTACTACGCCGACCGGCAGGCGCTCGAGCGCTACATCGAAGGCTCGTGCCTCGCGAAGGCCCGGAAGACGAACGGGCACGGCGCCGGCGATGACGGCGCCATGCTCGCCCTCGTCGCGCCGCACATCGATCCGTGGCGCGGGGCCGCCGGGTACGGACATGCATACGGCGCGCTCGCGACGAGCCTGCCGCGAGAGGCGGACACGTTCGTCCTCTTCGGCACCTCGCACGCGCCGATGGCTCGACCGTTCGCCCTGTGCCGCAAGACGTTCGACACCCCGCTCGGTCCCGTCGAGGCCGACGGCGGCGCCATCGATTCGATCGCCGCCTGCGCGAGCTTCGACCCGTACGCCGATCAGTTCAACCACAAGCGCGAGCACTCGCTCGAGTTTCAAGTCGTGTTCTTGAAGCACCTGCTTCGCGAGCGGCCCTTCCGGATCGTCCCGGTCCTGGCGGGTCTCGGGGCGCAGCAGGCGAGCGGCGCGGACCCAGCCGGGGACGAGTCCATCCGGCGATTCATCGACGGCGTGCGTGCTGTCGTCGAGGCGCGGCCCGGGCGGGTCGTCGTTGTCGCCGGGGCGGACCTGGCTCACGTGGGCCCGAGGTTCGGCGACGAGGCGCCCTACGACGTCGCGCGCCGCAGCTCGCTCGAGACGACCGACCGGGCGTCGCTGGAGCACGCCGCGTCGCTCGACGCCGGAGGCTTCTGGGACCACGTGGCGAGCGACCTCGACGAGCGGCGTGTCTGCGGGCTCGCCCCGATCTGGGCGCTCATGCAGGCGGTCGGGGCCAGCGGCGCGCGCGGCCGGGTGCTGCACTACGAGCAGACGGTCGACGCCGAGGACGGGTCGATCGTGAGCCACGCGGCGATGGGGTTTTACGGCTGAGACTTGCGGCGGGGACCCTGGGATCGGAAAGGCGATCCGCGCAAGCGCGCTCGCGCGGGCTCGGCTCGTTGACAGCCCTGATCGCGCGCGGTAGAAGCCCCGACCTCGGTTTGCGGGAGTAACTCAGTGGTAGAGNNGGTTTTTTCTTGCGCCGCGTTTGCATCACCACCGGCATCACCACTTCCGAGGGGAACGAGGCGATGGACGCTCGAGACGGCGACGAGCTTCTCGTCGAGGCCGACCGTCGAGTAGTGGGTCCGCATCTTCTCTGTGACGTGGCCGGT
>PLIR01000405.1 GCA_003139415.1 Myxococcales bacterium | reverse complement strand
CGACATCATCGAGCGCAACGCGCGCTCGCAGACCCGCCTCATCGACGACATCCTCGACGTTTCGCGCATCGTCGCGGGCCAGCTCCGCCTCGAGGTCACGTCGACGGACCTGGGGGCGGCCGTCGCGAACACCGTCGAGTCGTTGCGCCCGGCCGCCGNNCTTCGGATTACCGACAACGGCGAAGGCCTCGATCCCGCGTTCGTTCCGCACCTCTTCGAGCCGTTCCGGCAGGGCGACGCTTCGACGACTCGGCGCCACGGCGGACTCGGTTTGGGCCTCGCGATAGCGGATCAGATCGTGCGCGCGCACGGCGGCAGCATCCGCGCAGCGAGCGACGGAAAGGGTCTCGGGACGACGATGGTCATCGAGCTTCCGACGCGCTGACAGTCGCGGCTGCTACGGTTAACGTGGCGCGCGCCTTCTCATTTGGTAGCTTCTCTTTACATGACGCCTGTCGGTTTCGGTCATTTCGAAACGCCTGTCCGACCGCGCACCCGCCGTCCGGTCGTGCTGGTGGTCGAGGATACGCACGACCAGCGCGACCTCTTCGTGACCGAACTCGAGTCCGCGGGGTTCGATGTCGNNGTGCTCGACCTGATGCTCCCGGGTGTCAGCGGCTTCAGCGTCGCGCGGCTGCTCCGATCGACGCAGGAGACCCACGACGCCTTGATCATCGCGGTCACGGCGCTCACGTCCGATACGTTCAAGACCTACGCGCTCGAGGCCGGATGCAATACCGTGCTCCGCAAGCCCGTCATCGGGGCGACCGTGGTCGGCGAGGTCGTGCACCTGCTGGCGAAGCGGCTCCCCAAGGGTTCCACGCCGTCGACGCCGCCGACGACGTTCTGATCCTGCATCGGAAAACAGGTACGTGAGCCGCAGCGAGTGTAGGCCGTTGGTCACGCAACTGCCTCAAATGGATCGTATGATCCCTCCCGTCGAGTCCGACACACTGTACGGGGAGACCGAACTGCGTGATGCAAAGACGACTCCGCTCCACCACCGCGCCGACCCTTGCCGATGGGCCCCGGCGCACCGAGTCGGGGACCCGCCCGGCCGTGCGCCTCCCTGACGAGGAGCCCACGGGATCCCGGCAGGATGCCCCCTTGCCGAGCTCGTCGGGCGTGCGTTCGGAGATTTCCGTCCTTCCCGGGCTCACGATCGACGTGCTTCGCGATCCGGGGCGTCGCGAGAGCCGTGTCGTGCACCAGGGGGGCGACCTCTTCCGTATCGGGACGCACTCGTCGAACGATCTGGTCCTGAAAGACCCTTCGGTCTCGCGCTTTCACTGCCGGCTGACCCGAGACGGCGGCGGATGGCGCCTGACCGACAACGGGTCCCTCAGCGGGACGAGGCTCGACGGCGTTCGCGTGCGCGACGCCGACCTGGGCCTCGAGGGGACGCTCACCATCGGCGACTCGATCCTGCTCGTACGCGCGATGGACGCCGCGGGCGAGGTGCCCATCCCGGACATCCAGTCGTTCGGCGCGCTGACGGGCACCAGCGTGGCGATGCGAAAGCTGTTCGCCTTCCTGGAGAAGGTCGCCACGAGCGAAATCAACGTCCTCATCGAGGGCGAGAGTGGCACGGGCAAGGAGCTCGTCGCCGCCGAGATCGTGCAGCGAGGACCGCGCGCCGAGGGGCCGTTCGTCATCGTCGACTGCAGCGCCATCGCGCCGAGCGTCGTCGAGAGCGAGCTCTTTGGGCACGTGCGCGGGGCCTTCACGGGCGCCGACAGGGATCGCGTGGGCGCCTTCGAGGCGGCCAACGGGGGGACGGTCTTCCTCGACGAGGTCGGCGAGCTGCCGCTGGAGCTGCAGCCCAAGCTGCTCCGCGCCCTCGAATCGCGCGAGATCCGCCGCGTCGGCGAGACGCGACCGCGCAAGGTCGACGTGCGCGTCATCGCCGCCACCAACCGCGACCTGCAGCGCGAAGTGAACAAGGGCCTCTTTCGCGAGGATCTCTACTTCCGGCTCGCCGTGATGGAGGTCCGCGTCCCGCCGCTGCGCAGCCGGCTCGAGGACATCCCGCTGCTCGTGCGGGGCTTTCTCGCGGCGCTCGGCACGCTCGACCAGCAAGACCTCTTCCCCGCCCGCGTCCTCGCGGAGCTCGCGGCGCACGATTGGCCGGGCAACGTCCGCGAGCTGCGAAACTACGTCGAGCGCACGATCGTGCTTCGCGAGCCCCAGCCCGCCTCCAAGCGGCCGGGCGCCACGGCCGACGACGTGGGCCTCTGCACACCCTTCAAGCTGGCCAAGGACGCCGTCGTCGGCAACTTCGAGCGCACGTACCTCGCGGCCCTGCTCGAAGCGGCGAGCGGCAACGTCAGCAAAGCGGCCCGCCTCGGCGGAATGGATCGCATGTACCTGCACCGCCTCATCCAGAAGCACGGCCTCCGTACCGGCGGGGCGCCGCCCGCGGAGGAATGATTCCGGCGGGGATGGGGCCGGGCGCGGGGCGCCCTGGCGAACACGTGCACTCTACCCGGGGGCCTGCTAGGTTGAGCTTCCCGTGAAAGCCCTTGGTGCCTTCCTCCTTGTCGCGGTCGCGCCGACGTTCGTCGCGTGCATGCCTTCGCAGCCGCCGGTGGCGCCCCTTGCCGAGGAGCCGGCAGCCCCCGACGAGCGCGTCGTCGTTTCGAGCGTGACGGTCGCCGGCGATGCCGCCCGAACACCGCGCGCCTCGGACGCCGACCGCGTCCGTCCCGACCCGGTGTTCTTCCGCCTCGGCGCGGGCTACGGCGCCGTCGGCCGCATCGATCTCACGCCTTGCCGCGACCGCGGGCTCGACCCGGGCTACGTGCACCTGCACGTGACGTTCGGTGTCGGCGGCTCGATCGCGCGAGCCGTGGTCGAGAGCCCCACCCGGCCGCCGCCCGAGGCGCTCGCCTGCATCGGCGATCTCCTCGAAGAGGCCGAGGTCCCGCCCTTTCAGGGCGGAGACGTGACGCTCTCGAAGAGCCTGTTCGTGGCGTCCGCGACGCCGGGAACGGAAATCTTCGTGAGGGGGGACGACACCAAGCCCCGTTCGGGGGGCCGGCCGCTCACGTTGCGATAGTCCAGGCAAAACGAGACGCGGGCCAGGTCGCCGACGAGTGGACGAAACGCCACAACCGGCTCAACGCCCCTGCCACGACGCCACACTACGAACGGCGCCCGAAGCGCGTGAGGGCGAAAGCGCAGTTGATGCGCAGTGGCTCGACCCGTGCACGCGGCGGCACCATGCCTCGACCGCTTCATCCTTCCCTCGCTCCTTTTGCGCTCGCTTTGCTCGCGAGCGCGGTTCCCGGGCGCGCGCACGCGGAGCCAAACCAAGTCGCCGACCAGACGGGTGCGGTGCCGCCGCCGCCGGCCCCCGTCAACGGCGAGAGTTTGACCCAACAGACGTCGTCGACCGGTCCGGCCGAGCGCTTCGGCAAAAAGGGGCACATCGCGGTCGGGAGCGACGCGGCGCTGGTCACCGAGAACACCGTCGTCAGCGGCGTCAGCGGTTCGGTCACCCAGATCCAGCTCCAGCCGACCGCCGACTACTTCATCGTGCAGAGCGTGTCGATCGGGGGCTTTGCGGAGACGGACTACACCGCGAATCCCGGAGGACACCAGTACACGCTCGGGGTCGGCGCGCGCGGCGGCTACAACTTCACGTTCTCCGATCTCGTGTCGCTGTGGCCAAAGCTCGGTCTGTCGGTCGACTACACGAACACGACGACGAACGTCTCGACAGTGACGTCCTCGGGGAGCCCTACGGGGGCGACCGCCTCGACGACGACGTCCACCGGGGTAAACCTCGCGATCAACGCGTTCGTCCCCCTCATGTTCCACCCGGTGGCGCACTTCTTCTGCGGCTTCGGACCGTTCGCCGACGTCGATCTGACAGGCAGCAATCGCGCGACCACCTGGGGCGGCAAAATCAGCATCGGCGGCTGGTTTCTCTAGCTCGCGTGCACCTCGACGCTGCCCGCGCCGAGCTTTTGGAGCAAGCCGTGGGCGCGCTGGGTGTCGGCCGCGGCGCCGCTGGTGATGAGCAAGAACTTGTTGGCCCGCACGCTCGCCTCGTAGCGGACGACGCTGTCCTTGGGGATCCCGATGCCGGTGAGGGCACCGGCAAGCACGCCGCTGCCGCCGCCGATGGCCACGCCGACCGCGGCGCCTTCGACCGTGCCCATCAGGAATGATCCAATGAGCCCGCCCGTGAGGATGGGGCCCACACCGGGGATCCAGAAGAACGCCGGCGCGAGCAGGATGCCAAAGACCCCGCCCCAGAAGGCGCCAAGCTTGCCCCAGTACTTCACGTGGTCGCCCGCGTTGTAGAAGCCGACGGGGTGTTCTTCCGTGTGATAGTCGCGGCCGACGATGGAGAGCTTCTTCATGTCGAAGCCGGCGCGCTGAAGCTCGCGGATCGCGCGCTCGGCGTCTTCGTGACTGTCGAACACTGCAACGCAGTTACTTTCGCTAGCTTCGCTCATGGTAGCTCCTGTGGTGTTGGCTCCAATCGATGTCAATGCCGCGCTGCATCGTTCGAACTGCCTCGCCGGAGATCCTCTCGAGGCGCGGCGGTAGAGCCCGCCAACCTCACCCGCTTTCGAAAGCTTGAGTCCGATATCAAACGCCGTCAGCCGTGAATGAAGAGGCTTGATGTTGGGCCTCTACCCGCTAGCTTGGCATGAGCGGAAGACGTCCCTTGACGTCGACTCGGGGGTCGCACGGCAAGAGGACGGTACTCGGAGGCTGCAATGGCGACGCGAGGCACGGACACGCCTGTTCAAGATGCACGCAACAACCGGCGCTCTCGTGGAGGCCCGGCGCCCTCCGACGCGACGACGCCCAACGGATCGAACGGCGGCGGCGTCCGTGGCAACGGCCATGGCAACGGTCAGGGCGTGGCTCCCGCCAAAGGCGAGGCGCATGCGGCCGCAGGCGGCGGCAAGGCGCGCACGGCGGCGTCGAATGGGGCGTCGGGCAGGGCGCCCAACACGGAGTCGGAATGGGATCGGCTCTCCGCCGGCGGCCGCGCCGAGGTCGAGCATCTGCTCGAGGTCCTCAAGGCCGTCAAGCAAGGCGATTTCACCGTGCGCTTCGCTTACCACAAGGACGGTGTCCTCGGCCGCGCCGGCGAGCTGCTCAACGACATCGTCGGCTTGAACGAGCACATGTGGGGCGAGCTCGTTCGCGTCGGCAAGGTCGTCGGGCAAGAAGGCAAGATGCACGAGCGCGCGTCGGTCGGCCCGGCCAAAGGCGCGTGGGCCGACGGCATGGCTTCGGTCAACCAACTCATCGCCGACCTCGTCGCCCCGACGAACGAAGTCGCGCGCGTCATCACGGCGGTCGCCCGCGGAGACCTTTCGCAGAAGATGGTCCTCGAGATCGAGGGACGTCCGGTGCGCGGCGAGTTCCTCCGCATCGGCACGACCGTCAACAGCATGGTCGATCAGCTCAACTC
>PLIR01000234.1 GCA_003139415.1 Myxococcales bacterium | reverse complement strand
CCCGGAGGAGCGCCGCTTCTACACGCTGCGGCAGTACGTGTTCTTGCGCGAGGCCGAGCGCGCCCACCGCGATCTGTCCATCGAGGGGATGCTGCTCGCGGAGGGGCCCACGACCGCCCGCGGGCGCAACGCCACGGCCACATGACAGCGAAGGTCGAGTTTTACCGCCACCAGCTCGGAGAAGACGAAGCGACGTCCTGGCGTCGCGTGCTGGACACGCTGTTTCTGACGCTCGGCCCCCAGGTGGCCGCGTTCGAGCAAGACCTCGGGCGCTACCTCGTGCGCGGCCGGGAGGGCGCGACGCCGCTGCACGTGGTGGGGACGAACTCGTGCTCGATGGGCCTGGTCATGGCTTTGCGCGCGATCGGCGTAAAGGCGGGGGACGAGGTCATCACGACGCCGATGACGTTCGTCGCGACCGTCAACGCGATCCTGCTCGTGGGCGCGACGCCGCGGTTCGTCGACGTCGAGCCCTCGACGGGGCTCATCGATCCAGAGGCCGTCCGCGCTGCTGTCGGACCGCGGACGGCGGGCATTCTTCCGGTGCATCTCTATGGGCAGCTCGCCGACATGCGGGCGCTGCGCGCGGTTGCCGACGCCCGGGGGCTCTTCGTCGTGGAGGATTCGGCGCACGGCGTGGAGATGGAGCATGACGGAGTCCGCCCGGGCGACCTCGGCGCCGCGGCCGCCTTCTCCTTCTATGCGACGAAGAACCTCACGTGCGGCGACGGCGGGGCGGTCGCGACGCGCGACGCGGGCGTCGCCGAGCGCCTTCGCCGACTGCGCAACCACGGCTCGAACAAGGCCGCCACCGAGCGGCACGGCAGCGCCTACCAGCACTGGGACGTCACGGAACTCGGCTACAAGGCGAACCTGACCGACCTCGACGCCGCCCTGCTGCGCCCGCAGATCGCGCGCGCGGACGAGAAACGGCAAGAGCGCGAGAGGATCGCGCTCCGCTACGAGACGATGCTCCGCGAGCACATCCCGGCGATGCGCGGACCGACCGAAAACAGCCGGGTGCCGTGGCTCGTGGAGCGGCGCGGCAACAGCACGCACCACCTGTTCACGATCCACGCGCCACGCGGCGAGCGAGACGCGCTGCTCGCGAAGCTCGGCGCCGCTGGCATCGGGACGGCGGTCAACTACCGCGCGATCCATCTTCTCACGTACTTCGCCGAGTCCCTCGGCCTCCCGCGCGGGAGCTTTCCTGTGGCCGAAGAGATTGGCGACCGGACCGTGAGCCTGCCGATGTTCCCCGGCCTGTCGACCGACGAGCAGGATCGGGTCGTCGACGCGGTGGCGCGTAGCTGGTGACGCGACCTGGACACCTGGTAGCGTGGCGCCGATGAAAGCGACCTTGCTCTCCCTTCTGGCTTGTTCCCTCGCGCTCCCCCTCGCGGCATGCGGCGGTGGTGGCGCTCCCGCGAAGACACCGGCGGACTCGCCCCCGGCCGACCGGCCCGCCTCCACGAAGGCCGAGACGAAGACGGATCCGGCGTTCGCGTCCTGCCACAACGCGTTCAAGCCGGCGACCGCCGACAAGGACGTCGCCGCCGACGTCGCCGCCATGGCCAAGGGGTGCGCCGACGCGACGAAGATGACGAAGCTGGGCGACACGCGGACGGGAGAGCTCTCCGACAAGGCGCCCGTCTCGCTTCCGCTCAGCGTCCGCGCCGGCAAGTGCTACCGCGTCTACGGGATGTCGCAGAGCACGATGCAGGACTTCGACATCACGGTCGTCGATTCGGCCGGCGCGCTCGTCTCGCAGGATACGACCGACGACGTTAGCCCGGTCATCGCGGAGGACGGCAAGGTATGCTTCAAGACGGCGGACAGCGTGACGCTCCAGGCGTCAGCCGGCGCCGGGTCGGGCAAGTTCGCGATCGAGGTGTGGTCGGATTAGTCGGGATTGGGCTCGGGGCGCTACTAGCGGCGCGTCACGTCGTCGGGAAGGGTTCGCGCTTCGACGTCTTGGGGTTGGAGGGGTCGGTCCCGTCGGCGAACTCCTGACCAGCGGTCGTGGTTACGAACGGTCCGCCCGCGTCCTCCGGGACGTCCTGGCTGTAGACTTGCTGGCTCTCGTCCTCTCCGCTGGTCGCGGTAGCGACCCACGTCTCACCCATCTCCTCGGCCAGGTCGTCGCCGGTATGGGGCCGATCGATGAACGCCTGGTTCCGATCCCGGACTTGCCCCTCGCGGCTCAACTCGCGGAGGGTCGCGGCGTACTTCGGATTGAGGTGACCCAGGCTGTCGCGACGACGAACGACGACGGGCTTGGGCTTGGCGATCGCGACCTTGGTCGCCTTGCGCTTGGCGGCCTTGGGCGTGGGGGCCTTCGCGGGGCGGGCCTTCGCTCGCGCCTTCTTGGGCGGGGCCTTCGCGGCTTTTGCCTTCGGGCGGCGCGGCTTCGCGGCCGCGGCCTTCGCCGAGACCTTGGGGCGCGCGCGCTTCGCGGGGGCCTTCTTGGCGGGGGCCTTCTTGGCGGCGGCCTTCGGCTTCGCTCTCGCGCTCGACTTGCTGGCCTTAGGCTTCTTCGTCTTCTTGGCTGCCATCGTGCCCACGAGCATAACAGGAGACTCGGGCCGCGGTGCGCCGGCGCGGGGCCAGTGCTACGGCCTTCTGCCATGATCGACCTCTACACGTGGACGACACCCAACGGCTACAAGGCGTCCATCGCCCTGGAAGAGCTCGGGATTCCGTACCGCGTGCACCCGGTGCACATCGGCCGGAGGGAACAATTTGCGCCCGAGTATCTCGCCATCAACCCGAACAACAAGATCCCCGCGATCGTCGACTCCGAGGGCCCGGCGGGGAAGCCGATTTCGGTCTTCGAGTCGGGCGCCATCCTCATCTATCTGGCCGAGAAGTGCGGGGCCCTTCTGCCGAAGGACGGCGAGGGCCGCATGGTCGCCCTGGAGTGGCTCATGTTCCAGATGGGCGGCGTAGGTCCTATGTTCGGGCAGGCCGCGCACTTCCGGCGGTTCGCGCCGGAGAAGATCGAATACGCGATCGAGCGCTACACCAACGAGGCCAAGCGGCTGTGTGGCGTGCTCGACCGCCGCCTTGCCACCGTCCCGTACCTGGCCGGCGAGTACTCCATCGCCGACATCGCCACCTTCCCGTGGACGAGGTCTCTCGCGGCGATCGGGCTCGAGCCGGCCGACTACCCGAACCTGGCCCGGTGGAGCGCCGAGGTCGCCGCGCGTCCCGCGGTCGTCCGAGGCCTCGCCGTGCCGAAGATCGAGCACTAGCCGCTGGCGCGGAAGCACGTGCGCACGTGGTCGTCGACGAGGCCGCAGGCCTGCATGAACGCATAGACGATCGTCGAGCCGACGAAGCGGAACCCGAGCTTCTTCAGCGTCTTGCTGAGCGCGTCCGACTCCGCGGTCTTGGCCGGCACCTGGGACAGGTCCGTGGGGAACGTGACCGGCAGGTGGCCACTGGGGTTAACCTGGCCGAACAGCACGTTGGCNNTGACCTTCGGCGCCCCCCCGACCGCTTGCCAGACGACGTCACTGAGCGATGCCCCCCCGCGCTGCAGGTCGAGAAGGACACGGGCATTGGACACGGTGGACTCGATCTTCAGCCGGTTGCGGACGATGCCTTCGTCTTGCATGAGCCGCGCGATGCGCCGCGCGTCGTAGCGGGCGACCTTCGCGGCGTCGAAGCCATCGAAGGCGCGGCGATACCCTTCGCGCTTGTGGAGGATCGTCCTCCACGACAGGCCCGCCTGCGCCCCCTCGAGCGTCAGCATCTCGAAGAGCGCCGCGTCGTCGCGCACGGGGACGCCCCATTGCGTGTCGTGGTACGCGACCATGGCGGGATCGTCGCCCGAAGCCCACGCGCATCGCCGCTTGCTCACGATGCGCCCGCGGCGGTGTTCGGAGACATCGGGAAGCCGTACAGTTTCACCGCGGTGGCGCATTATGAGTGAAAAGGCCTTCGCTGTCCGCCCCGCCGAGCCGGGCGATCTGCCCGCCGTGTCCAAGCTCGCCGGTGAGCTCGTTCGCATGCACCACGCGGTCGACCCGTTGCGCTTCTTGCTCGTGGATCGGGTGGAGGAGGGCTACGCGTGGTGGTTGTCGCGCCAGCTCGCGAGCAAGGACGCGGTGGTGCTCGTCGCGACCGTCGCCACGACCGAGCGCCCGACCATCGTCGGCTACGCCTACGGGACCATCGAGCCACGAGACTGGAACATGCTGCTCGACGAGCACGGGGCTGTCCAAGACATCTTCGTCGCCGAGAGCGCGCGGCGAGGCGGCGCCGGCGGCAAGCTGCTCGACGCGATGCTTCGGGCGCTCGCGGCCAAAGGGGCACCCCGGGTGGTGCTCTCGACGATGGTCGGAAACGAATCCGCGCAGCGGCTGTTCCGGAGCCGCGGCTTCAGGCCCACCATGCTCGAGATGACCCGCGAAGGTGGCGCGTCGGGCCCAGGGTGACGCTAGCCCCTCAGAAGAGGCCGATGGCGAAGTGAAACGCGCCGAAGTCCTCGAAGGGCAGAGGGTGCACGTTGATCCCGTAGTCGAGGACGATGGGGCCGACGGGGGTCTCGACGCGGAGGCCCGCGCCGACGTCCGCCCGCATCGAGAGCGCGTGCTCGAAGATGTACGACGGGTCGAGGTACAGATTGCCGAAGTCGGCGAAGACGGCGGCGTCGAGCGGGCTTATCACGGGGAAGCGCAGCTCGAAGCGCGGGTTGACCATCAGGTTGCCGCCGCGGATCGGGATGAGGCAGTTGGTGCTCGATTGCTGGCAGAGGCTGTGATTCGCGTTGATCTGATCGACGTACTCCTGGGGCATGAAGGTGTCCTGGAGCCAGCCGCGCATCGAGTCGAACCCGCCCATGAAGAACAGGCGATCCGGGTACGTGCAGTAGGCCGGCGGAGGGTTGGCCGGGTTGACGTCGCGGTAGTCGCAGGCGGCCGTCCGCACGTTCTCGCCGAGGCGTAGCTCCGCTGCGAACGAGATGTTCTTGGTGATGGGGATGTAGCCGGCGATCGTCTGCGTGAGGCGCACGAAGTGCGCGACGGCCTGCGGCGCGTCCTGCACGGCGGCGGCGTTCGGATTCGCGCACTGCTCGAGGTTGGTCACGTTCGGGACGACGGCCGACCCTTCTGGATACGAGTTCACGAGCTCGGCGCCCAGAAAGACGTACGTCCCGGCGTGGGCGTTGAACGGGTTGTCGCGCCGGTCCCAAGCGACGCTCGCCCGCTGGGCGACGACGAGGCTCTCGCCGTCGGGGACGCGCAGCAGCGAGGCGAGCGCAGAGTTGAAGCTGCCGTTCGCGTTCGGGTTGCAGGCGAGGTACGCCTCGACCGAGTTGAACTGAAAGAGGCGGACGTCGTTGCTCTCGACGCTCTGCCCGAGGGTGACCTGGAACGTCCGCGAGGGCCGATAAATGAGGCTCGCGATGCCGGAAATCTTGTCCAGGGTGAAGTCGCGCTCCAGGTCGCGCACGTATACGGCGTCGACCTGCGCCCGGACGAGCGGACCGAGCCCCACGTCCGGGAACGTCCCGCTCAGCGTGATGCGCCGCGCGAGCCGGTCCTGCACCTGCGCGTAGTTGGCGGCCACCGCCGGATCCAGGATGAGAAAGTTCGGCAGGTACGAGAGCTGCGTCCGGAAGACCGCGCCGATGGCGTCGCCGCCGATGTTGCGCTCGTCGTACTCCAGGGTGCCGCGCACGCCTTCTCCCGTGGAGAACCCCGGGCTCATCTCGAGGTAATGCCCGGGGCGCTCGACCAGATCGATGACGACGTCCTTCACGGCCTGCGGCACGTACGGCTCGCTCAGTCCCACGGTGACGCTCGAGAAGACACCGAGGGTCGCGATGCGCTCCTGCGTGTGGCGGACGTCGCTGGCCCGGTAGGGCTGCCCGACCTCCAGCGCGATGCGACGCCGCACCACCCCCTCGCGCGTCTTGACGAGACCACGGAGCACGATCTCGTGGACGATCACCTGATCGCCCTCCGATACGTCGAACCGAACCCGCGCGCGTGTGTTGTCGGCCGAGGGCTCGAGCGCGTATTTGACGTCCGCGTAGTAGTAGCCGCGCTCCTTGTAGAAGTCCGAGAGGCGCCGCCGCGCCTCCTCGAGCTTCGTCGTGTTGACGGGGGCGCCCAGGACGAGATCTGCGGCGGCTGCGAGCTCCCGCTCGCTGACGGTCTTGTCGCCCGTGAACGCGAGGTCGAAGAGGCGCGTGCGCGGGCCGAGCTTGATCGGGATGACGAGCTGCACCGTCGGCGCGCACGCCACGCCGTGCGCCGGGTCGGGCCGGCACGAGAGGGCCGCGTCGAGCGGTTCTCCCGCGACCGGGAGGCCCGAAGGATCGTAGGCGCACACGTCCGGCGGCGCAGGCGGAAGCGGCCGGGGTATGCAGCCGGTGGGCGGCGACCGAGGGTCGCAGCGGGCGCGGACGACCTCGACGGGACCGACCTGCGCGTGGATGAAGCCCTCGCTCCGATAGAGCTCCTGCACGTGTTCGATCGCGCGCTCGTACGTGGCGGGGACGAAAGTCGTCTCCGGCCGCAGGTCGAGCGGCACCGGCGGCGCAAGGGCCGAGGGGCCTCCGGCGCCCCCGATCGTCGCGACGACGCCGCGCGGGTTGGGATTCACGAGCAGATCGGTCCCGGGCAGCTCTTCGTCGAGGAACGCGTCAATCTCGCCTCCGACGTCGCTGGGTGACCGTGGCCCGCCGGCCGACAGGTTCCGGATGGCGTCGATGCGCAGACAGGGGTAGCGCCGTCCCGCCACCCGCACGCGCTCGTGCTCCTCGACGTGGAAGACGAGCAGGCGCACCGGGGTCCCCTCGTCGCCGCGCGTCTCGGCGCGGACCTGGGCGTCGAGGAACCCTCGCTTCTCGTAGAACGCATGGATCTTGTCCGCGAGGTGCGACGGCGAGCGGTCCGTCTCGCTGTCGAGGCCCAGGGCGGTCGTCAGCACGTCGTCTTCGTAGTGTTCGTTGCCATCGAACCTGGGCAGAAAGAGCGGGCCCGCGTCGACGTGGATCCTCAGGACGATCCGCCCGGTCGCGGGGGGGCGACCCACCCACGCCAGGTCGTGCGCGACGACGGCGCGGTGCCAGCCCTTTGCCCGCAGGTTCCGCTCGAGGGCGGCGTCGGCGGCGTCGAAGAGGGTCTCATCAGCGCGGTCGCCCTGGTCGACGCCGTAGGACTCGGCCGTCCGCAACGCCCGCTCCCGCTCGGCGCCCGACACGTCGAACCGGCGCTCCGTGATGATGCGCGGACTGCCCGGCGTGACGTCGATGAGGACGAGCGCGCGAGTCGGGTCGTCGGTGTCGCGGGTCTGGATCCGCGCCTTGGCCTGGGGGTAGCCGTGAACCGCGAAGAAGCGCTCCATGCGGGCCGTCGTCGCGTCGATCTCGACGCCCACGATCTCGCCACCCTCGGTGATGCCCGCGTCGCGCAGGAGGTCGTCCCGATCGAGCACGGCGCCATGCAGATCGACCTCCATGCGGCCGACCAGCTTGCGCGGGACGACGTGCATCAGCACGGCCACGCCCACGCCATCGGGCTGGAACGACACGCGCCCGCGGGCGAAGCGACCGGTGCGCAGGAGCTCGGCGAGAGCGTCGCGCGCCGCCGAAGCCCTCAGCGCATCGCCGGGCCGGAGGGCCGTCACGGGCGGCGCCTCGACGTCGTCCCACACGTTGCCGTCGAGGATCACGGTGACGCGCGTCACGGGGCGGTTCGCGAGGCCCGAGAGGTTGGGAGGCGGCTCGATCGACGGCACGGGCTGCGTCACGTCGACGCGGGGCGTCGGCGGAATGACGATGACGGTTTCTTCCTGCGCGTCCTGCGCGCGCGCGATCGGCACGACGCCGAGCGCAGCGGCCAAGACCACGGCCAGGACGAGGGCGAGGGCGCGCATCCGGCGTTGAGCTACTCGAACTCGAGCCGCCAGCGAAGATCCATGCCGAGATTGCCCAAGGCGGAAGACGAGATGTCGTTAATGTTGTCGTAGGAGCCTTGCACGCTCAAGCGATTGTTCAGGCGCCACTCGATGTTCGCGCGAAGCTCGGGATCCTCGTTCAGGCCCGTCGTCACGCTTGCACGGAGGTCGTTCGTCAGCCGTTTGCCGACGGTGAGTTGCGGCTCGGTCTGGCCCGTCAGGGTGGAGTAGGCACTCCCGAAGCGAAAGTCGTCGATGATGGGGATCGCCTGCTTGACGGCGCGGTCGGCGCCGCTGACTGCTCCGAGCGCGTTGAGCGCGATGCTCGCCCCGATGCCGCTCGCCCCGAGCTGGTCGAGCTCCGCCCGCGTCATGCCGGCGGTCAGCAGCAGCACGATGTCCTCCTGAGACAGCGCCGGCTCGCTCGTCATTTCGATCTTCACGTCGTCCGCGTTGCCGTAGGCGTGTAGGGTGATGCGCCAGAGGGAGCCGCCCCCGCCCGACCCCGCCCCCGCCGCCGCCGCAGCGCTCGCATCGGTGTAGTACCGGCGGTATTCGGTCACCGCGGTGACATCCACGTTCGGGTCGATTCGTCTCGCGTCGTCGAAGCGGATTAGCCCCTGCCGTACGTCGAACTCGTTCGTCTGGAAGTGCAGCCGCCCGCCCGGCAGCGATCGCAGCGCGCCGCGGAGGCCGATCTGCTGGTTGGTCCCGGTGACATCGCGCGCGCCCGAGTCTACGGCCAGCTGGACCTCGACGAGGTTGTTCTTGATGACGATGGGCGTGCGCGAGTGCACTCGAAGGCCGAGCGTCACGAAGTCGAGCGCCGGGTCGTACGCCGCCACGGCGTGCCGCTTGCCGAACGACGTCAGGTTCGCGCTCATGTTGATGGGCCGCGTGTAAACGAGCGACCGGATCGTGACGTCGCCCGTCAGTCGCGGGAGCGCCCGGCCTTCCGCTCCCTGGACGCTCGGGTCGTACGTCACCTCCAGGTCCGCATCGCAGGTACCCTGGACGCCGTCGGCGCCGGCGAAGCTCGCGTTGCGGACCGCGATCCGAGAGTCGAGCGTGCCGACGTCGAACCCTCGGATCGGCATCGCACCTTCGACCGTGATCGTGCCGCCCGCGAACTTGAGGCTCCCCGAGCCGGTAAACTCGCTGGAGCTCGCCTTGACGTCGAGGCGCACGTCCGTCAGCGCCCCCGGAAGTCCGTGCACGAGCAGGTCGTCGCTGCGGGCGTGGAGCTCGCCTTCGATGACGGGCGCGCTCACCTTCCCCGTGACGCGGAGGCCCCCCTCGGCGCTCCCGGTCGCGCGCTCGACCTTGGGCATGAGGCGCTGTAGGACGGTGAGATCCACGGGGAGCAGCCGCGCCTGGAGCGACATGTCCGGATCGGTCGAGACGTTGGCGATGCTCCCTTCGACCACGAACCCGCCGCGGAACCCGGCCTCCTGCCCTTCCCGCGCTTCGCCGGCGCCCCGCGCGTCGAGCGCGAACTCCAGCGTCGGGAGCGTCAAAGCGTCGCCCGACAGGACGAGCGGGGCCTGCGGAGGCTTGAGCGTCACTCGATCCCCGCCTCGCGACGCGAACGTGGGGCCGAAGAGGAGCTTGGCGCGGGCCCGAGACGGCGCGTCGAGCGGAAGGTCGTCGACCATGAGCTCCGCCCAGAGCTGCCCTGCGATGCGCTCCGGCGTGGGCGCGTCACCGGAGGGCGCCGAGGTCCCCGCCATCGCGGCGAGGGCGCCGAGGTCGAGGCCTCGGAACGAGACCCTGCCGGAGACGTGCTGCGACTTCGCGCGCGTGACGGCGACGTCCCAGAGGTGCACCGTGTCGCCGAAGAGGGACCCGTTGACGGTGAACTCGCCGTGGGACGACGTGTCGGCGAGGTACGCTTGCCGGTCGAAAGGCCCTGCAATCGGGGTCCCGCAGCCGGTGCGTCCGATCGCGCGCTTCTCCGCGAGCATCCGCTGCGTCATCCGGACGTCGAGGTGCGAGTTGGGGAGCGCGACGCCTCGCACGCGGGTCGAGCTCACGTCCAGCTCGGCGCGGGCCACGAACCCTGGGTCGGGCTGGAACCCATCCAGGTTGCCGCTCACGTTCGCGACGCCCGAGACGCTGCCCTCGACCTGACGCTTGAACTCGCCGAGCGTGTCGAGACGCGAGAGCGGCACCCCCTCGAGCATCACGTTGGCCGCCAGGGCGCCGCCGCGGCGAATCGACGCCGATCCGAGGACCGTTCCCACGGCGCCCGCGCGCGTCCCGGAGGGGGGTTGCACCTTCTCGAGGACGAACGACCGCACGTCGACGTCCGCGCCCGCGATGCCGTGCTGCCGGTCGTGCCACCGCAAGGTCACGTCGGCGGCCCCCTGCGCGAAGTGCTCGCCGAAGAGGGCGACGTTGCGCAGCTTGCCGCTGATGGCCATGTCGAGTGCACCGCCTCCGCATGTGTCCTGCGGGCCCCCGAGCGCCACGTGCACGTCGGTCCGGGCCGCCATGATGCCGTCGACGCCGTCGAAGCGCGGATCGTCCTCGAGCGCGAACATCGAGAGCACGTCGCGGAACGCGAACCCCGCGGTCGAGCCCACGGCATCGACGACCAGGCTCGCCCCCGAGCCGAAGTCCAGCTTGGCCGTCGGCACCTCGTAGGGGCTGTCCCTGCGCCTCGCCCGGACGCCGGTGATCTGCACGAGGGGCCTGTCGACGTCGACCTCGACGTGGCCCGCGCTGAGGTCGCCGAAGGCGACGTCGGCGATCGTGAGGCCCGTCGCCGAGACGATGTCGCCCTGCGGCACCGGATCCCCGAACGTGCCCGTGACCTGGGCTTTGGCTTGCAGAAGGCCGCGCATCGGCACGGTGCCGATCGGCGAGAGATCGCTCAGGTCGGCCACGAGGCTTGGGACGTCGACGCGCAGGGTGTCGTGAAATCCGATCGACACGAACCCGCCGTCGATGCGCGAGTGCGGGAGGACGGCGTGGACGTCGGCAAAGCGGAGGGCGTCGGGGCGTACCGAGAAGTGCGCCGCGACCTGGGCCTGCGAGAAACCGAACAGGCGCACGCGGGCGCGATCGTCGGCCGGCCGATCGTAGACGCCGAACGTGAACGTCTTCGCGGTGAGGTCCCCGTCGATCTTGAGGGGCGCGAACGATCCCGAGATCCCCTGCGCGTGGACCTCGCGCAGGTCCCAGCCGACCCACGAGTTTGGA
>PLIR01000034.1 GCA_003139415.1 Myxococcales bacterium | reverse complement strand
CCTCTGCCACGAGCGAATTCACGAGCGCTGCGGCGGTGCCCGAGGGCGACATCTCGCGTCTGACCTCCACCGAGCCTTTGCCTTGTCCGACCCGCGTCACCATCGCGACGACCTCGGCAGTCTGAACGGCGCGGACGAGAGGGCTCGTGATGATGGCGAGGGGCACTTCCTCCACGTCGACGAGGACCTTGGCGACCGCCCGGACACGTTCGCGCCCGGATGCCGTCAGCGCGCGGTCCCCATCCTGCCCGCTGCTCGATTGATCTTCCGCCGGCCCATGGCGCATGACGTAGAGCTTCATCGGGGCTGGTGAGGGGCTAACACGGCCCCTCTTTCGCTGTCATCCCGAGACCGGCAGGCTCCAGGACTAGAGCGTATTTCACAACCAAATCCGGTGGGGAGCTCNNCCCCCCCCCCCCCACCACGACTAGTTGCTCGGCTTGGATGCGGACGCGGTGGATGCCTTCTTTGACAACCCCTCGGGCGCCGTACCGTTCGACGGGCCCGTCATGAGCGCCACCGTGGCGCCTCGCTTGATGCCGTGCTTGGTGAGGACCAGCGCCTCGACCTTGGCCATCACGTCAGGGTGTTGTTCGAGATAGAGCTTGGCGTTCTCGCGGCCTTGCCCGATCCGCTCGCTGCCGAACGAGAACCAGGCGCCGCTCTTCTCGATGATGCCCGCCTCGGACGCCAGATCGACCAAGTCGCCCGATCGCGAGATGCCATGGCCATAGAGGATGTCGAACTCCACCTCACGGAACGGCGGCGCCATCTTGTTCTTCACCACCTTGACCCGCGTGCGGTTGCCGACGACGGCGGGATCCTTGCCCCCCGACACGGCGGCCTCCTTGATGGCGCCAATGCGGCGGATGTCGAGGCGGACGCTCGCGTAGAACTTGAGGGCGTTGCCGCCTGTTGTCGTCTCCGGGCTGCCGAACATGACGCCGATCTTCATGCGAATCTGGTTGATGAAGACGAGCAGGCAGTTTGACCGCGCGACGGTTGCCGTGAGCTTGCGCAGGGCCTGGCTCATGAGGCGTGCCTGGAGGCCGACGTGGCTGTCGCCCATGTCGCCTTCGATCTCGGCCTTGGGCACGAGGGCGGCCACGGAGTCGATGACGATGACGTCGACGGCGCCCGAGCGCACGAGCATGTCGGCAATCTCGAGCGCCTGCTCGCCGTAGTCTGGCTGGCTGACGAGGAGTTCGTCCGTCTTTACCCCGAGCTTGCGGGCGTAGCTCGGGTCGAGCGCGTGCTCGGCGTCGATGAACGCCGCGACGCCGCCCGTCTTTTGCACCTCGGCGATGGCGTGGAGGGTGAGCGTCGTCTTGCCGCTCGACTCGGGGCCATAGATCTCGATGATGCGGCCCTTGGGGTAGCCGCCCACGCCGAGCGCGATGTCGAGGCCGATGCTTCCCGTGGAGATCGTCTGGATCCCCTCCGTCATGCTCACGCCGTCTTTGAGGCGCATGATGGAGCCCTTGCCGTACTCCTTTTCGATGGAGGCGACGGCGAGGTCGATCGCCTTGCCTTTGTTCTTGGTGTCGTCCATGGCCATAGTCCTCGACTCAGAAGGAGGGGTGCTGCGCTAGCCTCGCAGGCGGCTTTGGAGCATCTATACTGTCAATCCGTTCAGCTTTCAAGAAAGGAGTGGCTCGAAAGGCTTTCGAGCATCTTCTTGGCCGCGTGCTCCGTCGCGTGCTTTGGCACGGCCTGCGACAAGAGCGAGGACGCGGCAACGCTGCGGCGGTTCGAACCCAAAAGAGCGCCTGTCGAGGCGGTGGCGAAGGCCCTCGACGTCGACGCCTCGGAGTTCGAGCCGAAGCTCGATCCCGCGGCGCCGCCGGGCGATCTCCGCGCCGACCTCGAGGCGTTCACCACCGTCGACGCGTGCGTGCAGCAACGGACGCGCATCGACCCAATGCTTGGTGATGCGCTCGACGCGATTGGCTACGACACGTTCTTTGCGGACGCCTGCCGCGTCATCGACGCGGCCAAGTCGGGCGACGCGAAGCGATGTCGGGAGATCGCCGCGTCTTCCCTCCGGACGCGCTGCCGAGCCACGGTCGCCGAGCTCCACGCGGACCCAGGTCTCTGCCCGTGGGCGCAGCCGAAGAGGCCCCCGCTCGGACGCGACACCGCGTGCGTGGCCGTCGCCGCTCGCAGCGTGGCCCTCTGCGGCGCCGTGAGCGATCCCCAAGAGCGCACGGCGTGCGTGGCGCTGCTCGCCCGCGACGCCGCGGGGTGCCAGAAACTCTTTTCGCGCACGGAGCGAGAGCGATGCACCCGCAAGGTCGCGCGGTGGCAATCCGCGCTGTCGGCGGCAACCCCCGGGGTGCACGCGGATGCCTATGTCCGGCCCGCGGCGACCCTGCGCGTCGACCGCGTCGACGACGGCGGCGGGCCGCCCCCATCGAGGACGATCGACCTGACGCACGAGCTCGAGGGCGGAACGGTGTTGGTCGAGGATCGTACCGGCCTGTCGTTCATTCTCGGCACGCTGACCGACGATGAGCCGGCGTATCTCGCGCCGCCGCCGATGGGAGCCGCCACCTTCGGAATCGAGGTCGTGGTCCCTCGCGGAAGCGCCGACGCGGTCGACGCCCGCGTCCGACGACTGCAGCTTCAGCTCCCGGGACAGCCGCTCCTGGTGATGCAGCCCTCGGCGGCCCCGGGCCTCACGCTCCACATCGGCAAGCTCGGGCGGGAGCGCGGAGGGGCCGTCGTTCTGACGGTCGACGGCCCGCTCGGCCCGGGGAACCCCACCATTCACCTCGAGGGCACCACGTTTGTGCACGACGTCGTGACCGCGGCCGACATCGTGGCCGCCGCAGCGCGGCACGAGGACGACGTCGCCCCGAACGGTGGCGCGCCCTAATCTGCGCTACGCTTCGAGCGAGATGGCGTCGGACACGCCGCACAAGAAGGACGCGGGCGAACCGTTCGACGTGGTCCTCGTCCACGGCGCGACGGTGGACGGCAAGGGCGCGCGAGTGCTCCGCGCACGGCCCGGCCAGGTCGAAGCGGGCGAGGTGCGTCCGCTCCGCGAGGGGCAGCCGATCGCGCCCGGCGGGGAGATCGTCCGACTCGTCGAGCGTGCCGACAGCAACCAGCTCTACGACGTAAAGGTCGACTACACGGCGCCGCCCGGCCCATCCAAGTCCGCCGGCGGCCCCCCCCAGGTCGCCTCCCCTGCTTACCGCGCGAGCTGGGACCGCACGTTCGCAAAAGACGGCCAAAAGCGACCGAGCCGCCCCAAGCCGAACTAGAGAACACGCGACGCGCCGCGCTTCCCGTCTCGGGATCCTGCACGTCTCCGAGAGTGCCGTCGTGGATGGCGAGAGGAGAGCCGCCAGGACGCCAGGGACGCCAAGAGAGAGTGAAGAAGGGGCATCGGCCATCCCTCCCACCGTCATCCTGAGCGAAGCGAGGGACCCCACCTCACTCCCTCCGGGCTCCTTCGTTCGCTTCGCCTACTCAGGATGACAAGAGCGCTTGCCGCTTCTCCGCTGCGGTGCACGAATCCAGCTTAGGGGCGCACCAGCGAGCCAAGAAGATGCTCCGTTCAGACATGCTCGCGAGCGCCTCTACCTCAGGGGCGAACCAGCGAGCCGAGAAGATGCTCCGCTCGGACATGCTCGCGAGAGCCTCCAGCTCGGGGGCGCACCAGCGAGCCAAGAAAATGCTCCGCTCAGAGATGTTCGTACGCGACTCGGCTCCGCCCCCNNCCCCGACCGCGAAATCGCGAAGGTATCGCGCGGTTATGGCGCGCGTTCTTAGACGCCGATGAAGAGGCGGTGCGCGAAGTTGCGCTCGAGGCGGGCGCGAAGCACCTTGTCGGCCGCGAGCTCGATGTCGTACTCGATGCGCTTGAACTCGAAGCGTTTGCGCGCCGTGTCGTAGACGGTGAAGCTCGCGCGGTTGTCGAAATCGCGCGGCTGACCGACGGAGCCCACGCTGACGATGTACTTCTTGTCGTTCGCGAGGTCGAAGTCGACGGCGGGCAGCTCTTCGACCGTGCCGCCGGAGCTCAGCGCGAACACCTTGCACAGGTGCGAGTGGCCGATGAGCGTGATGTGCCCGATCTTGTCCCAGATGGCGAGGCACTCGCGCGCTTGCTCGGGCGCGAAGATGTACTCGAACTCCTCGAGCCGGACGGGCGAGCCGTGGCAGAGAAGGACGTTGATGTCGTCGAGCTTCTCCTCGTACGGAAGGCTCTTGAGCCACGCCATGTTCTTCTCGGAGAGCATCGAGGCGTGCGCGTCGAGCGCGTGGCGGGCCGCCTCGTAGTAGTACGAGTAGTCCATCCGGCCGCTCACCGCGGCGTCGTGGTTGCCGAGGATCGTCTTCTTCGCGGTCTCGCGCACGAGGTCTGCGCACTCGTTGGGCGAGCCGCCGTACCCCACGGTGTCGCCCAGGCAGTAGTAGATGTCGATGGCCTCCGTCCGGTACGCCTCGAGCACCGCGGAGAACGCCTCGAGGTTGGCGTGGATGTCGCTGAAGATACCGAGACGCATCGACTCAATGCACCGTAGAGCGATGTGCCCTAAGCCGCCAGTGTTTCCCCATGCTCGCGCTCTCGTCCTTGCAGGTCCAAGCTTGCAGGTCCAAGCTTTCGAGCTTACGCCTTTTGGGGCAAAGGCGGCTATGGCGGAGCAACGAAAAGAGACAGACGACGTCGCGGGGGCCGCGCGGGCGCTTTCGCCTGGACATCGCGATTTGCCCGCAGGCGAGGAGGATGACGCGGCGTCATCCCCCATGGATCTTGGCGACAGCGACGAGGAGTACGGGCTCGAGCCGCCCCCCGAGCCCGGCCCGGAGGCCAGCGAACCCGCTCCGCCCCAGGTGGCCGAGCTTGCCGCAGCGTGCGTCCGCTTCGTGCGAGCGCGCTACGGGGCAACGCTCGACTTTGCCCCCGACACCCTCAGCTTCGTCGACCATTGGGTACGCGAGGCGCAGGAGGAGCTTGGCGAGCGGCCCGAGCTCGCGGAGCTCGTGGAGTCGGCAGCGGGAGCGTACCTGGGAGAGGTCATCCGCCGCGAGTTCGGCGCGTTCTGGAGCGCCGAGGGCGAGCGTCCGGGATGGCGGCTCCTCCTCTCGACGGTCTTTTGCGCGTTCAACCCGATCGGGATGGCGCGAGAAGCCCTGCTCCAGGGCGAGGCAGAGGGCTGGCACGCGCACTTCGAGCTCGATCCAGGCGAGCGCGACGCGATCGAAGCCCGCCTCGTGTCTCTCCCGTCCGTCCGGAAAGACGAATACTACGCTCCGAGCACGCGATACGACGTCGTCTCGATCGTCGTCGACGCCCTCCGCGCGAAGATGCAGGAAAATGGCGTCGCCGACGTGCGGTTCACCCCCGAGGATTATGTCTGAAGTGCTAGACGCCCCTGGGCTGCGCGCTTAGGTTGCACCACTCGTGTTCGAGGCGGACCTCAATGAGCCTCAGGCGGCGGCGGTCGAGCATACCCGCGGGCCCCTGCTCGTCTTCGCGGGGGCGGGCAGCGGCAAGACGCGTGTCATCACGTACCGGATCGCCAATCTGCTCGCGGGCCTGCGCGTCCCGCCCTGGCGCATCCTGGCCGTCACGTTCACCAA
>PLIR01000201.1 GCA_003139415.1 Myxococcales bacterium | reverse complement strand
CGCCGACGCGGCGCGGGCCGACTATCTCGTGACCGGTAATCAGCGCCACTTCCCGGCGTTCTGGAAGCGCACGAAGGTGATCACGTCGCGCGAGCTTATCGCCATCGTCGCGCCGCATCTGACGTAGGGGTTCGAAAACCGCATCCGCCAGCCGTCCGGCTACGGGACGACGGTCGTGGTGATCTCGTGGGCTCCGGCGCTCGCCGCGTCCTTTGCGGCGGTGTCGACGTCGACTCCCGCTGGCGGTCGTGGCGCTCACTCCTCCGGGCAAGGCGCGGCCTCATCCTGCGTCCTCCATCGCCGAAGGCGATTCCTCCGCAACCACGACCGGATCAACGAGGTCGCACAGGCGCAGTGCGAGGGCGAGTCGCGCATCGGGGTGACCTGCGCGAATCACGGCAACCGCCAGCCGGACTTCCGCGGACGTCAGCACGCCCTCCACCAATTCCTGGATCAGAGCGACCCGAACGCGGGGCCGGCAGGCAACCTCGCCCCGGAGCGTTCGGGCGACCATCACGAGGCCCCGAGTTTGATCCCGAATTGATCCCGAATGGGGGCTAAGTACCTGCCGTCCATTGAGAATTGATAAGGGCTCCGGAGCCGTAGGTCGCAGGTTCGACTCCTGCGTGGCGCGCGGATATCGCTCACGAATTTTCTTGAGCATGTAGGCAATCGTCACGGGCCGTGACGATTCAACGGGCGCCGACGGCGGATCGGGCGCGCGCGGCGCGGTCTCACCTGCCTCGCTCCGTGACGATTCCGACGATTCAACGGGCAGCGCGAGCCGAGGCAGCGCGGCTTCCGGGACGGTGCCCATCGCCCGCGTCTGCATGACGTAACGGAGGTGCGTCTTCGCGTCGGAGTGACCCGCCAGGTGCATGGCCTGCTGGACGTTGACGCCGGCCTCCGCGAGCGCCGTGTTGTACGCGCGGCGAAAGGAGTGAAAGTCCACGGGCCGCGTCGTCGCCGTCTCGAAGTACAGCGGGTCGGCGGGGTTCGGGGCGAGCTTCGTGCCCTGTGCCTGCTTGCCGAGATCGGTCCGCGTGCCCGGATGCGTCGCGGGGACTCGGACGGCGGGCATCCGCACGACGCCCGCCAAGAACAGGGCGTCGCGCAGCCGACTGGCAAACGAGCTGCCCTTTGACTTGAAGCGGCCTGCATTGCGTCCCTTGCGTGATGGGAACACGGGGCCGCTCTCGGGTCGGTCCGCGCGCTCCCACCACGCGCGGAGGAACGGTGCCAGCAGCGCGGGGATTGCGAGCGATTGCGGGGTGCCCGTCTTGCAACGCGGGACGACGCATTCGGCAAAGTGGAGACGGTCGATCATCGTCCAGTCCCAGCGAAGCAGATCGCCAGTCCGCGTCCCGCCCTCGCAGCGCGCGACGAGCGACGCCATCCGCAGTTCGAGGTCCACGGCGGGGTTGGCGATGAGGCGACGAAACTCGTCATCGGTGAGAATGACGCGTTCCTTGCGTACTTCGCGCATCGCGGGAGTGGGAACGCGCGCGACCGGGTTGGACTCGATCAGCTCCTCGGGCCACGCGGCGACAAATAGACGGAACATGGTCGCGCGCACGTGCGCGATCGACTGGCGGCTGTAGGTCGTCCGCGCGGTGCCCATGGGGTCCTCGGCCTTGAGGCGCTCGCGGGTCTGCAAGGTCATCTCGTCCAGGATGGCCCGCACGTGAGCGGACCGGACGTCGCAAAGAGGAAGGCGACCGATCACCGGGAGCACGTGTCGTTGCAGGCGGCGACGTTCATCGGCCGCGCTGACGACGCCCTGGGCCACGCGTTTCTGGAGCCAAGCGTTCGCGTACTCCGTCACGCTCTGTGCGGCGTCGGCGATCTCCGCCGCGGCGTCGGGGCCCTTGCCGGCGTCCACGGCGCTGGCAAGCTTCGCCAGCTTGCGCTTGGCGAGGGCTTTGTCCGCGGTGCCGAGGGAGTAGACCGGGCGGTCGCTGGTGCCGTCGGGCAGGGTCTTCGTGACGCGGGCGCGCCAGAAGCCGTCGGCGCCGGGCGGGAGGAGAGTGCCTGTGCCAACGCGAGGCATGACTACCCTGGCCCGGTGGCGGTGCAACGCGCGAAGCTGTCCCGGTTCTTCTCCAAAGTCAGAACGATCCTCGACGACGTCGCGGCAACGGGCGAGCCATCCCTGGTTCATCACGTCGTGGAGACGCTGCCCGCGCGGCGCCTCGTTGACCCCCGTGACGCGTTTCTCACGGCCGCCGCGCTGGTGCGCTCTGGTGCCCGCGGCGGCTACCAGACTGACATGATGGCCGCGGACGCAATCATCGCGCTCATGGAGCGGTACCTGGCCGACGATCGGGCGCTGCTTCAGGATGACCCCGAGTGCCGACGAGCGCTCTTCGAGATGCTGGACACCTTTGTCCGTGCGGGCTGGGAGAAAGCTCGCCGGCTCACGTATGGCCTGGACGAGATATTTCGGTAATGGGTGAAAACGAAGAAGACGGAGCTTCTCTTCGTGGCCCTCATCTTGCGGATACTCACGATGACCCCTTCATCGCTCTGACCAACAAGACCTGGTTTCGACTTCTTCGTGGATCACGCAGAGAGCGGCGTCGGGCTACTTCGCTGCGCCGCTGTCGAGCAGCCGAAGGAGGTCCCCGAGAGCAACGTGCACGCTCGGCACCTTGACCAGGGCTGCGTCACAGACGATGTCCAGATCGATTCCGAAGTAGTCGTGGATCAGTACGTCGCGCATTCCTGCGATCTCTCGCCAAGGGACCTCCGGCGCTCGGGCGCGAAGCGTGGTGGAGACACGCTTGGCCGCCTCGCCGAGAACCTCGAGGTTGCGAACGATGGCGTCGACGGTCCTGCGGTCAGCACGCAGGCTCTCCGCGTCGAATCCCGCCGTGTACTCCATCACGCGCGCGCAGGCCTCGATCATGTCAGCCACGCACGCCGTTTCGTCACGCGACACGTCGAGCCTCGGCCTCGATTCGTTCGCGCAAGCGCGGCTTGAGCGCCGCGCGGGTCACCAAATCGACCTTCACCCCGAGGCTGTCTTCGAGAAAGAGCTTCAGTCCCATGAACCCATCGAACGTGGCGGTTCCAACGAAGTCGACGAGCACGTCGAGATCGCTCGCCTCCGAGGCGTCACCACGCGCCACCGACCCGAACACCGCGAGCTCCTGAACACCGAAGCGCGCGCGTGCTTCCGGCATCAGCTCCGCAAGTCGACCAAAGGCGAAGGCGCGGTCCATGAGGTTGATCATACGCTGTCCGCGGTCGAGCGGCCGCGCGAACCTTTCGGCGGCCTTTGGCGAGCGAGAGGGCCTCCCTGGCGAGCCATGACCTTTGCCCCCACGCAAGGACCCTACGACTCGAACGCGCGGCCGGTCCCTTGGGCGTCAGCTCTGCAAGGTTGTCAGGGAGCTCCGCCCCTTTGCGATCTCGAGCAGTGCACCGGCGCGCTCGTAGTCGCCCGCATCGACTGCGAGCGTGATCGCCAAGCGCAGCGCGTCATCGACCGTCGTCGGCACCGCCAACCTCTGGCTTACGGCCAACTGCGGCTCGGTCGAGGTAGAGCTCGGTGTAGCTGCGTTCTGCACGCGCTCTCGTGGCTTTTCGTGACGACTCATCTCGGAGCACCGCAAAGCACCGTGGATCGTCTCGTCGAAGCCGACCATCTTGACTTCGCTCAACGTCGCGCATTGATTCACAATGCCCAATTCCAGGTTCGCCTCCGGAGCCGTAGGTCGCAGGTTCGACTCCTGCGTGGCGCGCNNGATTGTGATGGCAGGGGTGCCCGACGACCTTTTAGCGTCGACGGCGGATGACGCCGGCTCAAGCACGGATCCTCGCTCCCGTGGCCTCCGCCTTCGCGCTCCTCGGCCTCGCCTCCGGGGTGGTCCGCGTGCTTCGCCGGATACAACTCCGCGTGGGGCCAATCCAAGGCTGCCCTACGCCCTCGCTCGACCGCTGTTCGATCGCTACCCGCGCTCGGTCGCCGTTCAGGACCTGCGCTGCCAGCTCGCGACGCTCCGCTACCTCGCCAAGGACACTCTGCAGCGGGAGTGCGCGCTCTACGTGCAGCTCGCGGACGCCGGAACGGCGGGCGGACGCTAAGAGGCTCGCCATTCGAGACCAGCTCTCGAGCTATTGCGCCGCGAGCGGCATCTCCGAGCGCGCGGTCGCTGCCATAAAATGGGTGGCAGCGCTGACGCCACGGCGTGGGTCGCTCTGCTTGCGCCCTGCACTCTGTTGAGCCGCCGACTCTACACGCGACACGATGGGCGCTGCTGCGTTTGAGGGCATTCCGGAGCTCGACTGCGCGCCAGCGTTCGGGGGGATAGACATGATTGGAAGCGTCCTTACACACAGAACATCGTCCTGAACGGAGTAGGTCCTCTGACGGGGACGAGAGGAGCGTTTTG
>PLIR01000307.1 GCA_003139415.1 Myxococcales bacterium | reverse complement strand
CGGCTGTGCGCCGCGGAGGGCAAGCGCGTCTGCACCGAAACAGAGTGGACGACCGCGTGCGAGGGGCCAGAGCACAAGCCCTATCCGTATGGCTACGAGCGGGACCCGAAGGCGTGCAACGGCGATCGCCAGTACATCGAGCCCAAGGTCGTCGCCCACGATCGCAAGGGCAGGCCGATCATGGCGTTCGCATCGAGGCGCGCCAAGGTCCAGTCGGCCGAGCTCGAACGCCTCTGGCAAGGGGTCGAGAGCGGCTCGCAGCCAAAGTGCGTCAGCGATTACGGCGTCTACGACATGCCCGGCAACGCCGACGAGCTCGCGTCGAGCGAGACACCAGAGCCCGCGAGCATGTTCGACAACGTGACGACCGGCGGCCCCTGGCTCTACGGCGTGAGAAACCAGTGCCGCCCCAAAATCTACACACACGACGAGGGGTTCTCGTATTACTACCTCTCCACGCGGTGCTGTGCCGAGGCCGACGGCAAGCCCACCGATCCGCGGGCGCCCAAGCAGATCCGGCGCAAGGAACGGTGGCGCCCGTGACGGCGCACCCGGAAACGTTATAAACACAACGCATGCGCATGACTCCTGGCCTCGCTGCCGCGCTCGCGGCGGCGGGCGCGATGGTCGCCGCGGGCGACGCGCGCGCCGTGGGGACGCGGACCTTCGAACTCGATTCGCTCGAGAAGCTCTCCGGCGGGGACCTCGCCGGGGTGGCCGTCGGATCCGACGGCGTCGTGCGTGCGGGGATGACGCTCGGCGCGGTCGCCTTGCCGCCAGACACCGGGACGACGGCGACGTGCGCCGTGACGCTCGCGGACGGCACCATCCTCGTCGGCACCGGCCCGGCGCGGGGCGGCAAGATCGTTCGCATCGCGGGCGGCGTGGCCACGGAGTTCGCGGACACCAAGGAGAGCGCCGTGAACGCGCTCGCCGTGGACCGGGCGGGCAACGTCTTCGCCGCGACGACGAGCCCGCGCATCTTCAAAGTCAGCCAGGGCAAGGCCGAGGTGTACACGACGCTCCCCGACGTGGGCAGCGTCCTCGCGCTCGTCGCGGACCGTGCCGGCGTGCTCTTCGCCGGCACCGCCGACGAGGGCAACGTCGTTCGCGTCGAGCCAGGTGGGGCGTCTTCGAGCGTGTACTTTCGCACCGACGACCCGTTCGTCGTCTCCCTCGCCCTCGGCGGCGACGGCGCCATCTACGCGGGCACCGGCGGGCGGGGGTTGCTCTACCGCGTCGGCGCCCCGGGCCGCGCCACGGTCGTCCACGACTTCCACGGCGAGGACGTGCGCGCGGTTGCCGTCACGGCCAAGGGCGTCGTGTTCGCCATCGCCAACGAAGAGCCGGCGGCATCGACGACCGACACCTCGGAGTCCTCGTCGCACCGGACGTCGAGCGGCCGCTCCGCGCCGGGCCCCGCCACGACCCCCCGCACCAAGCCGGGCAAAGGGTCACTGTGGCGCTTCGACGCGCAGGGCCGTCCCGAGCGGATGATGCACCACGACGATTTTCACTACATGTCCCTCGCCCTCGACGACCAGGGCGTCCCCTACGTGGGCACCGGCGCCGAAGGGCGCGTGTACAGCGTCGACGACGCCCACACCGTCTCGCTCGTGGCAGACACCGACGAGCGCCAGATCGGCGCGCTCGCCGTGGCCGGCCGTACGCGCTTCCTTCTCGGGAGCGATCCGGCCGTCGTGCACCCGCTGCTCTCGGTAGGAGGGCCGGACGCGATCTGGACGAGCAAGCCGCTCGACACCGGACTGCGCGCGCGCTTCGGCCACATGACATGGCGGAGCACCGGGGCCACGGAGGTCTCCACGCGCTCGGGCGACACGCACACGCCCGACGGCACCTGGAGCGCGTGGAGCGCCGCCATCCCCGAAGGCGGCGCGACGTCGAGCCCACCCGGACGCTACGTCCAGATCCGCGCTCGCCTGAAGGAGGCGACGGCGACGATCGCCGACGTGACCGTCGCCTTCGCCACGGAGAACCTCCGCGCCGTCGTCACCGAGATCGAGGCGCACGATCGGGCCATCGCGGCGCGCGACACGAAGGAGGGCATCGTCGCGAGCGGCGGCCCTCCGCCCAAGCACGAGAGCGTGGTGCACCTCGCGTGGAAGGTGGATAACCCCGACAGCGACGAGCTCCGCTACCGGGTCGCGTTCCGGCGGGAGGGACAGGGACGGTGGCTGGAGGCCACGCGCCCCGAAGACATCCTGACGAAGCAGGAGCTCGACTGGGACACCGCCGCCCTGCCCGAAGGCAGCTACCGCGTGCGGGTCGAGGCCACCGACGAGATCGCGAACCCTCCCGCCGACGTGACGCACCACGCCCTCGAGAGCGCGCCGGTCCTCGTAGACAACACCCCCCCGGTATTCCGCACCATCACACTGACCGGCTCCCGCCTGCGCGCCGAGGTGGTAGACGGCGTCGGGCCGATCGCTCGGGTCGAAGTGGCCGTCGACGGCCGGCTCGACTGGCGCCCGCTCGCGCCTATCGACGGCCTGTACGACACTCCCGCCGAAGGGATCGATACGGACCTTACGCCCCTACTGCCCGCCGGCCCCGGCCCGCACCTGATCGCCGTGCGCGCCTTCGACGCTGCCGGCAACTCGGTCGTTCGCGACCTCGAATTGCCGTAAGAACTGTCGCACATCCAGACGTCCGCGACACCGGCGTCATGGCTCGAACGCGGGGTGATAGCGCGCTCCTGTAGCGATTCCGCGGATCTGCAGCCACAATTGTCTGGCGGGCACGATCCGTGTACCCGCTGTCTCGTTCGGCGCTGGCTGGCGCCGTCCGGTTCTCTTCTTCTTCGGCTTGGTGGTGATGGTTCGCTCGCTTCGCCTCGCTCTCGCTGGTCTCGTCGCGCCCGTGTGGCTCGCCGTGGGCTGCAGCGTCTCGTTCTCCACGAACACTGGCGCCTCTTCCAACACAACCTCGCCGCCCTCGGTCGTACACCCCTTCGAACCGGACGCGTCGGATGGGGGCGGACTCGGCGCGGTGGCGGAGCCCGCCGAGACGGCAACGGTGAGCGCGACGCAGGGCAGCCCCCTCTGCAATGCGTCGTACGTCGGAGGTTGCTATCCCGACTTGCCGACGACGGCGCAAGCGTGCGGTGTGGTTGGCGAGGGCGGCCTGGCCTCGGAGGGGGGCACGAGCGACCTCGCCGCGGAGGGCGCCGACACGCCGCTCGCTTGCCACGTGGCGCCCGAGGGGGACGCGGGCGACGCGGGCGTCGCGCCGGTTTGCTTGCCGGCGGGGATCGGCGTCGACGACAGCCCCTGTTTGCACGGCACCGACTGCGCGGCGGGCTTCGAGTGCGTGCAGAACGCTTGCCGGCACTACTGCTGCGCCGGCAACACGTCGTGCACCCTCGCCGACTTCTGCGACGTCCAGCCGATGACCAACGGCCCGGCGACGCTGGTCCCCGTGTGCATCCCGGTCGAGCAGTGCGTCCTGCTCGCGCAAGACACATGCCCCTCCGGCCAGGCTTGCCAGGTCGTGCGCGAAGACGGCACGACGAGCTGCGTGACGGTCGGCCCCGCGCAGCAGGGCGCGGCGTGCGACGTCGAGCACTGCGCCGCGGGGCTCGTGTGCCTCGGCGCGATCGGCGCGCGCACCTGCTACACGCTGTGCGACACGACGTCGATGGCCCAATGCGCGGCGGGCCAATCGTGCACGGGCGGCCTCCCCCTCTTCCCGAATCCCGCCGTTGGGTGGTGTCACTAGCGCAGCGACGTCATGATGGCGTCCGGCCTCTGCTGTCATCCTGAGAGGCCGTGAAGAAACGCGGCCCATCGTATCTGCGGTCCCGCCGTCCGCGGACAGCAGCGCGCGAAGGCTTGACGGTGGGTCGAGGCTGAGTCGCCCTTGCGGCGAGCGATTCGTGCCTGGCACGCGGCGTGGATTGCAGTCGGGCATGGCATCTTCGGAAATCTGCGACACGGGAGAGCCGTGGATCGGGCCACGCGAACGGGCGCTCGCCATCGGCGTCGAGCACCTTGGAGACTCCGACCTCCTGGCCATCCTGCTCGGCACGGGGTGCGCGGGGTTGCCCGTCAGCGTGCTGGCCGCCCTTCTTCTCGAGGAGCACGGGGGCATCGGCGGCCTGGCGCGTGCGGGGATCGGTGAGCTCGTGCAGCGTGCGGGTGTGGGCGCGGCCAAGGGCGCGCGCGTCGCGGCGGCGATCGAGCTCGGGCGCCGGGCCGCCCTCGCGGCGTCGCAGCAAAGCCCGGTGCGCATGCCGGATCGGCGCGCCGTCGAGGCCTGGGCTCATCCCCGGCTCGCCACCCTCGACCACGAAGAGCTCTGGCTGCTCGCGCTCGACGGGCACCATGGCCTCCGCGCCGCGCGCCGGGTCGCGTCCGGGGGCATCCACGGCCTGCATGTCGCCGCGCGCGACCCGCTACGGATCGCCCTGCGCGAGGGCGCGAGCGCGTTCGTCCTCGTCCACAATCACCCCAGCGGCGACCCGTGCCCAAGCCCCGAGGACGTGTCCTTCACGCGCTCCCTTGCCGATGCGGCCGCCCTCGTCGGCACGCCCCTCCTCGACCATGTCGTCGTCGCCCGCCGCCGCTCCAGTTCGATGCTGGATCTCGGGATCTTCGCGCGCTAGGGGGCTAGTTCCACTGCGGAAGTCGCCGCCAAATTGCTGTCATCCCGAGGGCGCGAAGCGGCCGAGGGACCGCACGTGCACCGGTGCGGCAGTCACGGCCGATTGCGTTGATCGAGGGCGTGAATCGTGACTGGAAGGAGCTGTCGCCTGGCGCACTCCCATGAGGTCCGTGGGGTCCTTCGGCCGCTTCGCGGCCGAAGGATGACAGCTGTCATCCCGAGCGCGGCGAGGGACCCCATCGACGACGCCCTTCCGCGCTCTCCCTGGGGTCCTTCGCTTCGCTCAGGATGACAGTAAACCTTCTGCTCATCACGACGGCGCTGCACTGGGCTTAGGGTACGAGCGCGGCTTCCATCGTGGCCGGCGGGGTCACGGTGGCCGGCACCGTGAAGAGGGCCTCCAGGTCCGCGGGCTCGTAGAGGTAGGCGTAGGCCGCGTCGCTCGCGAGGACGCGTTTGACGTAGGCGCGCGTCTCGTCGAACGGGATTCGCTCGACGAAGATGTCGAACGCGTCGGTACCGCGGGCCTGGAGCCAGCGGCGCACGGCCCCACCCCCGCTGTTGTATGCGGCGATCGCGAGGGCCGGATGGGCGGGAAAGGCCACGCGCAGCGACGAGAGGAGCCGCGTCCCGAGGGCGATCGAGACGTCGGGCCGCCGCAGCGACGGCTCGTCCCAGGGCCACGGCGTGTCGCGCGCCACGAGGCGCGCGGTCGGGGTGATGAGCTGCATGAGTCCCACGGCGCTCGCCGAGCTTCGGGCGTCCGGGTCGAACGCCGACTCCTCACGCATCACCGCCCACGCGAGGGCCGCCGACACATGGCTCGATTCGCATTCGCGCGTCACGAAGGCGTTCCAGGGCCGTGGGTACGCGACCTCCCAGGCGAAGCGCCAGCGCCCGGCAGGCCAGTGCGACCGGTAGTCGACGAGGCGTCCTCGCGCGAACGCATGCCCCACGTCGGGAGCGCCCGCGCGATCGTAGAGCCACGCGAGGGCCCAGAGCACTTCGGGATCGGCGCCTTCGGCGGCGACGCCGCCCACGACGGCCTCGTGGCGGGCGGCGTCGATCTCGCCAACCTCGAGCAAGCGCACGATGCGCTCGAACACGGGCGACGAGAACTCCGGATGATCCCGCGTGAGAAACGGGCCGGCCGGCTCGCGCGCGACCGCATCCTCGAGCGTCGAACGGGCGAGGCCGTCGTCGAGCGATCGCAAGCGCCCGAAGGCGAGGAGCATGTAGTAGTCGAAGGGCTGATTCGCGACGAGGGATGCATAGCGGCGCTTGGCGTCGTCGATCTCGCCCGCGAGCTCCGCCACGCGCGCGCGGAAGTATTCTCCGCGACCCGCCGAGCCGCGACCCGCCGACGCCGCCGGACCCGTCGCCGGGTCGACGGCGAGCATCCGGTCGAGCGCCGCCCGCGCGCCGTCGACGTCGTGTCTCTCCAGCTTGGCGAGGCCGACACGGAACATGGCCTCGCCGCGCATGTCGCCCTCGGGGTACACCTCGGGGATCGACGAGAGCATGGCGAGCGAGCGAGCGTCGTCGCCGTCGTCCTCGAAGACGAGCGCGCCGCGCAGCCGCGCGTCGTCGGCGAGGCGGTGCTTGGGAAAGAGCTTCTCCACCCGCTCGAAGCGTGAGATGGCCTCGGCGTGGCGGTGCGCCGACGCGCTTGCCTTGCCACCGTAGTAGAGGGCCGTGACGAGCGCGTCGTCGTGCCGGCAGCGTGCGATCGCCGTTCCCCACGCGTCCGCCGCGATGTCGGCCTTGCCGTGAGCGGCGGCCTGCGAGCGGACGATCGACGCGCTGCACGCCGTGGCTTCGTGGTGCTGCCGCTCGCGGCGATCGCCGTCGGTGCGAGGCGGCGGGCCGACGAAGGGCGGCAAGGCCTCCGCGACGTCGACCGCCCGCTTCGGCTGAGAGGCCTCGAGCCACGCCTGCGCCTGACGCACCTGGTCCTCGGCCGACAGCGCCGGCGGGGCACGCCGCCTGAGCGCAGCGGCCGCCCGCTGCCGCAGGTCCGCGACGCCAAGCTTGTCGGCCGAAGCCGGCGCCTCGACGAAGACGCGCGTGGCGCGATCGAGCGCCTCCTGCGCGTACGACGCCGGCGGCCCCTCCACGCCGTCGAGCAGCGCCGTCGCGAGTTGCACCGAGAGATCGACCCAGCGAGGCCCGCTCGGCCTCGACGTGAGAAGCGAGCGCCACAAGGGCACCGCCGAGGCTCGGTCGCCCTTGCCCGCGAGCGCATCGGCGAGCACCAGCATCCGCTCGTCGCGAACCGGGACGTCGTCGTCGGAGGTCGTCGCCGCCTGCGCCGTCGCCTGCGCCTGCTCGAACATCCCTCCTCGAACGAGCGCCTGAGCCTCCCGCAGGGTGGCGTACGTCGCCAGCGCGCACGGCGCACCCGCGTCGTCGTGCCCGGCGGCGACGCGCTCGAACGCCGCCGCGCCCTCGCTGCCCTCCCCGG
The DNA here is from genome assembly GCA_003139415.1 of Myxococcales bacterium. GTDB lineage: Bacteria > Myxococcota_A > Polyangia > Polyangiales > Polyangiaceae > Palsa-1150. Next base: position 7,889 of record PLIR01000307.1, on the reverse strand, counting down.
CCGCCAGGTGCAGGCGGCCCGCAAGATACGTCCATGCGCACGTCTGCGACGCGTCGAGCGGCGTAGTCTGCATCACGCGCTCGATCTCGCGGGCCGCGTTGGCGCCGTCCCCGGCCTCCTCGAGAAGGTGCGCCTGCGCCAGACGCGGGTCGTCGAGGACGACGGCCATCGGGGGCATCCCCTCGTCGATCGGCGGCGGCTCGGGCGGCGCGGTCGGCCCCGGTGCGCTCTGCGCGGATGCCTGCACGACCGCCGCGCCGCCGAGTCGACTCCCCGGCCCAACCCTTTGGCATGCGAACACCAGCAGGCCGCTCGCCGCGACCGCCACGCCCGCGCAGCACCAGCGCGTCACGTCCGTCACCCTTTGGGACGCCAAGCCTCCCCCGACGCCTCCTCTTCCGCCGCCTCCACAGTCGCGCGGCGCGCCGCGTCCCATCGTGCTCGGTGCTTGTCGACGACCCCCGCCTCGGCGCGGCGCTCCGCCACCCGACGCTGGGCGCCCGACAGGGCGTCGCTCGCCTTCGCCTCCGCCGCGCGGGCTTGCTCGAGGCCGGCCGCCAGCGCGTCGCGCTCGACCGCCGCGCGAACGGCCCACGCGTCCGCGCGCGCGAGGTCCGACGCGCGAAGGTCGCCCTTCTCGAGCGACGCGCGCTCGGCCGCTTTCACCACCCGCGTGCCCCGCTCGTGGTCGTCCTTTCGGGCCTGCGCCACTTGCCTCGTCTCAGCCGCACCCTCGCGCACCCGCACCGCTTCGGCCAGAGACCTCGTCGCGGCGTCGACCCCGTAACCGCGCGCCTGCGCCAGCGCCTGCAGCGGGTACTTGCGCGGCGACATCGGCCACGAGCATAGCGCCGTTTCGCCGTCAGGAGACCATTCCGGACCACTCTTGAAGCGACCGGACCCGCACCTCCGGGTCGGCCTGGGCGGCCTCGAGGGCATCGCACGCCGCCAGCGCCGCGGCGATCGTCGTGAAGTACGGGATGTTCGCGAGCAGCGTCTGACGCCTGAGCGAGAAGCTATCGCGCACCTCCTTGCCCCCGATGGTCGTGTTGACGACCATCGCGATCTGGCCCCCGCGGATCGCGTCCACCACGTCCGGCGAGCCTTCGTTCACCTTGTTGACCACCTCGACCGGCACCCCGGCCCGGCCCAGCGCCGCCGCAGTGCCGCGCGTGGCCACCACGTCGAACCCGAGGGCCGTCAGCCGGCGCGCGATCCGGATGCCCGCGGGCTTGTCTTCGTCCTTCACGCTGATGAAGGCGCGCGCCTTGCCGTGCCGGCCGCCCGGCGCCACGAGCTCGATTCCGCTCGCGAGCATCGCCTTGCCGAACGACGCCGGGAACGACTTCTCGATCCCCATCACCTCGCCCGTCGAGCGCATCTCGGGCCCGAGAATGGTGTCGACGCCAGGGAACTTGGCGAACGGAAAGACGCTCTCCTTCACGCTCGTGTACGGCGGCGGCGGCGCGTCGTGGATGCCCAGCTCATCGAGCGTCTTGCCGACCATCACCATCGCCGCGATCTTCGCGAGCGGCCGCCCCGTCGCCTTGGACACGAACGGCACCGTGCGGCTCGCGCGCGGGTTCACCTCGAGGATGAACACGTCGCTCCCCTTCACCGCGAACTGCACGTTCATCAGGCCCACGACGCCGAGCTCCAGGGCGAGCATGCGCGTCTGCTCCTCGATGCTCGCGACGATGTCCGCGGGCAGCGAGTGAGGCGGCAAGACGCTCGAGCTGTCGCCCGAGTGCACCCCCGCCTCCTCGATGTGCTGCATCACGCCGCCGATGACGCAGCGCCTGCCGTCCGAGATGCAGTCGACGTCGACCTCGATCGCGTCCTTGAGGAACTCGTCGACGAGGATCGTCTGCGTGCCCGCCTCGCGCGCCGCCTCGAAGGCCCTCGCGACGAAGACGTCGAACTCGTCGCGCGTGTAGGCGATCATCATCGCGCGCCCGCCGAGGACATAGCTTGGCCGCACGAGGACCGGGAACCCGAGCCGCTCGGCCACCGCCGCCGCGCCCGCCGCCGACGTCGCGATGCCGCTGCGAGGCCGCTTGAGCGCCAGCTTGGTGAGCACGTCGTCGAACCGGCCGCGATCCTCGGCGCGATCGATCGCGTCCGCGCTCGTCCCGAGCAGGCGTACGCCGCGCTGCTCGAGCGGCACCGCGAGCTTCAGCGGCGTCTGGCCCCCGAACTGCACGATGACCCCCACCGGCTTCTCTTCGTCGACGATGTTGAGGACGTCCTCGAGCGTCAGCGGCTCGAAGTACAGCCGGTCCGAGGTGTCGTAGTCCGTGGAGACCGTCTCGGGGTTGCAGTTGACCATCACCGTCTCGTAGCCGGCCCCGCGCAGCGCCATCACCGCGTGCACGCAGCAGTAGTCGAACTCGATCCCCTGCCCGATCCGGTTCGGCCCGCCGCCGAGGATGACGACCTTGCGCTTCGCCGGGTCCGGCGCCGCCTCGCTCTCCGTCTCGTACGTCGAGTAGAGGTACGGCGTGTGCGCCACGAACTCGGCGGCGCACGTGTCGACCCGCGCGTACACGGCGCGCGTGCCCTGCGCGAGGCGCATCGCGCGCACATCATCCTCGCTCTTGCCGGTGAGCTTGCCGATCTGCGAGTCGCTGAAGCCAAGGCGCTTGGCCTCCCGCAGGATCGGGCCCGGGTCGCCGCCGCACTTCTCGAGCCGCTGCTCCATGTGGAGGATGCGGCGGATCTGCGCGAGAAACCAGGGGTCGATCGCCGTCTTCGCGTAGAGCTCCTCGTCGGTGAACCCGAAGCGCATCGCGTCGACCAGGTAAAAGAGGCGGTCGGCGCTCGGCGTCGCGGCGAGCTTCTCGAGCGCGCGCCGCGTCTCTTCGTGCGTGCCGGGCGGCCGGTCGCGGGGCGCCTCGAGCTCGGGGGCCTCCATCGTGAGATCGCGGTGTCGCTTGGGCTCGGCGAGCGCCCGGTAGTCGACCTTGCCGAGCAGCGAGCCCAGCCCGTCGCGCCCCGTCTCGAGCGACCGCGCCGCCTTCTGCAGCGACTCGCAGAACGTCCGCCCGATGCTCATCGCCTCGCCGACGCTCTTCATCTGCGTGCCGAGGGTGGTGTCGGCCCCCGGGAACTTCTCGAAGGCGAAGCGAGGCCACTTGACGACCACGTAGTCGATGACCGGCTCGAACGCGGCCGACGTGCGCGTGATGTCGTTCTGCAGCTCGTCGAGCGTGTAGCCCACGGCGAGCTTCGCCGCGATCTTCGCGATGGGGTAGCCGGTGGCCTTGCTGGCGAGCGCCGAGCTGCGAGACACTCGGGGGTTCATCTCGATGACGTGGAACTTGCCGGTCTTCGGGTCGACCGAGAACTGCACGTTCGCGCCGCCCGTCTCGACGCCGATCTCCGTCATGATGGCGCGCGCCGCGTCGCGCAGGCGCTGGTACTCGCGGTCCGTCAGCGTCATGGCGGGCGCGACGGTGATCGAGTCGCCCGTGTGCACGCCCATCGGATCGATGTTCTCGATCGAGCAGACGACGATGAAGTTGTCGGCCCGGTCACGCATGACCTCGAGCTCGAACTCCTTCCACCCGAGGACGCTCTCCTCGATGAGCACCTCGTGCGTCGGCGACTGCGCGAGCGCCCAGGCCACCTTCTCGTCGAACTCGGCCTCGGTGTAGGCGATGCCGCCGCCCGAACCGCCCATGGTGAAGCTCGGGCGCAGGATGGCGGGGAACCCCGTGCTTTGCACCACGGCGCGAGCCTCGGCGACCGAGTGCGCCGCGCCCGCGCGCGGACAGGTGAGCCCGATCTTCTCCATCGCGGCCTTGAAGAGGGCGCGGTCCTCGGCCTTCGCGATCGAATCGGGCTTCGCGCCCAGCATCTCGATGCCGAGCCGCTCGAGCACGCCCTCTTGCCCCAGCTTCATCGCGAGGTTCAGCGCCGTCTGGCCGCCGAGCGTGGGCAAGAGGGCCTGCGGACGCTCGCGCTCGAGGATCGCGGCCACCGTGCGCCACTCGAGCGGCTCGAGGTACGTCCGGGTGGCGAGCTCCGGATCCGTCATGATCGTCGCCGGGTTCGAGTTGACGAGGATGACCTCGAACCCCTCCTCGCGGAGCGCCTTGGCCCCTTGCGTGCCCGAATAGTCGAACTCGCAGGCCTGCCCGATGACGATCGGCCCCGCGCCGATGAGCAAGATGCGCTGGAGGTCGGTACGGCGGGGCATCGCAGACTCGCGCGAGCGCTTTAGCAGCATGGGGCGCCGAGGGGTAGCCCCCGCGCGGCGTCCCCTGCGCGGGCCCTATTTGTCGCCCACGATGGCGGTGCTGAACTCCAGGTTCTTCTGCACGCGGGCGCGCTCGCTCGCCGGCAGGGCCGGGTCGGCGAGCAGGCGGCGGTTGGCGCGGATCGCGTCTTCGTGGCGGCCGACGTAGTACGAGGAGATGGCGAATTCGTCGAGCGCGCGCCACGCGTAGACCGCCTCGTCCGCCCAGAGCTGCTCGCCGACGGGCTTCGGGATCTGCACCGCGGCCGTGGCCATCACGTGCGCCAGCGCGAAGCGCGACTTGCCCCTGAGAAACCTGGCCAGGTAGCAGAGCGGCTCGGCGCGCTGGGGGCGGTACTCGTAGGCCCGGAGAAAGGCGGCGATGACGGCGTCGTCGCTGTGCTTTTGGCCCTGCCGTTCCAGGATGAGGGCTATGGCCAGGTAGGACGCCCAGGCCTCTTCGACATAGCCGCCCATCGTGGTCCGCCGCTCGTACACGGGCAGGGCCTCGTCGAAGCGCTCCGCGTCGCGGAGCGACTGGGCCAGATAAAAGACGCTGCGCGAGTTCTCCGGGTCGTCCTTCAGCGCGTTCTGGAGCACCTCGACGTCCCGCACGCGGCGCTCGGGGTCGCGCGAGCGCGCCCCGCCGCCGATCCGGTTGTAGACGAGGCCGGCAAAGCGAGCGGACTTGCGCCCCGGCAGCGTGACCAGCGCCTCGTGGAGGGCCCCCGCGTAACGGTAACCCACGTCGTTCCGGAAGATCTGCGTGCGGTAATACGTGTGACCGTGGTCCTCGATGCGAAGCTCGTACGCGTCGAGCAGCAGGCTGTCGGGCGAGAAGTCCGTGGCCACTTCGATCGTGTCGTCGGCGTCGACGACCAGCAGATAGTCGCCCTTGCCCGACGCGAGCGTGATGGCCTCCGAGCGGTTGTGCGCGAAGTCCTTCCAGGGCCGCTCGTGCAGCTCGCCGGGGACCCCCTCCATCGCGCGCCGGATGACGTCCTGCGTCCCGTCGGTCGAGCCGGTGTCGACGATGACCCAGTGCGAGACGATGGGCTTCACCGAGGCGAGGCAGCGCTCGATGACGTGCGCCTCGTTCTTCACGATCATGTTCAGGCACAGCGTGGGGGCGGGCCCCGCGCGAACCGGAGCCTCGACCTTGCCGTCCAGCCCCGTCGCCCGCAGCCACCGCGCCATCACGGAGGCCTCGTGATAATCCCTCGGCGGGGCATGCCAGCGCGGGTCGTCCGGCTCCGCGTAGGCGGCCCGGAACGAGGCGAAGAACTCGCTCCGGTCGGTGGTCACGAGGGGGCTCGCCACCGTTTCGCGCAGCGCCCCGACGTGGCTCGTGCAGAGCACGTGCACCCTGCGCCTCAGCGCCTCGGCGAGCGCCGCGACGATGCAGAACGTCTCCGGGAAGCGGTTGACATAGAAGAGACCCGCCGACGAGGCGATCTCCTGCACGACCCGATCGAAGGGGAGGCTGCCGAGGAACCTCACGCCGGCCCGCGCCAGCGCAGTCTCGTCGACCGCGTCGTAGCCGGGGGTGCACACGACGAGCTGCGCGTCGACGAACGCGGGATCCTCTTTGAGCTCCGTCCACGCCGCCAGCGTCTCGCGTAGCCCCTTGAGCGCCGCGCTCGCGTACACGAAGCGGTGCGGGTCCGCCCGCGCTTCGTGCGAGTAGACGCGCTCCGGCAGCATGTACGGGATGACCTCGGCCTTCCAGTTGTGCGGAAAGAGCGACCTTTGCCAGGCCGAGAGCGCGACGAGCGTCGCGTTCTTCCGGGCCTCGAAGTATGGCGCGAAGTGGTCATGCACCCTGCCCGGCGCGTCCGAGGCTGCGATGATGAGCCGCCCGCTGCGCATCCTGGGCACCTGCGAGTACCGGGCGACGATGAGGACCCGGCACATGAAGCTTTTCGCGAGCACGGTGCCACGGTTGGCGTATTCGACCCCCCGCTCGCGCATGGGGAGCAGGGTGTTGCACAGCACCAGGACGCGAAACCCACGCCTGGCGAAGCCCTCGGCCAGCAGGATGAACTCGAACTCCGACCCGCCGAGGCCTGAGTGGTCCGGCGTCGACCCGGTGTACGGCATCCCCACCGAGTCGAAGAGGATGACGTCGTAGCGAACCTCTTCGCTCATCGCCCCCCTGCGTCGGCCGCCGCCCCGACGTGAAAGGTCGTTACGCCGGCATCCGGTTTCGCCGCCAGGGATGCGAGCAGCTCCGGCAGCCGCAGGTCACCCGGGGCGATGGCCGCCAGTTGCTGGGCGTCGTAGCGCGCCTCGTCGTCGGCCCCGACAGAGTGGGTGAGGAGCGCGAGCCCGTAGCGTGCGTCCGCGAGCTTCGGGTCGATCGCGAGCGCGTGCAGGAACGCTTCGCGCGACCCGTGGTAGTCGCCGGCGGTGCGCTTCACGACGCCGAGGTCGTACGCGACCCGGGCGTCGTTCGGGGCGATCTTCGCGGCCTCGAGGATGGCCTCGCGCGCGCCCGCGTTGTCGCCCGTGTCGGCGCGGATCATGCCCAGGAGGAGGAGCGCCGGGACTCCTCGCCCGCCTTTGACGGCCTTCTCGGCGGCGACGAGCGTCTCTGGCGGCGCAGCGTGCTTCGCGCTGAGGGCCCAGGCCTTCGCGAAAAGCGCGTGGGGTTCGTCGGGGTACTCGCCGAGCACGTGGTCGGCCGCCCTTCGTGCGTCGTCCGTCCTGCCTTGACCCATGAGGATCTCGGCCGAGAGGCCATCGCGCCCCGGGCTCCGGCAAAATTCATCGTTCGCCGTGTGCCAGGCTCGGTCGTACTGCCCGCGATCCGCCTCGATCTCGGCGGCGCCGACGCCGCACTCGCACGCCTGATGGTCTTTGGCGGCGCACGCGAGGAGGGTCGCGTGAGCACCGTCCACGTCCCCGGCCGCCCGCTGGGCCTGAGCGTGGTCGACCGCTTCACGGCGCATGGCCATACGGTCAGCTGGGGTGGCCTTCACTCCTACGTCAGGCGATACGCGGCGGGCTGCGAAGAACCCCGCCGCCGCGAGGACCGCCGCACCTATCGTCACGCCCCAGGGGCGAAAGTCGTGTCGATCGTCCATGCCCTGACGGAAAAACTCTGGTGGTCTTGCCCTTCCGGCGCGCACCAGTGACGCGGTGCCGGGCAGGGCGCAGTTAGCATACTCCAGCGCACTCTCGGCGCGCTCGATTTGAGCGCAATCGTTCTTGGTTGTGGCGAAACAGTAATGTACTGTTGAGCCTTCGATGCCGACTAACCGGGGCAGAGCTTTCGTAGTCGGATGTTCGTTGGCGCTATTGATCAGCGGGTGCACCTCGCTCCTCGGCGACTTCCAGAGCGGCGGCACCAGCGACGCGGGGTCTACGAAGGTGGACGGCAGCGCGAGCAGCAGCGGTTCGGGCAGCGACAGCGGGAGCAGCGGCGGTTCGATGTCCTCGAGCGGGGCGCCGAACGACTCGGGGCTCGGGCCTGACATCGCGATCGCGCCCACGCTCCCGGGCAAGCCGGGCTTCGACCTCACGGCGGGTGGGAACACGAGCACCAGCACGAACTTCATCCTCACCGGCGCGGTGGGCGAGATGGGCAGCGACTTGGAGAGCACGTCGACGAACTACAAGCTTCAGGGCGGCGTCGTCGTCGGGCAGC
>PLIR01000501.1 GCA_003139415.1 Myxococcales bacterium | reverse complement strand
GCGCCCGCTGGTTTTCGCGTCGCTCGAAGTGTTCGCGACCGCGCGCGCCCTCGATCAGGTGAAGGAGCTTGCTGGCCTCGTCCCGGCTGAGCCCCCCGTCGAGGAAGAGCTTTTGCCACTTCGCTCGCTCGGCGAGCGCCGCACGGAGGACGTCGATTGGGTCTTGCACGGGGAGGTGCATCAATTTCGTTCTCTCTTGGCGGAGCGATCGCCCACCATCTGCACCCGTACCAACCTCTAGCATTGAGTCAAGTATCGAAACGCCATCGACATGCCACGCACGCCTCACACGGTACAAATCAAATCGCAGCAGAAGTGCGCAGGGGCGGAATCGAACCGCCGACACGGGNNTGGTGGCCAGGGACGGAATCGAACCGCCGACACGGGGATTTTCAGTCCCCTGCTCTACCGACTGAGCTACCTGCGCCTACGTCGCCCGCACTTGGAACCGTTGCGATCCACTGCAACCACTCGTCTGCGGGAAGGGCCCCAGCTAAGCCACGACGGGTTTCGCGTCAAGGGCGCGAAACCGGAACCACTTGGCCGCCTACTGATTGCATCGGGTATCATACCGGCGAATCCTACGGGATTTGCGGGAGGTTTTACGTGCCGGAAGGCGACGCGCTCAAGCTGGTCGGACGGACCATTGCGGACAAATACGCGGTCGAGAGCGTCGTCGGCGAGGGAGGATTCGCGGTCGTCTATCGCGCTACGCACCTCATCTGGAAGCGGCCGGTCGCCCTCAAGGTCTTCAAGGCTCTGGGAGACTTTTCCGAAACGGACAGGCAGAAGCTCCTCGACGAGTTCGTGCAGGAGGGTTCGCTGCTCGCGGATCTCTCGGCTCGGACCGCGGCCATCGTGCAGGCGCGCGACATCGGGATGCTCGATCTGAGCGGCGGGCTGCGGGTGCCCTACATGGTGCTCGAGTGGCTCGAGGGGGCCACGCTCGAAGCGGTCTTTGCCACGGAGAGGGAGCTAGGGTTGCCACTCCGCACGCCGGCGGAGGTCGTGCACTTTCTCGATCCGGCGGCCGAGGCGCTCGCCCTGGCGCATCGAAAGGGGATCGCGCACCGGGACATCAAGCCCGGCAACGTGTTCGTCCTCGGCGACGCCCGGGGCGACGGGACGGTCAAACTCCTCGATTTCGGGATCGCCAAGGTGGTCTCCGATGCGCAGAAGATGGCCGGGAGCTTCACGAAGACGAGCGGCAAGGTCACGAGCTTCACGCCGGCGTACGGGGCCCCCGAGCAGTTCTCGCGCACGCACGGGGCGACGGGCCCATGGACGGACGTCTTCTCGCTGGGGCTCATCATCGTCGAAGCGCTGACGGGCCGCGAAGCTCTCGAAGGCGACGACTACGTTCAGCTCGCGGTGGCGTCGGGCAACCCCGATCGCCGTCCGACGCCGCGCACGCTCGGCGCCGCCGTCTCCGACGATGTCGAGGCGGTCCTTGCCAGGGCCGTCGCCGTCAAGCCCACCGACCGCTGGCCCACCGCCGGCGACTTCTGGAACGCCATGCGGCAGGCCGTCGCGATGGCGCCGCTCCGGGGAATGACGGAGCCGAACCCGGTCTCTCTGCCCGCCTCGTCGCGGTCGAGGCGCGATTCGGCGTTCGGGCGCGACGCCACGATCGCCCAGGGCGGTCCGACGTCCGCGGGCCCGACGTCGAAGTCGGATCCCGAGCCGCCCCCGTCGGTGGCGACAGCGCCCGCCGGCTCGAGCAAGACGGGCCTCTTCGTCGCCCTGGGAATCGGCGCGATCGCGATCGTGGGTGCCGGCGTGGTCTTCCTGGGCCCGAGGCCCGGCGCTGCCGCGCCCACGATGCCGAGCGCCATGGCCAGCGCGCCGGCGGCCGCGGTCTCGGCGCCGGCACCGAGTGCGTCCGTGGCCGCGCGCGAGCCGTGCCCGGCGGGGATGATCTCCATCCCCGGCGGCAGCTTCTTCATGGGCAGCGACGAGGGCCTGCAGTTCGAGAAGCCGTCGCACCAGGTCACCCTCGCGCCGTTCTGTATCGACGAGTTCGAGGTCACCGTCGACAAGTACAAGGCGTGCAGCGACTCGGGCCGGTGCAAGCGCGCAGGGTCGACGAACGAGTGGGCGTCGATCACCGACAAGGAGCGAAAGGTCTTCGATCCGACGTGCAACATCCGCGACCCCGAGGGGCGAGGAAAGCACCCGATCAACTGCGTCGACTGGGAGATGGCCGATAAGTACTGCCACGAGCAAGGGGGCCGCTTGCCGACCGAGGCCGAGTGGGAGTTCTCGGCGCGCGGGCCCGACGGGCGCAAGTACCCTTGGGGCGACGACGATCCCGCGGCGGGGCGCATGAACGCGTGCGGCAAGGAGTGCGTCGCCTGGGGCGCCAAGAATGGCGTCGAGGAGAAGGCCATGTACGAAGTCGACGACGGGTTCGCGACGACGGCGCCCGTCGGGAGCTTCCCCAAAGGCGCCTCGCGCTACGGGGTGCAAGACGTCGTCGGGAACGTCTGGGAGTGGGTGGCTGACTGGTACGGACCGTACGGTTCGGCCGAGGAGCGCGACCCCAAAGGCGCCCCCCAGGGCGACGAGCGAGTCATCCGCGGCGGCTCGTGGAACGGGTCGTATGCGTCGTGGGTCCGGCCCACGTTCCGCTACAAGGACACGCCCGCAAAGCGAAGCTACGGCATCGGCTTTCGCTGCGCGCGGTGACGCGCCGTGCCCCGGCTGCTTGCCGCTGCCGGCCCTTCGGCCTAGATGACTTACCCCTGATGCGAACGGATTGGGTAGGGAAGCGGGCCCAGGATCGCTGCGTGACGCAGATGCACTACGCGCGAAAAGGCGTGGTGACCGAGGAGATGGCGTTCGTCGCCGCGCGCGAGCGCGTCGAGCCCGAGCTAGTCCGCGCCGAGGTTGCGCGCGGGCGGATGGTCATACCCGCGAACGTTCGGCACACGAACCTCGAGCCAATGGGCATCGGCATCGCGTTGGCGTGCAAGGTCAACGCGAACATCGGAAACAGCGCCGTGACGAGCGACGCCGACGGCGAGCTGCGCAAGCTCCGCGTCGCGCTCAAGCACGGCGCCGACACGGTGATGGACCTTTCGACGGGGGGCGACATCGATCGCATCCGCGCCGAGATCATCGCCCATTCGCCCATCCCCGTGGGAACGGTCCCGGTTTACCAGGTGCTGAGCGCCCGCAAAAAGGTCTCCGACATCCGCGCCGATGATCTGCTCGACATGCTCGAGCACCAGGCCAAGCAAGGTGTCGACTACTTCACCATCCACGCGGGCGTCCTCGCCGAGCACTTGCCGCTCGTCAACCATCGGATCACCGGCATCGTGTCGCGCGGCGGCTCGCTCATGGCCCAGTGGATGATCGAGAAGAAGAAGCAGAACCCCTTTTTCACGCACTGGGACAAGGTCCTCGAGATTTGCGCGCGCTACGACGTGACGATCAGCGCGGGCGACGGTCTGCGGCCCGGCTGCCTCGCCGACGCGAGCGACGCCGCGCAGTTCGCGGAGCTGAAGACGCTCGGCGAACTGACGGTCCGTGCGTGGGAAAAGGACGTCCAGGTCATGATCGAAGGTCCGGGCCACGTGCCCTTCGACCAGATCGAGATGAACGTGAAGAAGGAGATGGACCTCTGCCACGAGGCGCCCTTCTACGTCCTCGGGCCGCTCGTGACCGACATCGCGCCCGGCTACGACCACATCACGAGCGCCATCGGCGCGACGATGGCGGGCACGGCGGGGGCCGCGATGCTCTGCTACGTGACGCCGAAGGAGCACCTGGGCCTTCCGGACGAGGACGACGTGCGGCAGGGGCTCGTGGCCTACAAGATCGCCGCGCACGCCGCCGACGTCGCCCGCCACCGCCCGGGGGCTCGCGATCGCGACGACGCGCTGTCTCGCGCCCGCTACGCATTCGACTGGAAAGAGCAGTTCCGCCTGTCGCTCGATCCGGAGACGGCGCAGGCCATGCACGACGCGACCCTTCCGGACGAATACTTCAAGAGCGCCGAGTTCTGCTCGATGTGCGGGCCAAAGTTCTGCAGCATGCACATCAACCGGGCCGTCGAGGACTTCAACAAGCAGGTCGACGAAGACCACAAGGCCGGCAAGCGCACGCTCGATCTCTTCACGCCGTGACGGCCCGGCCAGGGCTCGCGCTGCGGCGCGCCTCGGTGGCCCTGCCAGCGCTGCTGGCGTTGTGGGGGCTCGCCGCGGTGGCGCACTGCGGGAGGGCCGCGTCGAACGCCTCGGCCGCCGCGGCGTCGGTGCGCGACGCCGCCGCCGATGCCCTGGATCCAGAGGCGGGCGAGCCGATGGATAGCCGCGAGGCAGAGCAGTGGGCGCGCGCCCAGGGTGGCGACGAGGACGAGCGCATTCGCCTGGTGGCCCTCGTCGGTTGTACCGGCCTGCGCGAGCGCGCGTCGGACCAGGCGCTTCGGAGAACGGCCATCCAGGCGATGGCGCACTGCCCGGACTTCTCCGAGTTGCCGTGGCTGGTCGACGTGGGAACCGCCGCGCGCGATGACGAGGCACTCGATGCGCTCGACGCGGTGGTCGACGAGGCCGCCCGGGTCCGCCGCGCAACCGATCCGGAAGACGCCGACGACCTGCATGCGGGGTGCGGTGCCCTGCTGTCCCTCGCGCGGACGCCTGCCGCACCGCGCCCCCGCCGCGTGCGGGCCGTTCGAGCGCTTCGCATGCTGGCCGACCGGGGATGCGTTCGCCTCGCGGACGTTCCCCACGACGTCGACGCGCCGTGAGGGCTGCAAGCACGCACGCCCAACTCGGCGCAATGGACGCGCGCGCTACCCGTCCACCAATGCGCGGGCGGCCGTGACGAGGCGCTGCACGTCCGCTTGCGCTTTCGCGGCGAGCTGGACGGCGCGCGTGCGCTCGGCGATGCGAATGGGGGTGCCGATGCACATCCCCAGGCGCGACGGGTCGGCCGCGGCCATCCGCGCGAGGTGCGCGGGGAAAGACTCGTTGAAGAACGCCGCGCCGGAGCCCTTCTGGTACGCGATCCCGACGGGCACCACATCGGCCCCCGAGCGAAGGGCCGCGATGAACGCCCCCGGACGGAACGGGCGGACCTCGTCGCCCGGGTACGTCGTCCCCTCGGGAAACACGATGACGGTCGAGCCGGAGGACAGCTGGGTGCGGATGGCACGCACCGCGCCCGCGCCGCTCGCTGCGTCGGCGCGGTCGACGAAGATGGTGCCCACGGCGCGCGCCGCGGGGCCGACGAGCGGCCAGCGGGCCAGGTCTGCGCGGCTGACCATCCGTCCTCCGAACGCTTGGAGGAGCGCCAGGATGTCCGCGGTAGACCGGTGGTTGGCGACGACCAGGTGTCCACGCACCGGCGCGGGGACCTCGCCGCTCGCGAGCACGCGGAGGCCGAAGGTCCGCAGCAGCGCGGACGACCAGCGACGCACCCACCGGTCGCGCAACGCGTCCCCACTCTCGCCGAGCCCGGTCGTCGACGCGATCGTCCGCTGCGCCACGAACGCCGGAAGCAGGACCCCCGTCACGGCCCCGAACCGCGCGACCCGGGCAGCGCTCCTCAGCGGCCGTGCGTTCACCACAGCCTCCGCATCGCGAACGCGGCCCACTCCATCGCTCGGCTCGTGTAGGGTCGCGCGCGCCACGTAGTCCGATCGATGCTCCGGGCCGTCGCCAAGTCGCGCTCGAACCACGAGCGGACGTGCCGCGCGAACGCGGCATCCTCGACGGCGACGTTGAGCTCGAGGTTCTTGCGCCACGAGCGCTCGTCGAGGTTGTAGCTACCGATCATGGTGAAGTCGTCCACGACGGCCGTCTTGGAGTGCAGCATCGCGTCTGGCAGCGCCCAGATTTCGACGCCGCGCTTGAGCAGGGTGTCGAACAGCGCCTCGGACGCGAACTGGACGATGGGCACGTCGCTCTTGGACGGAACGAGCACGCGAACCTGCGCGCCCCGGTGGACCGCGTGGTACAGCGCCGCGCGGACGCGGTGGTCCGGCACGAAATACGAGTTCGCGATGTCGATGCGCTCGCGCGCCTGCCGTATCCGCGTCAGGTACTCGAGGCGGATGCTCCGGCGCGTACGCCACTGGCTCGCGAGCACCCAGACCGGGCGCGTCCGTCGGCGCGGCAGCGGCGGGACGTCGAGAGGCGGGCTCTCGCCCGAGAGCTTGCGCCAGGTCCGGTAGAATAGCGCCCGTAGCTCCTGCGTCGCCGGGCCCCGGACCTCGATGGCGTCGTCGCGCCACCCGGCGCCCCCCTCGTCGAACGACAGCCACGGCGACGCCAGGTTGATGCCCCCGGTGTACGCGTGGATGCTGTCGGTGATGAGGAGCTTCCGGTGATCGCGGTGCTCCACCCGCTCCAGACGGAAGCGCGGATCGAAGGGCGAGATCGAGTGGTATTCGAAGACGCGCCCGCCCGCGTCCGACAGCGGCCTCCACCACGCAGGCGTGATGCCCAGGCTCCCGACGGCGTCGTGGATCGCCAGGACCTTCACGCCGTCGCGCGCGCGCGCAGCCAGGGCGTCCCGGAACCGGGCACCGACGGCGTCCGCGCCGATCCAATACATCTCGAGCAGGATCTCGCGCTGCGCCTGGGCGATGGCGGAAAGCATCGCGGGGAAGGCCTGCGCACCGTCGCGCAGGAGTCGGACCGCGTCGTCGCCGACGGTGAACCAGGGCGCGTCGGGCAGCATTAGCGCCTACCTGGGGTCGGGCGCGCGGGCCGTGCGGCGACGATGATGAGGTCCTGGTCGCGAAGGGACGCCGCGGCGAAGGTGCGAAGCTCGTCGATCGCCGGCATCGCGTACGGCGGTTCTCCGCGCCAGAGATCGACGAGGCGCGCGCGAGGATCGAACGCCCCGGCGGCTGCGCGCGCGAGGGCGGCCGCGGCCCGGACGCGGTCCTCGTCGCGCAGGGCTCCGTGCCGCAGGCGGTCGAGCACCG
>PLIR01000076.1 GCA_003139415.1 Myxococcales bacterium | reverse complement strand
AAGGTGCTCTTGCCTGCGTTGAACTCGCCGACCACCGCGAGCCGGACGGGCCGCGATCGCTCCGCCGCGAGATCGTCGATCCGCGCGGAGGCGAGCCGATCGCCAACGCCGTGGGCGCGCATGTTCAGGCGCGCGAGCACGGCCGGCCAGTCGGCCGCGCCGTGCCGCGGAATCCAGGCGTCCGCGATGGAGACAGCGAGCCCCTCGGCCCACGGAAGAAGGCGAGGGTGGGTCGCTGCCGCAACCGCATCGAGGGCGGCGGCCCCGCGCTCTGCGAGAGGAAAGGCGCCGGCGAGCAGGCGCGCGTCCTCCACGAGGGGATCGGGCCGCGCATCGGCGTTCTCCTGCGCCATCGTCTCGAGGGCGACCGCCAGGGCGTCGGCGTCGCGGTCCTCGATGGCCGTCTCGAGCAGCGGCCTCGCGGCGGCGACGTCCCCCCCTTCGACGGCCTCGCGCAATGCCCGCCGCGCCGCCCCGCGGGCCCCTTCTGCTCGCGCGAACGCCGCGCGCCACCGGGCCTCACCCTGTTCCCCCTTGGCGTCCACCACCGAACGAACTTGGGTGCGCGTCTGCGCGTCGGCCGGCAAGCTCGCGAGGGCCGAGGCGAGCGCCTCGGACGCTCCAGGCGCGTCGAGCACGAACGCGCGTACCAGCGGGCCGAACGCCTCCGAGTCTCCGAGGGCCGTGAGCGCGCGCCCGCGGACCAGGGCTGCGCGGCCATCGAGGGTCGTGGCCGCGACCCGATCGAGCCTTGCCTTCGCCCCGGCCGCGTCGCCCCGCAACAGACAGGCTTCCGCCCACCGCACCTCGACGGCGTGCCGTTTCTCCACGTCCGCCGGCCCGGCCCGTGGACTGGGCGCGGCCCGCTCCAGCCAGAGCTCGGCCCGCGCCCCGTCCCCCCGCGCGAGGTCGAGATCGGCGACGCCCAGCAGCGCTGCGAAGCGCTCGTCGCTGCCCGATTCGGCCGTGGCGAGAGCATTCGTGAAGGCGTCGGCGATCTCCTCGGGCGCAGCGCCCGTGGCGGCGCGCGCCCGGGCGAGACGCACCCACACCTCGGCCCGGCCCGGTGCGCGGTGCGCGAGCTCCTCCAGCGTCAGCGCGAGCTCTGCGTCGAGGTGTGCCGCGTCGCAGGCGTCGGCGAGGAGCGCCAGGGCGAGGGGAGAGCCTGGGGCCTGCTCGAGGACGCGGTGCGCCGCCGCGCGCGCGGCCATGGCGTCGCCCTCGACGAGCGCGCGCTCGCCGGCGCGCAAGTCCTCGTCGGCCCCGGCGAGGACGATCTCGACCTTCCCGAGAAAGCGGCCGACGACGTCCGCGAGGCGCGCGGGGATGGGGTTCACGAGCCTCCGTGAAGATAGCGCGTTCGAGGTGGAGGCGCGGGTCGTGGTCGCGTCGATGCCACCGACTGCGCTAAAGATCGTGATCATGGTCTCTGCCGGGCTCGCCCGCATCCTGCCCATGCTTCGCATGACCCAGCAGCCGGAGGGTGCGCCGCTCGACATCCCGCGCTGGCGCAACTTCTTGACGGCGATGGCGGCGCGGGTTCCCGCCGGCATCACGGTGCTACGCACGGAGGTGTCGGGGTGCGTGGTGGACTGGCTCCTCCCGGAGGAGGCCGACCCGTCCGCGCGGATGCTCTATTTGCACGGCGGCGGCTACGTGGGAGGGTCGGCGCACACGCATCGCGCGATGGCCGCCCGAATCGCGCAAGCGGCGGGGTGCGCGGGGATCATCGTCGACTACCGCCTTGCCCCCGAGAATCCCTTCCCGGCCGCGCTGGAGGACGCCATCGCTGCGCTCGAGTACGCGGCTCAGATCGGGCCGAGCGGAGGGTTCTCGGACGCGCGCAGGCTCTTCGTCGTCGGCGATTCGGCCGGGGCGGGGCTAGCCTTGTCGGCGCTGCTCGAGACGCGCGGGCGCATCCGGGTCGACGCGGCCGCGACGATGTCGGCCTGGACGGATCTGGCGTGCACCGGGGCGTCGCACACGACGCGCCGCGCGGTGGAGCGCTACCTTGCGCCGCACTTGATGATCCCGACGGCCGATGCCTACCTCGCCGGTTGGGACGCTCGCGACCCGCGCGCGTCTCCCCTCTACGGAGACCTCCGCGGGTTGCCGCCGCTCTACATGCAAGTGGGCGACGCCGAGATNNCAGGACGCCATCGCCAAGCTCGGCTCCTTCCTTCGAGCCCATAGCGCCTGAGCCCTCCCGTTTCATCCCCCGCGCTCGCCATCGAGTAGCCTGCGGAGCACCGCGTCTTGCTTGCGCAGCACGATGACCTTCTCGCGGTCCGCGACCACGGCCCCCGGCGCGCTGCCCCTCGGTTTTCGTACGTAGCGGCGCTGGACGTACTGAATCTCCACCAGCGTCTCGTCGCGCGCGTCCGAGAAGTGGGCGGCCAGGTGCGCTGCGTCGACGAGCGCCTCGGATGTGCACGTACGGCCCTTCGCGAGACGCACGACCACGTGGGCGCCCGGCCGGCCCTTCGCGTGCAGCCAGAGATCGCGCGGGCGGGCCACGCGGAACGTGAGCGTGTCGTTGTGCGCCGCGCCGCGTCCCACGAGGATTGGGGCGCCGTCGGCGCTCGTGAACGAGCGGAAAGGTGGGGCCGGCTCCTGGGCTGCGCGCCGCCGCGCCGGTGCGGCCGCCCCCGCCGCCGAGAGCTTGAAATCCCGCGGCGCCGCGGCCGTCGCCTGGGCCTCGAGCGCCGCCAGGTCCAACTCGGCCCCCAACGTCGCCAGCGCCGTCGCGATGGCCCGGAGCGTGCCGAGCGCCTTGGTGGCCTGCGCGAGGCGTGCTTGCGCCACCGCCCGGCCGTCCTTCATCCGGCGAGCTCTACGGAACACGGCCTCGACCTGGTCCTTGGCGCCCTTTGCCGGGTCCACCGCCATCTCGATCTTCTGCGCCGTCCCCGTCGACCAGTCGTCTACGACGAGCCGGGTGGCGCCGCGTGGCGCGCGTGCCGCCTCCGCCACGAACAAGCGCGCGCGTTCCGAGGCCGCCGCCGCTCGCTCGCCCTCGGCGAGATCCCCCTCTACCGCCGTCGCGCGCCGCTCGATCTTCGCAATCGCCTTCGCAATCGCTCGCCGCAGCGCGTCGTGCCGCGGGTCCGCCGGCTGCTCGCCCGGACGGGCCTCCGGCACCCGTCGCGCATCCCCCGGATCCATCGTCCTGTCCTTGCGATAGCATGGACCCCGGTAGCCTCTGCATGTCCACGTCCGTCCCGATGAACCGCCGGAGCTTCCCGACGGGCCAGACGACGATGGCCCTGCTCAAGGCCTTGCTGCGGACGCTCTCGGCGGAGAAGGGCGCCGCCGCCGCCGACGCATGGCTGCGCGGGATCCGCATGATCCGCGACGACCTCGAAGACGAGACGCACCTGCTGCCCCTGCCGACCCTGCACCGCGCCCTCGCCTCGTTCGC
>PLIR01000226.1 GCA_003139415.1 Myxococcales bacterium | reverse complement strand
CGCCTGCGTCCGCGCCTGCGTCCGCGCCCGCGCCCGCGCCTGCGTCCGCGCCCGCGCCCGCGCCCACGCCCACGCGTTCCTTCACCGAGGAGACCCGCGCGGACCTCGAAGCCCTCGTCAACGTCGACACCAGCCACGGCCACGAGACCGACGTTCTTCAACCCATCGCCGATCGCCTCCGCCCCCTCCTGCCACTCGAGCTGGTCGAGAGCGCGCCGGGACGCGGGAAANNACGTCGCTCGCTACAAGGGCAGCGGGGCCAAGCGCCCGCTCCTGCTCATCGCCCACGTGGACGTCGTGCCGGTCGAGGGCCAGCCGTGGACGGTGCCGCCGTTTCATTTGACGGAAAAGGAAGGCTTTCTCTGGGGCCGCGGCGTCAACGACGACAAGGGCATGGCGGCCGTGCTCGTGGCGCTCGCCCTCGAGATGGGGCGCACGCGGCCGGCGCTCTCGCGCGACGTCATCTTCGCGCTGACGTCGGGCGAAGAGACAGGCGGGCACGCGGGCGCGCTGTGGCTCACCAAGAACCGCAAGGATCTCATCGACGCCGAGATCGCCCTCAACGAGGGCGGCATGGAGCGTCTGGCCGACGACGGCAGCCNNCCACGTCATCGAGGTGGGGCTCGGCGCGGCGGAGAAGACGTTCCAGAGCTACCGGCTCGTCGTGCGCGGCAAGGGCGGCCACTCGTCGATCCCGCCGACGGACTCCGACCCGGTCCTCACGCTGGCGCGCGCCCTCGTGAAGGTGGGAGAGCTCCGTTTCCCGCCGCACGTGATCCCGGCGACGCGCGAGGATCTCGCGGCCGACGCGAAGCTCGAGGCGCCGCCGGTGTCCGAAGCCGAGGCGCGCGTGGCGGCTACGGGGCGGGTCACGGCCGACGACGAGCGCGTCCTCTCGAAGGACCGCGTCGTCAACGCCCACCTGCGCACGACGTGCGTGACCACCGAGCTGAAGGGAGCCCCGCAAGACAATGTGCTGCCGACGACCGCCGAGGCCACGGTCAACTGCCGCATCATGCCCGACGAGACGCGCGAGCAAACGATCGCGGCGCTCGAGCACGTCATCAACGACAAGGCCGTCGAGGTCACGCCGACCGAGGAGTTCGGCTTCGGCCCTTACTCGCCCGTCGGCCCGGAGCTCGGCGCCGCCCTCCACAAGGTGGCCGGCGAGCTGTGGCCGGGCGTCCCCGTGGTGTCGACGATGGGGACCGGGGCGACGGACTCGCGCCACCTGCGCGCGATCGGCATCAACTCGTATGGCGTCGGCGTGTCGCCCATCAGCAAGGCGGAGGCCATCGCCGGCCACGCGGCGCACGGCCCCGATGAACGCCGCCCCACCAAGTGGCTCGACGAAGGCGCCCAGTACCTGCGCAACCTCGTCTACGAGATCGCGAAGTAAGGCCCGCGATCAGCCGAGGGCTGAGATGACGTCGGGGGGGGCCTGGACGAGCTCGATGAGGACGCCCTCGCCGCTCAGCGGGGCCTCTGCGCTGCCCTTGGGGTGAACGAAGCACACGTCGAACCCGCCGGCGCCCTTGCGGATGCCGCCAGGGGCAAAGCGAACGCCCTGCGCGCCGAGCCAGTCGAAGGCCGCCTTCAAGTCATCCACCCACAGGCCGACGTGGTTGAGCGCGGGATCGTGAACGGCCGGCTTCTTCGCCGGATCGACGGGCTCCATGAGGTCGACCTCGACGCGCGTTGGGCCGCGTCCCACCGTCGCGATGTACTCGTCGACGTTCTCGCTCGGGTTGCGGAAGGTGCCGGTCAGGCTCAGGCCCAGGATGTCGACCCAGAGCTTGCGCAGCCTCTCCTTGTCGGTGGCGCCGACGGCGATCTGTTGCAGGCCGAGGATGCGGAACGGTCGCGTCATTGGCGCCCCTTTAGCCAAGCCGGGCGACCGCGGCAACCAGCGCTATGTTCCCTGGTGTCACCGCCCGGCCGGAGATCGAACATGACGTCGCCGCAGCAAGCCGCGTCCGTCCCGCCCGTCGTCCTCTTCGACGGCGTGTGCAACCTCTGCAATCGATGGGTCAACTTCGTCATCGATCGCGACCCGAAAGCCGAGCTGAAGTTCGCCGCACTGCAGTCGAGCGCCGCGGCCGAGTTGCTCCGTTCGGTGGGCCATCCCGCCGCTCTGCCCGAACCGGACTCCGTCCTCTTCGTCGAAGGGGGCCGCGTGTACCAGCGGTCCACCGCGGTGCTGCGCATCGCCGGGCACATGGCGGGCGCATGGCGCCTTCTGGCCGTCTTGGCCGTCGTCCCACGTCCTCTGCGCGACCTCGTCTACCGCTGGATCGCCGCGCACCGCTACGCATGGTTCGGCAAGACGTCCGAATGCCGCGTGCCCACGCCGGCGTTGCAGGCGCGTTTCCTCGGCTAGTATCGCGCCGATGAACTCGTTCCCATGGGCGCGCGACGTCGCGCGATCGCGGTTCACGCTGCTCTCGTGTCTCGCGCTCGCCGCGGTTGGCTGCGCCCGGCACGCTCCGTCGGAGGACGAACTACCGACCAAGGACGCGGGGGCGCCGTCATCCGCCTCCACCGTCGCGAGCGCGGCCGCGAGCGTGACCAACGCCGCGGCGCCCGCCCCGACGAACTTCCGGGGCGTCTGGGGGAGCAGCAGCACCGACGTCTGGGCCGTTGGTGACAAGGGGACGATCCTTCACTTCGACGGCCAAGGATGGTCGCCCGTGCAGGGCGGCACGACGGAGAACCTCACCGCCGTCCATGGCAGCGCATCGAACGATGTCTGGGCGAGCGGCGACAAGGGAACCGTACTGCACTGGGACGGGAAGACCTGGAACCCCTCCTCGCAGATCCCGGAGACGGTCCTCCTCAGCATCTGGGCAAGCGGTCCGAAGGACGTATGGGCGGTCGGCACGCTCGGGGGCGGCGAGTCCGGCTGCATGAGGCACTGGGACGGGACGAAGTGGGACCAGGTCTCCGTGCCCGGCTCCTCCAGCGTCTGGCACGTGTCGGGCACCGGCCCGCACGACGTCTGGATCGCGGGCGGCCGCGAGCAGGGCGATGGCCTGCTGCTGCACACGGTCGACGGCAGGAAGTTCGACGCGGCCGGATACCAGGGCCCGGCGCTTCGCGGCGTGTGGTCGCCGCGGCCCAAGGACGTCTGGGTCGTGCCGTACCAGGGCGACGTGAAACGCTGGGACGGCTCGACGTGGACCACGATCCCGACGCCCGGCAAGCGCATGCTCAACATCGCCGGCACCGGACCGGACGACGTCTGGGTCATGGGCAGCGACGGTCTCGCCTTGCACTACGCGGGCGGCAAGTGGACGCCGCAGGGAACCGAGAACCACCAGATCCTGTGGGGGATGTGGATCGGCAAGGGCAACGCGACGTGGATCGCGGGCAACGGGGGCTCGCTGCTCCGGTGGAACGGGATCGCGTGGACGCCGTGAACCGGCCATGAGCTTGGCGCGGCTGCTTCTCGCCGCATTCGCCCTCGCCGTGCTGGTCGGCATCGCCGCGCTGTTCTCGACCGAGCGAAGCCGCATCGCGTGGCGCGCCGTCCCGGCGGGCATCGCGCTTCAGATCGCGTTCGCGGCGGTCGTGCTGAAGGTGCCCGCGGGGCGGGTCGTGCTCGATGCGGTGGCCGGAGCGTTCGTGAAGCTGCTCGGGTTCGTGAACGTCGGATCGGAGTTCGTCTTCGGCAGCCTCGTCGACACGTCGCGGTTCGGGTTCGTCCTCGCCGTGCAGGTCCTGCCGACGATCGTCTTCTTCGCCTCGCTGACGGGGGTGCTCTACCACCTCGGCGTCATGCAGCGCGTCGTCAAGGCGATGGCGTGGGCCGTGACCAAGGTGATGAACGTGTCGGGGGCCGAGGCGACCGTCGTGTCGGCAAGCGTCTTCGTCGGGCAGACGGAAGCGCCGCTCACGGTGCGCCCGTATATCGAAGGGATGACCCAGGCCGAGCTCATGACGATGATGGTCGGCGGCATGGCGCACGTCGCCGGGTCGGTGATGGCGGCTTACGTCGGGCTGCTCGGCGGCGACGACCCGGACGAGCGGCGCTTTTACGCCAAGCACCTCTTGGCGGCGAGCGCGATGGCGGCCCCGGCGACCCTGCTCATCGCGAAACTTCTCGTGCCCGAGACGGGCGTTCCCGCCACGCGCGGCACGGTCGTGATCGAGGCCCATCGCACGACGTCGAACGTGATCGACGCGGCCGCCGCGGGGGCCGCGGACGGCCTCAAGCTGGCGCTCAACGTGGGCGCCATGCTGCTCGCGTTCGTCGCCCTCATCGCGCTCGTGAACGCGCCCATCCACTGGCTCGGTGAAGCGCCCCTCGGTCACGGCGGCGCGTCGATCGACGGCTGGCTCTCGGGGCTGTCAGGGCGCCCGGTGGAGCTGAGCTTGCAGGTCGTCTTGGGCGCCGTGATGGCGCCGGTCGCGTGGCTCATCGGGGTGCCATGGCACGACGCGCCGCTCGTCGGGAGCTTCCTCGGCGAGAAGGTCGTGCTGAACGAGTTCGTCGCGTACGTCGACCTGTCTCGGCACCTCTCGGAGCTCGAGGCTCAGAGCCGCGTCGTGGCGACGTACGCCCTCTGTGGGTTCGCGAACTTCGCGTCCATCGCCATCCAGATCGGGGGCATCGGGAGTCTGGCACCGGGTCGCCGACACGACCTCGCGCGCCTCGGCCTTCGCGCCGTGCTCGGCGGGTCTCTGGCTACGCTCATGACGGCGACGATCGCGGGCGTCCTCACGCCGATGTGAGGGCGCCGTGGATCATTTCATTCGAGGCGCAATCGGGCCGCGCGGCTCCTCTTTCGAGCGGCCGGCGGGGCGCGAAGCCTCTACGTTGCCCGCGGGGGACCGACCCATGAAGCTTCGTCGCGCAACGGGAATCTGGCTCAGCCTCGGCCTCGCGGCCGCGTGCGGTAGCTCCTCGAAGTCCCCCGGCGGCGACTTCACTGAGACACCCGATGGCGACATCAACAGCGGGTCGTCGTCGGGTGGCGGCAGCACGCCCGAAGGGGGAACGCCGGGCGGCCCCTCCGACGCCACGACCGGGTCGACCACTCCCACGACGGGTGTCGAAGGCGGCACGACATACGCCGAGGGCGGTGCGGGCGCCCCGGACGCGAAGCCGGAAGCGGCGCCGGCCACGGGACCGCAGGAAGCCGGGACCATCCTCGACGGCAATGGCGGGACGTGTCCAACTCCGTCGGGCCTCACCGCCAACCAGACCGAGGCCCTGACCATCGTCAACCAAACGCGCGCCGCGATTGGATCGCCGTGCGCGACGATGGTCGCCACGCTAAACACCTCGGCGACGGACCACTGCAACTACTACGCGGCCAATCTATCGAGTTCGACGTGCATCGCGGATGCCCACGTCGAGGTCTCCGGCTGCACGGACTACGTCGCCGCGCAGTTCTATACCCGTGAGACGGACGCCGGGTACACGGGGAGTCCGAGCGCCGAGGACATGGCCTTCGATGACGACGGGACCGCGGCGCTCGGCCAGTGGATCAACTCGGTCTGGCACCGCACGCCGATCCTGAGCCCGTGGACGCGAGACTACGGCTATGGGTCCGCGACGATGTGCGACACCATGGACTTCGGCGTGGGCGCCACGGCGCCGAGCGATCTTATCGTGACGTATCCCTACGACGGCCAGACGGGTGTGCCGACGTCGTTCGCGGGCAACGAGGAAGGGCCCGCCCCGCCCATGCCGCCGAACGGCTGGCCCAGCGGCTACCCCGTCCACGTCTTCATCCAGGGCATGAACCTCGGCACGACCATCACGACGCATGAATTCAGCGTCGTGGGCGGCGCGCAGCTCGCCCACCAGTGGGTGACGCCCGAGACCCCCAACGCGGTGCTCGAAGACGCCGTGGTGCTCTACGGCAACGAGCCCCTCACGGCGAACACCACGTACCTCGTCCACGTCGCGGGTACGGGCGCGGGCGGCGCCGCCGTCGACGTGAACATCACGTTCACGACGGAGTGAACCGGGAGGCCTCAAGCGCGGCGGAGGCCCTCGATTGCCCTATTATTTGGGCAAAGCGGGCGGCATTGCCCCTAGAACAGCCCGCCGTCGCGCGTCGGGAACGGGAAACCGCCGTCGAACGTGGGGGCTCCGCCATTCGCCACGCAGGTCACGCCGATGCAGATGTCACCGGAGGGGCAGTCGGCGGCCGTCTTGCAGAGCTGGACGCCGGGCGTACCGCACGAGGACGTGCATGTGGAGGCGCCGCCCGCAAAGCAGCAGACGTCGCCGCCCGGGCAATTTGCGAGACTCAAGCAGGAGATGGCAATCCCAGTGCAGCTCGCGGCGCACGTGTCAGTTGCAGGGCAGCACTCGGGGGTCGAACCGCTGCAGGTGCTCGTGCCGCAAGTGACGTAGGCGTCGACGACGAGGGCCGCATCGGTCGGGCCGGTGCCCGACTCTGGGACACTGGTCGAGCTATCGGTGGACGCGCCGGCGTCCATGACTCCGCCCCCTTCCGGCGGCGACGTCGTGCCGGCCTCCGAGGGAGGGACGGTGGCGTCGACGACGCCGGCCTCCGGCTCCGTGGTGCCGGCGTCGCTCGCCGAGTCCTCCGAGGCGGACGAATCGTCCGACGTCGACGAGCCGTCTTCGACGGCGGCATCGCCCGAATCGTCCCACGTGGAGCCGTCGCCGGCGTCCTCGGGACCGTCATCCCCCGTAAACGGCGGCGACGAGTCGTCACCGGCGCCGCCCGAAGAGGAACCCGAGAAGCCGCCCGAAGAGGAGCTGCCGCCCGACGACCCCCTGCCGCCCACGCTGGCGTCATTGCCGGAGGACGTCGCGGTGCTGCCGCCACCGCAGGCGGCCAGGCATCCCGCGAGCGCCAGAGCGGCCATGGCGCCGACAGCCGAGTGTCGTGAAGTGATTCGAATCGGCATGACGTCCTCCAAAGACACCTCGGTCGGCGACCGAGGCAAGGTGAGTGTGCTTCCAATCCGTCAAAATGGATCACAAATTCGAGAGGGAACCGACGCGCGGTTGAACATTCTGCTCTGGCAGGACCGACGCGGCTCAGGGCCCTGACCACGCCGACGCGCACAAAAGGACGCCCACGAGGAGCACGGAGGCCGACGACACGACCGGCAGCCAGCGCAGGGCCGCCGCCCGCACCCGCGGCCACCGGTCGGCGCGATCGACCATGTGGCTTCGCGCGGCGATGGCCAGGGCGCCGACGAAGGTCAGGGTGGCGGCCACGCCCAGCGAGAACGCGAGAACGAGCACCAGGCCGAAGGCGTACCGCCGCAGCGCGATGGCCGCGAGGAGCAGGGCGAGGGCGGATGGGCACGGCGTCACCCCCGCGGAGGCGCCGAGGGCCACCAGGGACCGCCATCCGCCGGCCGGCTCGTGGCCGGGATCGTGGTGGTGGCCCTCGCCGCTCGCGGCCTCCCGGATGCGACGCGAGAGCTGCACGACGCCGAGGAGGGCCACCGCCGCGGCCGACGCAATCTCGAGGCCACGCAGAAGCCGCTCGGAGCCAAGCGTGCGCTCGAGCGCCACGGCCGCGCAGCCGATCGCGAACACGACGATCGTGTGCGCCACGGTCACCGCGCCGCCGAAGGCCAGGGCGTGCCCGAGGTGCGCGCGACGGCCCACGAGCTACCCGGCCGCCAGGGCCTTGCCGTGGCCGGGCGAGAGCGCGTGCGCCGCCCCGAGGGCGAGGGCCAGGGCGACGGCGAGAGCAGAGAGCGAGAAGCTGGCGCTCGACCTCTTCAGCGCCTGCGACCACTCCGCGACCCGGGCGTCGACAGCGATGGCGGTGCCGGGCGGAGTCGCCTCGAGCGCAGGGCGACCCTCCCGGTCCTGCCATCGAAACGCGAAGTGACCTTCGTCGACCCGAGGCGGCGCCCCTTGCGCCCCAGAGTACGCGAGGGCGTCGCGCGCCTGCCCGGCCGGCCCGGACACGACGGCGGCCACCGGCGACGGCTCGGCGACCATCTCCCGCCATCCCGAGCGATCCGCAAAGTTCTGATCGACCACGGCGACCGTCACCGCGCCCTTGGCCGGGTCGATGCCGCTCGGCGCTACGTCCGCCTCCACGTCGGCCGCGATGCGCAGGGTCTCGAGGCCGCGCTCGCCCGGCGACACCTGCAGGCTGCTCCCCGCCACGTGCGGGGTGACCTTCACGCCGCCGACGAGGATCGTCCACGCGGCGACGAGCGGGGGGAGCCGCCGATCGAGATATGCGCGCTGCTCTTCGGGCGTCACGCGGCCGTCGTGATCGGCGTCGAGCTGGTCGAGCTCCGCGTAGGCGGGGAGCTCGGCGAAGTCGATGAGGTAGGCGATGTGAAGTCGACCGGGAGCGCTCCAGCCGACCCCGATGTACCGGTTCACCGACGTAAAGCCGGCGGGATGCGCCCACGCGGAGGGTGCAACAAAGAGCACGACGACCGCGAGAACCGCGGCGCAGGCGCGAGCGCACACGCGGGCGCGGGCGCGGGCGCGGGCGCGG
>PLIR01000377.1 GCA_003139415.1 Myxococcales bacterium | reverse complement strand
CGAACTGACGACGTCCCCGATCGCCGTGCGCCGCGCGTACGACGAGACGTTCAAGGCCTGGCTACTGGCGCCATAGTCACGTTCGCGGCTTTGGAAGAGGCAAGACTTGAGCGGCGCCGTCGATGACGTGGCGCCGAATCAGTGCGCGGCCTGCGGGCCAGCCGAGAGGGCGCGGCGGACGGCGAAGGTGACCGGGACGACGAGCAGCGAGAAGAGGGCGAGCATCCGAAAGCCGTCGAGGAACGACAAGAAGCCCACCTGACGGCTCACGACGGAGGACAGGGACAGCGCCCTGAGAGTTTGCGCGGGGCCGTGCATGTGCGTATGGGCGAACGCCCGCAGCGTTTCGAGCGTGATGGGGTCGAACGGGCGGACGTGCGACGCGAGGACAGCCTGATGAAATTGGCTCCGGCGCGCCAGGAGCGTCGTGACGGCCGCGATCCCGAAGCTGCCCCCTTCGTTGCGAAAGAGGTTCGTGAGGCTCGACGCCTTGTCGTTCAACGCCGGGGGCAAGTACGAGTACGCGATCGTGCTCACCGGAACGAAGAGAAACCCGAGGCCGAAGCCCTGGAGCATGCGCGCCAGGACGAAGTCGCCGTAGCTCGAGCTCAGCGACAGGCGGCTCGTCTGCCACAGGGCGACGGCCACCACCGCGAAGGCGACTCCGACGAGATAGCCGGCGGGGATGCGCTTGGTCAGCCGGGCCGCGAGGGGCGCCATCACCATGATGACGAGCGCCCCAGGCGTGAGGACGAGGCCCGCCTCCATCGCCGAGTACCCGAAGAGGCTCTGGAGCATCTGCGGCATCAGCACCGTACTGCCGAACATGACGAAGGCGAAGGTGAAGTAGAAGGCGCACGCGAGTGCGAAGTTGCGGTCGCGCAGCAGCTCGAGCGCGACGACGGGGTTCTTCGTCTTGAGCTCCCAGACCACGGCCGCCACGAGCGCCAGCACGCCGATGGCGGTCGACGCGCAGATGAACGACGACCCGAACCAGTCGTCCTCCTGGCCCTTGTCGAGCACGATCTCGATGAAGCCGAAGGCGATCATGACGAGCACGATGCCCACGATGTCGATCGAGCCTGCGGCCGCCTTTCGCCTGGCGGCCGCTGTCTGCGTCGCTCCCTGCCCCGCGGCATGCGTGCCGACGTCGTTCGGAACGAGGCGGTGGGTCAACCATAGGGACAGAAGACCGATCGGGATGTTGATGAGAAAGCACATCCTCCACGACCAGTTGTCCGTGATCCATCCGCCCAGTGTCGGCCCGACGGCGGGCGCCGCCACGATGGCGACGCTGTAGAGCGCGAAGGCGCTCGCGCGCTTCGCGATCGGGAACACTTCCAGCAAGATGGCCTGCTCGCTCGGCGCGAGGCCACCGCCGCCGATCCCCTGCAGCACGCGAAACAAGATGAGCCAGCCGAGGTTCGGGGCGAGGCCGCACAACATCGAGCTCGCGGTGAACAGCGCGACCGACATCATGTAGTACCGCTTGCGACCGAAGACGCTGCTCAGCCACGCGCTCAGAGGCAGCACGACCGCGTTGGCGACGAGGTAGCTCGTGAGCACCCAGGTGGCCTCATCGACGCTGGAACTCGTCCCGCCCGCGATGTGAGGGAGTGCGACGTTCGCGATGCTCGTATCGAGCAGCTCCATGAAAGTCGCGATGGTCAACGTCAGACCGATCATCCATATCTTCACGGGAGGCCTCCCAAGTAGACGAGGGCAACATTGCGCCAGGATCAGCTGCCGTCAAGGCTTTCGAGGTGCGCAAATTGGATGCTGTCGAGATTTCGACAGCCTGTCGACAGTCCGTCGAGGCGTCGATGCGAGTGGCGTATGTTGACATGAGCACCATTCGGACTCACAGTCTCAGCGCGGCCGTCGAGCGGTCGCTTTCTGGAGGCGGACGATGACCAGCCAAGCGAGCACGTTGCTACCGACGGCGAGCGCCGGCGCCCTGTCGCACGGTCGAGAACATTCCGGTGAGGAGGCGCGCCGTCCGGTCGCGACAGAGCCCGCGGTGAAGGGGCGGGGCGTACCGCGGTGGATGATCGTGAGCGCGATCGGTGCGTTCGTAGCGGCAGGGGCCGGGGGCTACTTCGCCGCAAGGCACGGTCTCGAGGAGACGGACGACGCGCAGATCGAAGGAGACCTCGTCGACGTCTCGGCGAGAATCTCCGGCAAGGTGGGCCGTTTGCTCGTGACCGACGACCAGGTCGTCGAAGCCGGGGACGTCATCGCGGAGCTCGAGACCGATCAGCTTACCCAGCAGCTCGGCTCTTCACAGGCCGACT
The DNA here is from genome assembly GCA_003139415.1 of Myxococcales bacterium. Classification (GTDB taxonomy): domain Bacteria; phylum Myxococcota_A; class Polyangia; order Polyangiales; family Polyangiaceae; genus Palsa-1150. Next base: position 10,757 of record PLIR01000377.1, on the reverse strand, counting down.
ACGACGCGGCCAAAGCGACGCTTGATGCCGCGCGGGTGCAGCTGGCGCTCATCGAGAAGACTTCGGAGGCCGCAGTGACGCAGGCGTCCGGTGAGCTCACGCTCTCGGCGGGGGCGCTCGTGGGCTCACGGGCCGCGCTCGACCAGGCGCGCGCGGCCGTTCGGGCGGCGAAGTCGAAGCTGAACCTCGCCGTCCTCGAGCTGTCTCGTTCCCAGACGCTGCTCGCGCGCGAGGCCGTCCAGCAAGACGACGTCGACACCCACCAGAACGCCGTCGATTCGGCGCGGGCGGACTACGAGGCCGCCGCCGCGGCGCTCGTCGCGCGCGAAGCGGGCATCACGAGCGCGCTCGGCGACGTTCGCGCTTCGGGCGGCCGGCTCGACGCGGCAAAGGCGGCCCCCGAGCAAGTGGCGAACGCGCGCGCCACGGTCCATCTCGACGAAGCGAAGGTCGCCCAGGCCGCGGCCTCGCTGGAGCTCGCGCGATTGAACCTGTCGTACGCCGCGATCCGCGCGCCCGTCCGCGGTCAGGTCACGCGTCGCGCCGTGCAAGTGGGCCAGATGGTCAGCCCCGAAGTTCCGCTCCTCTCGCTCGTCTCGCTCGAGCACGTCTGGGTCGTGGCGAACTTCAAAGAAGACCAGCTCGCGAAGATGCGCCCCGGGCGGCCCGCCCGCCTGAGCACCGACACGTACGGCTCTCGCGTGTTTCACGGTCACGTCGACACGCTCGGCGCGACGAGCGGCGCGCGCCTGTCGCTCTTGCCCGCGGAGAACGCGTCCGGCAACTTCGTCAAAGTGGTGCAGCGCGTCCCTGTGCGCATCGTCCTCGACGGCCCTGCGGACGTGGCCTTCCGCCCGGGCACGAGCGCGGACGTGACCGTCGATGTTCGCTGAAGACGGGCGCAGGGCGCCGGTCAAACGGGTAGCCTCGGCGCACCCGATGCCGTCGCCGCGCGTGAAGCGAAAGACCGCGTACCACCACGGCGATCTGCGCCGGGCCCTCATCAATGCCGCCCTGCGCCTGGTCAACGAAAGCGGGGCGTCGGCCGTCACGCTGCGCGAGGTCGCGCGAATGGTTGGCGTGAGCCACCAGGCGCCCTACCGGCACTTTGCCGACCGCGCCGCGCTGCTGGCGGCCGTCGCCGAAGAGGGCCTGCGCGCGCTGCATACCGAGCTGTCGCAGGCCGCACGCAACGAGCCCGACGTCCTTTCGGCGCTGAGGGCCTGCGGGGTCACGTACGTCCTCTTTGCCGTCGCCCATCCGGCCCACTTTCGGGTCATGAACAGCGCGGAGGCGTCGGCGTCGGACGATCCGGATCTGCAAGCGGCGAGCGATGCCGTCTTCACGCTCCTCACCCAGACGATCGCCGAAGCGCGGGTCGGGGCGGAGGGGGAGGCGGCCACGCTGGAGTATGCGCTCGCGGCCTGGTCCGTCGTGCACGGGCTTGCGTCGTTGCTCGTCGAGGGGCAGCTTCAGCGGCGGCCGTATGCGAAGAAGTCGCCGCGGGAGCTGGCGAACATGGCACTCGATACGCTGCGGCGGGGGTTGTTGACGCGGGCGTGAGGCGGCGCGTGGAGTAGAATGGGAAAACTCATGCGGCATAGCTGGGCCACCGCTGCACTTGTGGCCCTCGTACCGCTCGATTCGTATGCGACCACTGCGGCGGCCGACCAGCCTCCGGCGAGCGGGGCGTTCGTCCCAGCGTTCTCGATCGCGAAGAGCGAGAACAAGAACCAGGTGCAGTACGTCGTCCGGGTCGACGACCAATGCACGCCCATCGGTCCGGCACCCGTATCTGCGTACTGGCGCATGCTGGAGAGCGGGCCCACGCAGACCGCACCCATCTTGCCTCGCGAGGTCGTGGCTTACGGTCTCGCAAGCCAAGCGGTCGTCGCGAACGCCACGAGCGGAACCGCAGTGCGTATCGTTCTGAAGGCGATGCCCAGCCGACCGCTGACCATCGTGACGTCACGCGGTGGCGATGGCGTGTGCCGGGCGGTCGCCACCATCTCGATCGCGGGGGCGTCGGCGCACCTCTTCAACGTGTACGTTCACTTGAAGTGGGACGGCGTCGACTACCTGCTTCTACGGGGGTGGTCGCTGGACGGCTCGCAGGTCGTCAGCGAAACCATCAAGAAGTAAGGCACACGGATCCGTGACGGACGGCCATCCCCGAGCTTCGCGCGGTCGGGTCGGGAGTGGGGTTCTCCGCGCTGCGGAACCCGGGGGGTCGAAAGATCCGCTGCGTGGTACAACTCCGCGGAAGAACAAGTCGAAACGCACGGGTGGCGAAATTGGCAGACGCAGCGGATTTAGGTTCCGCCGCCGCGAGGCNNGGCGCACGTCGCGCTCGTCGTGCGCTTCATCGAGCCGCTCGGGTTCGCACCGATCAACCTCGGCAAACTGTCCGAAGGCGGGCGCCTCCAGCAGTTCGGTGGGGCTCTTGCCATCAAGAACTTCTCACTGCATCCGAGCCAGAGCCACTGACCGGGAATCACGCGCCGTCGCCGTCGCTGTTGACGCGGTGCGCCCGCGCTCCGGTCCGGGGATCGGCCCGCGGCGCCTACGAGGTGATTGACCTGGACGGAGCAACGACCACACATCGTGTTGACAGCGCGAGGACGCGGCTTGCCACGCTGCCAAGCGCAAACCCGCGAACCGGGCCGCGTTGGCCGCTGCCGCCGACGACCACCATCTCGGCGCCGTATTCCGTGGCGACGTTCAGTATCTTCTCCCAAGGCGCGCCGCGCCGCACCATGGGCTCGACGAGAATCCCACGATGACTGGCTCCCGAGGCGGCGACTTGCTGGGCGAGTTGCTCCAATAGCTTTGCCGTCGGGTCGTCCGCCGTCGTCGCGTCCGGAGCCTCCTCGTAGGCATGGACCAGGACGACTCGCGCGCCGGAGTCCTCGGCCATACGCAAAGCACGGTCCAGCGCGCTCCGTGCGCCGTCGCTGAAGTCCGTGCCCACCACGATCCAACGCTCAGATGTCACGCCAAGGCATTTACGGCCCGAGCGTCGCGCCGGCCGCAAAACCTCCCGCGAATGCTCGCTAATTCGGCGCCTAATCACCGGTCGTCGGATTTGACGCCTTTTTGACGATCGTGAGCCGGCGGAGCGGCAAAGGTGGTCAGTCGGACGAGGCAAGCACATGTCCAATCCCGAGCCCTTCATCGTCACGCCCAAGGATCACAAACCATTTCACGTCGTCGGAGAGACGATCGCCGTGCTCGCAGACACCAAGCGCACCGGCTCCATCGAGGTGTTCCTCCAGGAGGGACCCGAGGGCGCGGGGCCGCCACCGCACGTCCATGCGTGGGCCGAGGCGTACTACGTGCTCGAGGGCGCCATCGACGTGCTCATCGATGACCGCTTGCAGGTTGTCCGACAGGGCGAGTTCGTCTTCATCCTGGCGGCACTCCCCACGCATTCCGCATGAACACCGCGCGGGCTCGGTTTCTCAGCTTCACCTCGGGTGGCAACGCCTCCGCGTTCTTCCACGACGTCGACCACGAAGTGGGCGACACGCTCGATATGAGCACGATGCTCCACATCGCGAACCGGCACGACGTGCGGGTCGTCGCACCCCCGCTGGGTGCGTGACGGCTACTGGCTGGCGCCGAGTAGCCCCTTCGCCTCGACGAGGTCGCCAGTCCCGAAGCCCTCTGTGAACGACGCATATCCGCGGCGAAGCTCCTCGAGCGCCGCGCGGTTCTTCCTGGTTCCGCGATTGAGCTTCGCGAGGCTCAGGGCCGCCCGCAGCTCGAAGGACTTCGCGCCTTGCTCGCGTGAGATCTCGAGCGCACGTTCGATGGCGCGCTCCGCCTCCGCCTTGTCCGACTCCCGCAGGAGCTCGCCGCGCAATCGATGCAGCTCCGAGGACCATGCTCTCTCGTCGGTCCGTTCGACGAAGGCGAGGGCGTCGTCGAGTTCTCGGAGTGCCCGGTCGTGGTAGCCGGCCGCGGCATAGACGACCGCGACACAAGGCGTGAAGGCGGTGCGTCCTCCGGGACCCGCGCCGAGCTGCAAGGCGAGCGCCTTCGAGAGCTCGTCGGCGCGGGTTTGCGCTGCACGCGGGTCGAGTTGCGTGGCCGCCCAATGGTGGATCGACATGGCCCGGCCCCGCCAGACGGGGGACCCTCCTAAGAGGCCGACCTCGAGGGCCCGGCGCGCCGCATCGAGCGCGAGGTCCGGCTCCCGACGCCAGACGTGCGCGAGAGCGGTGATCGTCATCGCGATGCATCGATGGAATGGGTCGCGGCATGCATCGGCCCTCGCGCGCATCTTGCCGGCGGCGACCATGGCACCGTCCGGCGCACCGCCGAGCCACGCCAGCACCACCAAGTGGCCGCCCCAGAGCCCCACCAAGGGCGTGTTGGCGACGTGAGCGGCGTCGTTCTCGAGGGTATCGAGGACGGCGCCAGCTTCGGTGAGTGGCTGCCGAGCCGCAGCGAGCTGCCCCCGAAACAGCCTTGCCGCTGAGCCGATCACGGTCGCGATTGCGGCGGAAACCGGATCGCCCAGCCTCCGGACGCGCGGGGACAAGCCATTGGACGGTGTGAACGCGGAGCCCGGGACAACTTGTGTTGAGTTCATGCCCGCAGGATGCTCCCGCGCTGCGTCGACTGCCGTCGAAGCTCGGCGAAATCGCCGTCAAAGGGCCGCCTACACGGCCACGCTACGGCCTGTTTGACGCCAATTTGTCCTCGATTTCACGAGCCGGCGCAGAGGCCGTCGTCGCGACAGGGTCGAGCCGGCGCTCGCGGAGCTCCTCCGGCCGTCTGGCGGCTGAGAGACCGGCTACAGACGGGCGCGCACTACGACGTTGAACGTCGTCAGGTCTCCGCCGTCGATGCCGTTCGTGGTGACGGCCGAGTAGCTCTCGTTGCTCTGGTGGTGGTAGTCCGCCTCCACCCCTGCGGCGAGTCGCCACGTAAGAGGGACCTCCAAGCCAATCCCGACGACCAAGGCGGGTTGCGAGCTGGGGTGCATGACGGATGCGCTCCTCGCTTGGGACGACCCAGCCAAGGACACGTCGTAGTATCCGATCCCGCCCACGACGTACGGGTTGACGAACGGGAGGGGCGCCGTCAGCCTCGCGAGGGCGTCCACCCCGCTCGTGGCGAAGCCGACGGAGCCTGCCGGGCTCACGGCGCTTTGCACCGAATTGTACATTCCGACGTAGCGCGCCTCGAGCCCGACCCACGACAGCAAGTCGACTCCGACCCGAAGCCCCCAGGCGGGCCCCGCTTCGGTCACCGTTCCGACGCCGACACCGAAGCCGAGCGGTCCGCTCTCGTTCATCGCGGACACGCCGAGGTCGACCCCGAACGTGAAGCGCGGGCCTTCCCAGGGGCGATCGCGGCACGGGCCGAACGCGAGCCAGTTGTCGCGGCAGCCATCCGCCGTCTGTGCCCAAGATGCGTCGCTCCACAGCAGTCCTACGGACAGCGCGAGCGCGACGGGCGTCAGCGTCCGCATTCGTCGGTCGATCGTCGGCGTCATATCGGGCAACCCTAGATCTCCCGCGCGGGTGCCGACGTGAAACGCGCGTCGAAACTACGTCAAAGGGAGCGCGTCATCGACCCGAGCCTCGCGATCAGCCCCGTCGTCGGCGTCGACCTTTCGAGTTTCTTGACCCAGAAGACGCAGTCCTCCGGTGCGCTGGACAACGTCGACGGTCGACGCGCGAACACGTTCCTGTTTGCGGGCGTGCAGGGTCGATTCGACGCCGTGGCGGGCCCGAGTGAAGTGAAGTGACGACGCGTGCTCAATGTCCCTCGCCGAGCAGCGCCTTCGCTTCGAGGAGGTCGCGGGTCTCGAAGCCCTCAGTAAAGGACCCATAGATGCGTCGCAGCTCCTTCAGGGGTGCGGACGACCTCTTCTTTCCCGGACGAAGCCTGGCGAGGCTCATCGCCGCCCTCAGCTCGAATGACCTCGCGCCTTGCGCGGCTGCGACCTCGAGTGCCTTCGTCATGGCTCGTTCGGCTTCAGCGAGGTCAGATTCCCTGAGAAGCTCTCCACGAAGGCGGTGCAGTTCCGACGCCCACGCTCGTTCGTCGCTCACTTCGACGAATCGAAGTGCGTCATCGAGCTCGCGGAGCGCTTCGTTGACGCGGCCGGCCCGCGCAAAGACCTCGACGATGCAGGGCGTGAGCGCCGTCCGCCCGTACGGACCGGCGGCCAGGAACGTGGTCAGGCCGGAGGACAGCGCCTCGAAGTGCGCCGTCGCGGTCTCGGGCTCGAGGATCGTCGCTGCCCAGTGGTAGAGCGACATGGCACGTCCCTCCCATATGGGAGCGCCCACCTCGGGCGCCGTCTGGAGCGCACGACGTGCCATCTCGAGTGTCTCTTCGGGCTCGCGGCGCCACATGTGACCGAGCGCCGCAAGCGTAAGCGCCGACATGAGGAAGAAAGGGTCACGAAGGGACTCGGCTCGGGCGAGCACGCTACGGGCCGCCGACCGAGCCGTGTCCGGTGCCCCGCCAAGCCACTCGAGCACGATCAGGTGACCGGCCCAAAGGCCAACGACCGGCGCGCTGACGACACGCGCGGTGTTGCTCTCCGCGGAGTCCAGCACGTTGCACGCTTCCGTGAGCGGACCGCGAACCCGGGCGAGCTGACCACGGAACAGCCTCGCAGCGCAGGAAAGCACCGTCGCCTCTGCCGCCGCGATGGGATCCGCGAGGCGCGACAAGATGTCCTGAACCTCGCCCTCGTATTGCTCGACACTTCGATGATCGGCCCTCATGAAGTGACAGCGCTGCAGGCCAAGGAGAGCGTCGAGCAGGCTGCGGTCGTCTCCGAGCTTGCGCGCGAGCTCGGCGGTGCGGGTAAACGTCCCCGCCAGGTGTGGGTCATGGAAGCCTCGCAGCGCGATGATCGCGGGCCCGACGTGCCTCAAGACCAGGAGCTCGGTGCGATCCGGCTCGTCCGATGCGGCAAGTCTCCCAATCAGGGCGCGGGCGCGGTTGAAATGGGCAAGGGCTTCAGCGCGCCCGAACCGACGCATCGCGCGCTCGCCTGCGAGTCGGTAGTACCCAACCGCCTTGCCGGCGAGCTGCGCCTCGTCGTAGTGGGCCGCGAGCTCTGCGGAGATGGTTTCGGTGCTCGCGCCGTAGGCCGCCTCGAGCCCTTCCGCGATTCGACGATGCCAGAGGCGCCTCGTTGCCCCGGGGACACGCTCCAGCGCGGTGTCGCGATAGAGTGCGTGTGCGAACGCATAGTGCGATTGAATCGACCCGTCGGGCCACGACTCCGAGGCCACGAATTGCAGGAGGTGCCTGTCGTTGGCGAGCCCCTCGCAGATGGTATCGATGTGGTCAGCGGGACTCTCCAGCGCACGAGCGACGGCCCCGACGGTGAATTGAATGCCGACGAGGCTCGCCGCTTCGAGGATGCGTTGTTCGTTGGACTTGAGGCGATCAATCTGGATGTCGATGAGCTGGCGAACGGTATCGGGTCGGCGGCTCGCGACGTCCGCGACGCGTGCTGCAAGCTCCCATCCGTCTTCGGACGGCCGGATCATGGCGCGGCTCTCCAGATCATCGACGACGGCAGTCGCGAAGAGCGGATTGCCGCCAGTCATGTGCTGAATGCTCCGCGCGAGATCCTCCGGGAAGCGAGCGCGTGGAAAGCGCCGCGAGAGATAATCCGACGTGGCGGCGAGCGACCAGCTCTCCAGGCGCAGCGCGGTGGCCAGTTTGCGAGCCCTCAGCTCTGCGATCACCTTGGCCAGGCCGTCGCCCTTCGTGAGCTCTGCAGGACGGCACGTGACCAGAACGAGAACGCGCGCGGGTTCACGCCGCCCTCCGAGCGTGGCCAGGAGGTCGGTCGTCGAGGCGTCGGCCCAGTGCATGTCTTCCAGAACCAGGACAAGCGGACGTTCGGCAGCGATGATGTCGAGTGCTTCGGCGAGCTCGCGGAGCATGCGAGCCTGGTTCGCTCCTTGAGCCCGGAGAGCGAGCGTCCGAAGCTCCTCGTCGCCGACCAGACCCGGCATCTGTGCGAGCCATGTGGGCGCGTGGTGCGCCAGGAGCTCCACGACGTGCCGGCCGCCATCTCCGCGACACAGCGCTCCCAGTGCCTTGAATACCGGGAGGTACGCCTCCGCCGTGCCGAGGTGCTCGATGCACGAACCGGTGGCAACGAGGGCGCCTCTCGGCCCAGCGATCTCCGAGAGAAAGGCATCCACGAGGGTCGTCTTTCCGATTCCTGGATCTCCCGCGACGAAGACTACGTGCCGTCTCCCGTCGAGAGACGCTTCGAAAAGCTGCCCCAGCGCTTCGAGCTCGGTGGTTCGGCCCAACAGGTTGGGCGGTGTGTTCCGAGTCGCGAGCGGGTTGAGGCCCTGGGGCCTGGGCTCCGCCTTCTCCGTCTCGACCGCGAGGAGAAAGCGATACCCGCGCCCCACGACCGTCTCGATGACGCCGTCGCCGACGGCCCGCCGTACGTCGCTGACGTGAGTACGGAGAAGGCTGTCGCTGATGACGACATTCTTTCCCCACACCGATTCGACGAGCTCCTGCTGGGTCACGAGGCGCTGAGGATGCGCAGTCAGGTACCGCAAAATGGCAAACGGCTTGCGCCGCAGTTCGATCTGCGCGCGATTTTTGACCAGCCGCTCATCCCGCACATCGAAGCGAAAGGGCCCGAACAGCCGAACCTCCGGAGGGCGACCATCGGTCATCAGAGGGCCGGCAGACATAGCCGCACGCGCGTGAATAGGTTGCTGCACCATCGTCGATCACCCTTTCGATTCACTGCGGTCCGCTATTCGTGGGCACGCCCGCCGCTCAGAGCTTCGCGAGCCCTCGCTACGGCCCCCGTGCGGTCGCCATTCCCGGGCCCTAGGTCGACAGAGCCGCGTTGATCGAAGTGAGTCAATGTCGGGCCACCGCGCAGGCCCGTACGCAAACATCACGCCGAGCTTGGCTTTGACCACAAACATATGACTTTGCTAGACTTCGTGCCGGTAGCTGTCCGGCGAGATCTCGCCACCGGTGAGATCTCGCCGCTTTCGTGAAGGGACCGTCATGCCAACGGAGGAGCGGTTCAAGACTCAGCTGCAAGCCATGCTGAACCTGATCCCGGCGAACGCGTGGTACGCGGCGCCGTCGGGTGCCCTCACGTTCGTGAACGAGCGAGGCGGCGACTACGGCGGCCTACCCATGGATCATCCTCTCCGCTCTGGGGAGGAGACCGGCGCTGCCTGGGACTCTCATATCCCGTTCCTGCACCCGGATGATCACGACGAGACGCGCAGAGTCTGGTCCAAGTGTCTACGGACCGGTACTGCCGGCGACGTCGCCTTTCGCGTTCGCGATTTGAACGGTGAGTACCGCTGGTTCCTGAGTCGTGCCGAGCCTCTTCTGGCGACGGACGGATCCGTCCGTTGCTGGGTCGGGATCAACTTCGACATCGACGAGCTGATGCGAGCCGAGTTCTTCCTGGAAGAAGCCCAGCGCCTTTCGCACTCGGGAAGCTGGGCGTTCGGGCCCTCCGGTATCGACCACTGGTCTGCGGAGTTGTTTCGCATTTTTGGCCTCGAGACGGGAAGGAAGCCTCGGAATACCAAGGAGTACCTCGAACTTGTGCATCCGGACGACCGCGAGGCGGTCGCGCGCGAGCTCCAGAACCTTGTCGAGAATCAGACCGGGTTCGACTTCACGGCGCGGATTGTGCGGCCCGACGGCACGATCCGTCACGTGCGCTGCGTCGGTCGCGCAGCGCCGACAAGCGGTCCGTCCCCGACATTCCTTGGAACCACGATCGACGTGACCGAACAGGAGGAGTTGACGATCGCGCTGCGGAAGCGCGAGGACGCGCTTCGCAAGCGCGAGAACGAGCTGCGCCAGGTCGTCGACCTCACCCCGCAAGTGGTTGCCGTGTACGGCCCCAGATGCGAGCGGGTCTACGCGAACCACTGGGCGCTCGCGTACTTCGGCCTGACCCTCGACGATTGGCTGAAGCTCCCCGATGCTTACGAGGTGCACCCCGACGACCCGGCCCGGCTGGACGCGCCGATGGGGGCCGCGCTGGCGAATGGGACCCCGTTCGAGCTGGAGACGCGCCTGCGAGCTGCCGACGGAAGCTACCGATGGTTTCTCGCACGCGGGAACCCGGTCTGCGACGACCGAGGCGCGGTGACAAACTGGTACGTCGCATCGACGGATATCGAAGAGCGCAAGAGCGCGGAAGACAGGCTGCGGCAGGAGAACGTCGCCCTCCGCGAGGAGGTCGACAAGGCCTCGATGTTCGAGGAGATAGTCGGCCGGTCGTCGGTTCTTGCCGCGGTTCTCTCGAGGGTCGCGAAGGTGGCCGACAGCGATTCGACGGTGTTGATCACCGGCGAGACGGGCACCGGGAAGGAACTCATCGCACGGGCAATCCATCGGCGTTCCCGGCGCTCGTCGAGCGCGTTCGTCACGGTGAATTGCGCCGCAATCCCGCGCGAGCTCATTGCCTCCGAGCTGTTCGGCCACGAAAAGGGCGCCTTCACGGGCGCCTTTCAGCGGCGCCTGGGACGCTTCGAGCTGGCCGATGGGGGAAGCCTCTTTCTGGATGAAGTCGGCGAGCTTCCGCCGGAAATGCAGATCGCTCTCTTGAGGGTCCTTCAGGAGCGGGAGTTCGAGCGATTGGGGGGCAGCTACAAGGTCCGCGTCGATGTCAGGGTCATCGCGGCTACCAATCGCAACCTGACGCTCGCCATCGCAGAGGGCCGATTTCGCGAGGATCTGTTCTACCGGCTCAACGT
>PLIR01000261.1 GCA_003139415.1 Myxococcales bacterium | reverse complement strand
GATGGGTGGCGTGACGAACTCTGCGCCGTTCGCTTTCCACTTCTCGTAGCAGGCTTGGATGTCAGAAACTCGGAGATTCAGGAAGATCGAGGTGGTGTTGCTCCGCTCGTAGTCCACAACCGAGATGTCGGGCTTGTCGGGGGTGGGCGGGCCGCCGGGATTCATNNACGATGCACGGGTTCTCCTCGAGCACCACCGTGCCGCCGAGGACACGGCAGTAGAAGTCCCGCGAGCGCGCCACGTTGCGGACGGTGATGAACGTCGTTACGAGAATGCCCTCGGTCGGCGCGGGGAGGTTGGCATATTCGATACGAGTCGACGGTTCGGTCATGAGATTGCTCCGCTCCGGTGTCTTCGAAGACCAGGATGCACCGCTCGTGCCCAAGGCCAAATGCCTGGCCACTTCTACCGATCCTTCCGCTCGAGCCTTACAAAGGTCAAAGGTCGCTCCGGCGACGGCATCCTCGCGTACTTCGGCGCGCCCCTGGAGCAGCCGGACCACGCTCGGGTCGCGGTCGCGTGCGGCCTCGACGTGCTCGACGCGCTGGACGACCTGAACCGCGTGCGCACGGTGCGAGGGGAGCCGCCGCTACGCATCGGGATCGGGATCCACACGGGGCGCGTCGTCGCGCGGAAGGGGGGCCCGAGACCTTCGAGGCGCGCGGACTAACCGCCGTCGCCGCAAACGGCACCGGCGTCTGCCGCGGTCCGCGTGGCGAGACTCCACAAACCGCTTTCCGGCTGCCAGCTGCCGTCCATGAGCGTGTCGTCGGCGCCATCGTAGGTCATCGTGTCGGTGGCCTCCGTCTGCTCGTGGGCTGCGTCATTACGGTCGATCTGTCGCACAGCTCTTGGCGTTGCACAACGACGACATAGCCGCCCGCTCGTAGGATTGGATCGGCATGCGCCAGCCTTGCAAAGTCCGCTCGGCCAGGCTCTTAATTGCGGCGATGCGCGCTCAGGACACAAGCCCCGCGGCCCACGACCTGCAGATGCGCTTGTACCGCGCCATGACCGCGAGCGCGCGGGGCGCGCTCGCCCTTCGCATGAGCGATGACGTTCGCCGGGTCGCGGCCGAGGGGATCCGACGCCGCCACCCTGAGTACTCGGAGCACGAGGTGCGGCGCGCGCTCCTCGCGCTACTCTACGGGGCAGATGCTGCGGCGAAGGTCTGGCCGCGTTTGCCCGTGCTGCGGCCGTGAGCGGCGCAGAGTCGTTCCTGGCGCGGGTGGCGACGGCCCTCGAGGGTGCGGGCATCCCCTATATGCTGGCCGGCTCCTTTGCTAGCTCGTACCACGGCGCGCCTCGCGCGACGCAGGACATCGACATCGTGGTCGATCCGACGTTCGAGTCCCTCGATCGCTTCCTCGCGGCCCTGAAGGGCGACGACATCTACCTCGACGCCGACGTCGCGCGCGAGGAGTTCAGGCGACGTGGACAGTTCAACATCATCGACGGAACGACTGCGTGGAAGGTCGACGTCATCTTTCGCAAAGCGCGTGCGTTCAGCGTAGAGGAGATGTCTCGTCGCCTTCCCGCGGTGGTCCTGGGGGTCGCCGTGTTCGTGGCGACGGCCGAGGACACGGTGCTCGCCAAGCTCGAGTGGGCGAAGCTCGGCGAGTCCGAGCGACAGCGGCGCGACGTCGCGGCGCTCCTCGAGGCGAAAGGAGGGGCGCTGGACCTAGGCTACATCGAGCGTTGGCTCGATGAGCTGGGCATTCGCGAATCGTGGGATGGGCTTCGGCGCAGCGCCAACCTCGGCTGATCGGCGCGAAGCACAACCGAGGTCTTCGTCCATGCCGCTGCAGAACCGCGTCACGCCCTTCGGCGCCATCGTCGCGACGCCCGAGCGCGGCACCATCCTCGGCAACCGCGGTGTCCTGCACGACGACGCGAGGACCCTCGTGCGCCCATGGCAGGTGCGGCGCTGGATCTGCTGCAAGCTCCACTACAAGGGCCGGCGGCGCGTCATGATGACGCCGCGCTCGTACACGGAGCTCTTCTTCCTCGACGAGGCGACTGCCTTTGCGGCGGGCCATCGCCCGTGCTTCGAGTGCCGGCGCGCGGCGGCGCTCGCGTTCCAGGCGTGCTGGGCGAAGGCCGTCGGCGAGGCGACGGACGCGGACGCGATGGACCGCGCGCTCGAGGCCGACCGCAAGGAGCACCGCCGGAAGAAGACGTACACCACCGACGCGCGCGGCTTGCCCGACGGCGTCTTCGTGACCTTGGACGGCGCGGCATGGCTCCTGCGCGGCGGGCGGATGCTCCGGTGGACGCACGCGGGGTACACGGAGTCGCGCGCGATCGATGGAGGAGCCGTCGACGTGCTCACGCCGCGATCGACGGTCGCGGTGATCGCCGCGGGCTACGCGCCAGGCGTACACACGTCAGCCTTCCCGTCGTCGCGCCTCGCGTAACCGCAACGAGGAGTTTCAAAGCGGCTCGAGACCGTTCGCGACCACGCGCGACCAGCGGAGACCGTTCACGGGGCGGAATCCGCGCCGACGGACGCCGAACTCGAACGAGGGATCCTCGACGCAGTAAAGCTGGGCGGGCTGGACGTGGGCCGCACGCTGAGCGCCCGGCTGGCGGAGCGCCGCGGCCGATCCCCCCGCGAGAGACGATCTTCGCGACTTCACTTCGAGGTGCGTCGCGGCGGCGGGTGCAGAGTCTCGTGACGCGCCAACATTCGGACGAAGTCAGCGATGCGCCTCGCGCGCGTTTCGGGCTTCTTCGCATCGTGCACGCGATAAAGGATCGCGTACCGGTTATGGCTGTCGAGGGTAGCGAAGAACGCAAGCGCCTCGGGGTCGGCCTCGAGGGCACCCTGCAGATCGGGGGGAACAGTGGCGCGCCCCTGCGAGGCGTAGGCCTGGGCCCATCTCCCGTCCTTCTTCGCGCCCTCTACGGCCCCTAGCCCGGCTGGTCGCATGTGCCCCTCCTTCATCAGGCGTGTCGCGATCGCGCGGTTCCTCTCCGACCAGCGGCTCCTTGTGCCGCGCGGAGTGAACTTCTGGAGCCAAAAATGCTCGTCGTATTTTTGCTTCTGGCCGTCGATCCAGCCGAAAAGCAGCGCGGCTTCCAGAGCTTCGGAGTAGCGCACGGACGCTACGCCCGCGCTCGGTTTGGCGATCTTCAGCCAGACGCCCCGCGATCGGGCGTGGTTTACGTCGAGCCACTGTTCCCAGGCCTGTGCGGTTGGAAAGAGCTTCGTGGAAAGCTCTGCCGCTGAAGCGAGGTTGTCGGTCTTGGTCGTCTTCGCCATCGTAGTAGTCGAGCGTTTCACCATAGGGCGAGACCTGCACGAGAGGCGCAACGTTCGCGTCGACGCTCACTCGGCCTCCCGCTCGGCCTCCAAGAAGGCCCACCTTCTTGGATTCCGGGTACACGGTGACGCTCGAAACCCAGGCAAGCCATTCGGCGACGTCAGCGTTCGCTCACGCGCGCGCGCAAGGAGGATGGCGTTTGCGTCGAAGAGGCAAATCCCCAAGGAGAGGCGGTCCCTCGCCTAGCGCATCAACTCCGCGTCGGCCGCGCGCGGGTCGCCCACCGAAGTCCAGTGCATGGCCTCGACGTGATGCTCGGCCAGGAGGTCCGTCCACGCGGGCAACAGGTTCACGTCGACGAGAACCTTCATTGCGGGAGGGGGACTTCGACTTCCTCAGCGCGCCACGCGGCATACGCGAGCGCCGCGCTGATGTCGTCGGGCTCGAGATACGGGTACGCGGCCAGGATGTCGGCGGCGGTCTTCGCCAGCTCGCCTCGCCCTCGACTAGGTAAATGAAGCAACAGGCGTCGAGGTAGACGCTAGCCACGGCCGGCCCAACCGGACCGGTCCTCAGCGAGTCGCTGGTCGATGTCGGCCTTCGTGCGGCTCCCTTCTGGCAGCGATGCGATCACCTCGAGGACGTCCGCGGGACGCGGAGTTCTTGTATTGCAGCCCCACAGCGCGTCGAGGCATTGAACAATCAGGTCGCCGAATTCCTGAAGGCGGCGCCCACGTTTCCGGTCCACTTCGAGCGGCGCATGATCGCGGTTCCGTACGCCGGAAAAACCGTCGACGTCCCCGTGCACATCTACTCGAAGACCGGCGACTACGCGTCGGCACCGGTGCTGCTGACGAGCGGCGGAGTGGACACCTACAAGCTCGATTTCCACGCGAGCTACGTCACGCAAGCTCAGACGACCGGCGCGACGATCATCGCCTTCGACATGCCGGGAACGGCCGAGCTTCGGCAAGTTCCGCTCCGGGGACCCGCCGACGAAGTCGTCTTGGGTCTCGTCGCTGCGGCCAAGAAGATCGGGAACGGCAAGGTCTGCTACAGCGCGTTTTCGTTCGGCGGGAACTTCGCCGCGCTCGTTGGGCTGAGCGGCGCCGTGGATGCCTGCGTCGACAACGGCGGCCCGGTGAAAGACTCGTTCACGGCGGATCACATTGGCAAGCTTCCGTTCGGCATGTTCGACATCGTCGCAAACGCCGTCGGCTACGACGCAAAGCCGACGGTCGATCAGCTCGTGTCGGACATGAAGACCCTCTCGCGTGCGGCGCTGCTCGAACGGCAAGCGAACTGCGCGATGTACATCATCAACGGTGCGGACGATTACTTCGTTGCGAAGTCCGACACGCTGGTTTTCCAAGACCGGCCGAACACGGAGGTTTACCTCATCGAAGGGACGGGACATTGCTGCCTGTCGAAGCTCGACAAGATCACACCGTGGATGAACGAGTGGCTGCGCAAGCAGGTCGTCCGTTTGACCACGCAGGCGTGAGCCACGTCACGACGCGCGCGGGCACCCCGGGACGCCGTCAGCGGCGGCGTCCCTGGGGCCGGCCCGTCTGTGAGAGAGAGCTCGGGGTCCGCCTGCAGCCACTTCTTGCGCCGGAACTAGAGCCCCGCGGAGACCGCGACGAGCGCTCACGCGGACGACGCTCCAGATACCGTGAGAATGCGCGACGACCTCGAAGAGGAGTTTCGCCGGTCTTCGCGAGCTCGACGACCAGAGCCGCCTGGTTCATCTTGGCGCGATCGGATTAGCGACCCCCGTTTTCGCCTCCTACCTTCCCTTCGTGCGGCGACACATGGTCCCGCCGAAAGGAGTCCTCGATGCGCAAGACCGTCCTCATCACCGGCTGCTCGTCCGGCTTCGGCCGTGCCTCCGCCCTCCGCTTCCTCGCCGGCGGCTGGAACGTCGTCGCCACGATGCGCGAGCCCGCCGCCGACGCCGATCTGGACCGACCTGCCGAGCGAGCGAGCGATGGCGCGCAACCTCCGCCGCTGGCTCTGGAAGGCGAACGTCCGCCGCCCCGAGCTTCACGTCGGCACCC
>PLIR01000073.1 GCA_003139415.1 Myxococcales bacterium | reverse complement strand
GCCTCGAGGTCGAGACGGTCGAGTGCGGCCGCGACAGCGGTCTCCTGCGCGGCGGTCAGGTCGGACATCAGGGCGCCTCCTCAGGGTGGTCTGCCCACCCATCATGCGGTATCGCCCGGTGCTCCCGGAAGGCGGCCGGCGGACGCGGCGTCAGGACGTGACCAGCTGCCCGTCTCTCCCCGGCGGCGTGCTGGCCAGCGCCAGCAGCTCGGCAACGCCCTTCTCGATGCCCTCGGCGAGAACGTCGATGTCGGGCACCGATGCGTAGTCGGCCGTGACCCCGAAGGTCATCCGGTCGCAGTAGCTGAAGATCGACACCCCGGTGCGCAGCGACGTCGCGATTGGCACGTACGGGATGAGCTCCACCAGCCGCCGGCCCAGTCCGTACAGCGGCTGCCTGGGGCCCGGCACGTTAGTGGTCACTGTCACGATCTCGCGCTGCGGCAGCCGGTAGCCCAGCCGGACGACCAGCGACGCCAGCGGATACGGAGTGTAACGGCCGACCGTCACGAGCGTCTCCGCCGCGAGCGTTTCCCTCGCGGCCTTCAGCTCCGCCATCTCGGCGCTGACCCTCGCCAGCCGCTCGGCCGGGTCCGCGATCTCGACGGGCAGGTCTGTCACCAGGATGGAGACGCGGTTCTCGTAGTTGCTCTCCTCGCCTGCGGCACGCATCGAGACCGGCACCAGCGAGGGCACCATGTGCGCCGCCGGCTCCTCGCCGCGCGAGAGCAGCAGGTCACGGTAGGCGCCGGCGATGGCGGCGAGAACGACGTCGTTGACAGTCCCGCCGAGCGCCGCCTTGATAGCCTTGATATCGCTAAGGCTGGCTCGCGCGCAGGCATACCGGCGCTGCCGGCCGATAGGCCCGCTCAGCGAGGACGGAGTGGCCGGCCTGGCTGAGCCGGCCAGCTTCGCGACGGCCCGCGCGGTCGAGGCTGCCTGCCGGACAGCCCCGGCCGGGTCGGCCAGCGCGCCCCGCAGAGCCAGGGCCGAGCGGGCCGGAAGCACCGCCAGGTCAAGCGCGGCCTGCGCGGCCAGAGCCAGCGGAGACGGCGGGTCTGAGCCCTGCCAGCAGTCGAAGGCGGGCGGGGATGGCTCCGGAGTCGAGTCGAAGATGACCCGGTACAGGTCGGTGCCGGACACGCCGTCGACCATCGAGTGGTGGATCTTGGAGATCAGCGCCCAGCGGCCATCCCGCAGGCCCTCGACCAGCCAGTACTCCCACAGCGGGTAGTCGCGGTCCAGCCGCTGCCCCATCACCCTGGCCATCAGGCTCGCGAGCTGCGCGTCATCGCCGGGAGCCGGCACCGCCGTGTGGCGCACGTGGTAGCGCAGGTCGAAGTCGGGGTCATCGGCCCAGACCGGCGGCCCTAGTCCCAGCGGGACCTGATGCAGTTTGCGCCGGTAGATCGGGACATGCGCGAGGCGGCCCTTGATGGCGGTAAGGAACTCGTCATAGGCGGGCGCCGGGCCATCGAAGATGGCGATGGACGCGATCGCCATCGAGGTCTGTGCGTCGCTGTTCTCGGCGTCGATGAACTGGGCGTCCAGCGGGCTGAGCTGTTTCATGATGCCGCCTCCCAGTGCCGCGGACACAGACTCCCGCAGGTCACGTCCTGGTATCACCCCGAATCTAGGGCCCGGGTCACGCGGAGGGAGCCGGCGATGGTCCCGGCAGGCGGGGACCTAGGACACCGATACTTCTGCCGTCGCGGCCTGCGGTGCCGCGAGTCCGCCCAGCCCGGCAGCGCCTGGCTCGCCGGGTACTGGCTCGCGTCCCCGGCCGGTGCGGGTCAGCGAGCTGCCGGGCCGGATCGTGGTCGACTTCAGGCAGTAGCCGGATCAGCCGCCGTCGCGTACCAGGGCCCGCCCGATGATCAGCTTCTGGATCTCGCTGGTGCCCTCGTAGATGCGGAAGATGCGCACGTCGCGGTAGAGGCGCTCGATGCCGTAGTCGGCGACGTAGCCGGCGCCGCCGAAGATCTGCACGGCGCGGTCCGCGACGCGGCCCACCATCTCGGAGGCGAACATCTTCGACGCCGACGCGTCGATGCCCACGTCCTCGCCCCGATCGCGCTTGCGGGCCGTCTCGAGCACCATCGACTTGGCGGCGAGCGTCTCGGCGTAGCTGTCGGCGAGCATTGCCTGAATGAGCTGGAAGTCCGAGATGGGCTTGCCGAACTGCTTGCGCTCGTTCGCGTAGCGGACCGAATCGGCGATGAGGCGCTCGGCGACGCCGACGCACACGGCGGAGATGTGCAGGCGCCCGCGGTCGAGCACCTGCATCGCGGCCTTGAAGCCCTGGCCCTCGACGCCGCCGAGCAGGGCGCTCTTGTCGACGTGGACGTCGTTGAACACGACGTCGCTCACGTACGTCCCGTGCTGCCCCATCTTGTGCTCGGGCCGGCCGATCTCGATGCCCTTGAGGCCCCCCGGGACGAGGAACGCGCTCATCCCCTTGGGCCCCGGCGTGTTGGGATCGGTGCGCGCGAAGACGGAGAAGAGGCCCGCCTTCGGGGCGTTGGTGATGAAGCGCTTGGTCCCATTTAGCACGTATTGGTCGCCCACGAGGCGCGCGGAGGTGCGGACGGATCCTGCATCGGACCCGGCCTCGGGCTCCGTCAGCGCGAACGATCCGATGATCTCGCCCGACGCGAGGGCGGGCAGATAGCGCTTCTTCTGCTCGGGGGTGCCGAACATGATGATCGCCTGCGAGCCGATTCCGTTGTTCGTGCCGAGCACCGATCGGAACACCGGCGAGGTGTGCCCGAACTCGAACGCGACGCGGACCTCCTCCTCCATCGTGAGCCCCAGCCCGCCGAACTCCTCCGGGATCGACATCCCGAAGAGCCCCATCGCCTTCATCTGGTCGACGACGTCGTCGGGGACTTCGTTGTTCTCGGCGACCGACGCCTCGAGCGGAACGAGGCGCTCCTTGACGAACCGGACAACGACGGCGATGAGCTCATCGAGGCTTTCCTTGGAGAGCGGCATGCTCACGTCATACGCGCCCCGGCCGCTCGACGGAAGGGGCTTCCCTCCGAGGCATGCGACCCCTCTCCCAATCGAGGGTGGACGCGTCGTCACTCCGAATGGAACGCGTGTTCCAATCGTGGGGGGACGCGTCATCCCGAATAGGACGCGTGTTCCAATCGTGGGGGACGCGTCATCCCGAATAGGACGCACGTTCCAATCGGGGCCGACGCTTGATAATGATTGGGACGTCCGGTCCAGCGCCGGACGCGAGGTTCAGACCCGCCTGTCAGGGCCCCGCTTCGACGAGGAGGGGCTTGGCCGTGCAGATCACGCCCACGAGCTCCGTCGTGTACCCGGCGACGATGGGGAACTGTACGGACGTCGGCGGGTCGGGAAAGCCGTACCCTCCGAACAAGGCGTCGATCGGCGCGCAGTTGTGCACCGAGTCGTGGAACGTGAGGGTGTAGTTGCCCGGGGGCACGTTGTAGTAGTAGCCAAGGCCGCCCGACTCCAGCGCCGTGCCCGCGTCGTCGAAGTATCCGTCGCCCGTGACGTAGTACGGGCCGGTGCCGCCCGAAGGAGACAGGGTTACGGACGCGCCCACGTCGGCCGTGAAGCCGGCGCCGCCGTCCTGAGGGCCGAGGGCGAAGAAGGCGAGCACTCCGGTCGTCGACCACTCGACCGTCATCCCGATGGGCGGTTGCGGATCGCTGTTCAGGATCATGCGGATCGGGTTGGACGTCCCGTCCATGTCGGCGCTGCCCGTCAGGATCGCTTTGAGGATCGACGAGTAGCCGCTCTTCGTCAGCGAGATCACGGTATTGGTCCGCGGCGAGAGGCCGCCGAGGACGAAGAGGCCGTTGTCGTCCGTCGTCGTGCATGGCGCGCTCGAGTTGCCATAGATGCAGACCTGTACGCCGGGGAGCGTGTCGAGCCCGCCGTCGCCGGTGCCCTGATTCACGCCAACGCCAGAATCCCCATAGCCGTAGCCGGGGGCCGGTTGCAGCGTGACTTGCCACTTGAGGGTGAGGTTCGACTGCCCGTCGAACGGCGCGTCGAAGTTCTCGGCGACGCCCGTCGAACCGACCGACGCGTCCGCACCCGCGTCCGAGCTCAGCGCGCTCGTGCCGGCGGCGCCCGCGGAAGACGAACTGCATGCCGTGAGCGACCCCACGGCCATCGCGGCCATCGCGGCCGCCGAGCCAAGCGTCCCTGCCAGAGCCAGCCGTCCTGCTCCCAAGCTCGTCATCGAGTCGCGCCTTTCGTGTGCCGTGCCCGCGGGCTGCACGTCAGTTGAGCGTGCACGTGAAGTTGTCCGGGTTCATGGGATTGTCGGCCGGCACCATCGAGCCCGTCAGGATGCACATCTCGCCCGTGAACACTTCGTTCTTGAACGTCAGGACGTCGTTGCTCGTGTTGTCGACGTCGCATTCCCACTGGATCGTGTCCGTCGGGTCGACGACGAGCGTGCCGGAGGTGCCGCCCGGCGACTGGGTCGCGCGGTCGGGGGGCGGGTTGTCGGGGTGCGCCGAGTCGTACTTGAGAACGGTTGGCGCGCTCCAGCTGTAGGTCTCGTAGATGAGTGTCGCGGTGGGCGGGCCGCCATCGACCGAGGAGACCTTCCACGCGCTCATGCGCGTCGAGTGGACATGCATGTGGGCCGCGAGGCTCAGGATCCGCGTCGGGCGATCCGGGCTGCACGAGTAGTCGTACGTCTGGTGGGTGCCCGGCGTGATGTAAAAGCCGATACCGCCCGTCAAGAAGACGTTGCCGCGGTAGCCTTTGACCTGCGACTGGTCGATGTAAAAGTAGTTGAGCCACGCCTCGCGCACGATGGCTTCGGTGCCCGTGTCGATGACGTGAAAGTTGATGACCGCCTGCGAATTGGCGGGCACGTGCACCGCGAGGCCCTGGTTCTCCGGCGCCGGGTCGACGCGCTCGTCGACGAAGGGCGTCTCGGTGCCGCCGAGCAAGCCGGGCGCCTGGTCGTTGGCCTGGCAGGTGCCGAAGCCATCGGGTGAAGCCGACGAATTGATGTTCACGTTGAGGTGATGGCTGCCCGGCCGCATCGCGAACTCGTAGCCGCCGACGTAGCGGTCTTCGGCGTTCGGGGTCGGCTCGAACCAGCAATCGACCGTCTCGTCGCCCGGCTGCAGGACGAACGGAGCGACGCCGGCGCCCGCGTCCGGGCCGTAGCTCGTGGGGCCGTAGTGGAGCTGGAAGCCTTCCGTCGCCGACGGGGCCGGCAGGCACATGTCGTCGCCCGGGAATCCGCTGTTCGACGGACAGCCAGGCGCGACGGCGCCGGCATCGCTCGGCTTGTCGAGGCCGGCCGACGACATCCCCGGGGATGAAGCAGAAGTGCAACCAGCCGCCCACACTGCAACGGCGAGAGCCGAGGTCGATGCAAGCGCGGCGCGATGGCTCATGAGCTTCTCCCGTGATCGGGACGAAAACGCCCCGGCACCGTTTAACCCCGACGGCGTGGATGGTCCACACTCATTTCGTCGCCGTTGGTCCGCTCAGGTCTTCTTCGAGACCTGCTCGGCGCGAATTCGCGCGCGGCAGCGCCTGTCGATGTAGTGCGCCATGAGCCAGAAGTACTTGAAGCGGGGGTTATGCGTCTGGCCGTGGTGGTACCGGTAGTAGATCTGCTGAATGATCCCCGCGAGGCGGAAGAGGCCGAACACCTCGTAGAACGCGATGCCGCCGGTGGGCAGCTTCATCCGGGCGCAATAGCGGGCGACGACCTCGGCCCGCGTGAGCATGCCGGGCAAGTGGGTGGGCTGGCGGCGCGTCGCGCGCGCCACGACGTCGTCTTTGGCCTCGACCCAGTAGGCGAGGCTGCCCCCGAGGTCCATCAGCGGGTCGCCGAGCGTGGCCATCTCCCAGTCGAGGACGCCGATGATCCGCGTCGGGTCGGCCCGGTCGAGGACCACGTTGTCGAAGCGGAAGTCGTTGTGGACGACGCACGTGCTCACATCGGCGGGCGTGTTCTCGGCGAGCCAGCGGGTGACGAAGCGGAACGTCGGCGCGTTCCAGGTGCGCGCGCGCTCGTAGCGGTCGGTCCAGCCCTCGACCTGCCGGCGCGGGTAACCGGGACCCTTGCCGAGCGTCGCCAGCCCGGCGGCGGCCGCGTCGACCTGGTGAAGCTCGACCAGCGTGTCGACGAAGGATTCGCAGAGCGCGCGGGTGCGGCGCGCGTCGAGGTCGGCCCCGAGGCGTGCCCGCGGGATGATCCCCTCGAGCCGCCGCATCACGTAGAACTGGCAACCGACGACGGTAGTGTCCTCGCAGTACGCGATCATCTCGGGGACGCGCGCGAAGACGGGACGAAGCGCCTTCTGGACGCGATATTCGCGGCCCATGTCGTGCGCGCTCTTCGCCTTCGTCCCCGCGGGCGGCCGGCGCAGGACGAGGTCGTCGTGGTCGTACGCCAGCCGGTACGTCCAGTTGGACGCGCCGCCGGAATACTGCGTCACACGCGGCGTGCCGCTGAGACCCGGGACGCGCGCCTTGAGCCACGGATCCACGGCGGCGACGTCCAGCTCCTCGCCCTGATGGACGGCCTCTTCGCGGTCTCGCGTGTGCGGCCCCGCCATCCTACGACCGCGGCTCGCCCGGCATCCGCCCGCCGTACTTGGCCAGCTCGACACGCGCGATGACACCGCGGTGGACGGCGTCCGGGCCGTCGACGATGCGCAGCACGCGCGCATGCGAGTAGAGCGCCGTCAAGGGTACGTCGTGCGATACCCCCGCGCCGCCGTGGATCTGGATCGCTTCGTCGATGACGTGCTGCAAGACGTTCGGTGCCACGACCTTGATCGCGGAGATCTCGGTCAACGCGGCGAGCGCGCCCACTTCGTCGATCTTCCAGGCCGCGTACATCGTCAGCAGGCGCGCCTGGTCGATGGCGATCCGCATGTCGGCGATGCGCTCGCGGTTCGCGCCGAGGTTGACGAGCGGCTTGCCGAACGCCACGCGCGACAGCCCGCGCTCGATGAGCATCTGCAACGCCACCTCGGCGGCGCCGATCGCGCGCATGCAGTGATGGATGCGCCCGGGACCGAGGCGCGACTGCGCGATCTCGAAGCCCCGGCCTGGCCCCGCGATGAACGCGGACTTCGGGAGACGGACGTTCTCGAACCAGACCTCGCCGTGGCCGAACGGCTCGTCGTACATGCCGAAGACGGGGAGCATGCGCTTTATCGTGACGCCCTTCGTGTCGAGCGGGACGAGCACCATGCTGTGCTGGCTGTGGCGGTTCGCGGCCGGGTCCGTCAGGCCCATGAAGATGGCGACCTTGCAGTTTGGGTGGCCGATGCCGGACGACCACCACTTTTTGCCGTTGAGGACGACCTCGTCGCCTTCGACCTTGGCGGTCGCGCGCATGTTCGTGGCGTCCGACGACGCCACGTCCGGCTCGGTCATGCAGAAGGCCGATCGGATCTTTCCGGCGAGGAGCGGCTCGAGCCAGCGCTCTTTTTGCTCGGGCGTGCCGAAGTGATGCAAGACCTCCATGTTGCCGGTGTCGGGCGCGTTGCAGTTGAACACCTCGGAGGCGATGAAGCTGCGGCCCATCTCCTCGGCGAGCGGCGCGTACTCGACGGTCGTGAGCCCGGCGCCGTGCTTCGGGTCGGGCATGAAGAGGTTCCAGAGTCCTTCTTTGCGCGCGCGCTCTTTGAGGGCCAAGATGGCGGGGGACACCGTCCACTTGGTCCAGTCGCCGCCGTTGCCGCGGTCGAGCATCGCTTGGAAGTGCTCGAGCTCGACGGGCCGAACGACATTCGTGACGAAGGCGCGGACGCGGTCGACGTAACTCTGGCACCGCGGAGAGTGGCGAAAATCCATGATGGCTGGCTCCTTCGGGGGCGCCCACGGTATAAGGCCTGGGCATGCTGAAGCACAACGTGTACGCGTTCTAGCGCGGGTACCGCGTCTTCGCGTCCATGAAGAAGCGGGCGAGGTCGTCGCAGCGGAGGACGTTGTCGACGACGTCGGTCGCGAGGGCCTGGACGTCGAAGTCCGGGGTCATCGGCTGCCGGCTCCAGCCCGTGAAACTGGAGAGATCCGCGCCCTTCATCGAGCAGTCGTTCGCCACCGAGACGAACGCCGCGCGCGCCGCGTCGAGCCCCAGGCTGCTCATGAGCGTGCCGCCGGTCACCTCCGTGTTGAGCTTGAAGGCGAGCGTCGCCACGGCCCTGGCGAGGGTGCGATCGGCCTTCTTCGGCGCCTCGCCCGTCACGTTCACGTCTACGCGATAGTCGTAGGGCTCCGTCTTGTCGCGCACGACCTGGATGCCGTACGAACGAAAGCGCGTGCGCACGATGCCGATGGCGACGTTCAGGGCGTCGGAAGGGACGCAGGCTGCGTTCTTGAGGTCCTGGCCCTCGTCGGTGCCTTCGAGCGGGGTGAAGCCGCAGTCGGCCGAACCGACCGCCGTGTCTTGCGACGGCGCCGCGTGCACGAAGATGCGCAGGTCTTTGTAGGCGCCCACGGGGACATTGGGCAGTGGGCGCATCTCCGACGATTGCTGCATCACGCCGACGACGCGGATCGTCGACGGCGTGCAGCCCGACGCGAGAGCGAGGATCCCAGGCAACACGGATTTGCAGAAAGGAACTCGAAGCATCGGGCGATATTAAGGCAACGGGCGCCTCGATGGAAACTCCAAGGGTTTGCGGTCATCCTGAGCAAAGCGAAGGACCCCACGGAGAGCNNTCGCTGCGCTCGGGATGACAGCGAGGGTTTGACGCCATCACGCCGGCGCCGCACTAGGAGACGGGTGCGAGGTGCCGGAGCACCCGGCTGAACCAGTCGATCTCCGGCCGGTAGTGGTCCATGGTGCCGCTGATCATGCCCATCACGCGGGCGATCATGACGAACTCCGGCGGTATCGAGGTGATCGGATCGCCGTTGGCAGCG
>PLIR01000266.1 GCA_003139415.1 Myxococcales bacterium | reverse complement strand
GACGGCATCGCGATGGGCCACGGGGGAATGCTCTATTCGCTTCCCAGCCGCGATCTCATCGCCGACAGCGTCGAGTACATGGTCAACGGCCACTGCGCCGACGCGCTCTTCTGCATCTCCAACTGCGACAAGATTACGCCGGGGATGCTGCTCGCCGCGATGCGCCTCAACATTCCGACGATCTTCGTCTCCGGCGGGCCCATGGAGGCCGGACGGATCGCGGGGACGCGTGACCGCGACGGCAAAGCCGTCATCCGGAAGCTCGATTTGATCGACTCGATGGTCGCGTCGAGCGACGCCTCCGTCAGCGACGCCGAGCTCGAGCGGGTCGAGCAGGCGGCATGCCCCACGTGCGGGTCGTGCTCGGGGATGTTCACGGCAAACAGCATGAACTGCCTGAACGAAGCGCTCGGCCTCGCGCTGCCCGGAAACGGGACGCTCCTCGCGACGCACGCGCTGCGGCGCGATCTGTTCGCGGACGCGGCGCGGCGCATCGTCGACATGGCCAAGCGCCACTACATCGGCGGCGACCGTTCGGTCTTGCCGCGAAGCATCGGGACGTTCGAAGCCTTCGAGAACGCGATGGCCCTCGACATCGCGATGGGCGGTTCGACGAACACCGTGCTCCACATGCTCGCGGTCGCGCACGAGGCCGGCGTCCCGTTCACGATGGCGGATATCGATCGGCTCTCGCGCAAGGTCCCGAACATCTGCAAGGTGGCGCCCTCGTCGCACTACCACGTCGAGGACGTTCATCGCGCCGGTGGCGTGTTCACGATCCTCGGTGAGCTCGACCGAGCGGGCCTAATCCATCGGACGGTGGGCACCGTCCACGCGGCGACCATGGGCCTCGCCATCGACGCCCACGACATTCGGCGACCGTCCGCGACCGAGGCGGCGCGCAAGCGGTCACTGGCAGCGCCGGGCGGCGTTCGGACCAAGACGGCGTTCTCGCAGGATACGTACTTCGACGCGACGGACGACGACGCAGAGGCGGGCTGCATTCGCGACGCGGCGCACGCGTACTCTCGCGACGGCGGTCTGACCGTGCTTCGCGGAAACATCGCCGAGGACGGGTGCATCGTCAAAACCGCGGGCGTCGACGCGTCTCTCTGGCGCTTCGAGGGGCGCGCGCGCATCTTTCATTCGCAGGACGACGCGTGCGACGCCATCCTGGCCGATCGGATCGGCGCGGGCGACGTCGTCGTCATCCTCTACGAGGGCCCGCGCGGGGGCCCAGGGATGCAGGAGATGCTCTATCCGACGTCGTTTCTCAAGGGCAAAGGCCTGGGCAAGGCCTGCGCGCTCATCACCGACGGTCGATTCAGCGGGGGCACCTCCGGCCTCAGCGTGGGCCACGTATCGCCAGAAGCGGCCGAAGGGGGAGCGATCGCGCTCATCGAAGAGGGCGATTCGATTCGCATCGACATCCCAGAACGCAGGCTCGACGTGCTCGTCAGCCCCGCGCTGCTCGAGCGGAGGCGGGCGGCGATGGTCGCGCGCGGAGCCGATGCGTGGACACCCAATCGGCAGCGCCACGTCTCGCTCGCCTTGCAGGCCTACGCGCTGATGACCACCAGCGCAGCGCGCGGCGCCGTCCGGGACATCTCGCAACTGCGCGGCGATCGAACCACCCGTTAGAGCGAAGAAGCAGACAAAGCTCGGGCACTGGCTGGCGGCGGAGGGATCGGGTACCTGCTAGTCATGAAAACGCGCGCGATCGGCGCCTTGCGGGTCTCCGAGATCGGTCTCGGGTGCAACAACTTCGGCGGGCGCCTCGATGCCGCCCGCACGGCCGACGTGGTTCGCGCCGCCCTCGACGCGGGCATCAACTTCTTCGACACCGCGGACGTCTATGGCGAGACGCGGAGCGAGGAGTACCTCGGGCGCGCCCTCGGTTCGCTGCGCGCGCAGGTCGTCGTGGCGACCAAGTTCGGCATGCCGGTCCCGGGCGGTTCGGGCGGCGCGAGCCCGGCCTACGTGAAGCAAGCGCTCGACGCGAGCCTGCGGCGCCTGAGGACGGACTACGTCGACCTCTATCAGCTGCATCGGCCCGACCCGGCCGTGCCCATCGCGGAGACGCTCGGCGCGCTCGGGGACCTGGTGAAAGTGGGCAAGGTCCGCGAGATCGGCAGCTCGAATTTCTCGGCGCAGCAGATCCGCGAGGCAAGCACGGCACGGCCTGGCGGTACGAACTTCGTGTCGGTGCAGAACGAGTACAGCCTGCTGCACCGAACGCCCGAGCTCGACGTCTTGCGCGAATGCGCCGAGCGCGGTGTTGCGTTCATCCCGTACTTCCCGCTGGCCAGTGGGCTCCTCACGGGCAAGTACCTGCCCGGCGAGCCGCCACCCTCGGGAACTCGGCTCACCGAGGCGAACTCGTGGTTCGCTTCGCGGTTCCTCCACGACGACCAGATCGCGCTCGTGGGGAAGCTCGATGCGCTCGCCAAGCGGCGCGGCCACACCATCCTGGGTCTCGCGTTTGCGTGGCTGCTCGGTCGGTCCGGGATCGCCAGCGTCATCGCCGGGGCGACGTCACCAGCTCAGGTTCGCGCGAACGCGGCTGCCACGCGGTGGGCCCTCTCCGCCGCGGACTTCGCAGAGATCGATCGCATCGCGCCGCCTGCGCAGGCGTGACCGTTTGGCCGTCGGGGCACCTCTTCACGGCAGGGTGCCCCGCGTGGGTTCGCCGGTGGCTCGTGAACGTCGGCCGATGAGGATCCGCTGCTCATGCGGCACCCTGGACGGATGCACAACATTTAGGTTGACCGAGGCATGGGCCCCCCATATCTTGGGGTTGTGTTGGTGCTTCTGGGTCTCGGCCCAGAGGCCGAAAAGGGAACCCGGCGAGCATCCGGGACTGCCCCGCAGCGGTAATCGAGAACGAACACCACGTAGCGCACTGGTCCCTTCGGGGACTGGGAAGCGGTGGCAAGTAGGAAGCCGGCGACAGCCGAAAAGCTCATAAGTCCGAAGACCTGCCAACATCCGGCCGTGGGAGAAATCCAGGGTCGGTTCGACCTGGAAGCCTCGAGGGAACTGGCAGGTCGAACGTGCGCATCGTCCGCGCCCGTCCGGCACTCGTTCATTTCTTTGCGCTGTCTTCCAGTCGCCCGTGGGGGCGAGAGGTCGATCCCGAGGGCTCGTCAAGAGTTCAGTGCACGCATGCACCCTTCGGTACGCCTCCCTTCCCCTGCGGCTTTCACGTGAGCGGCCCGGAACCGCCCCACACCAAGACGGAGGAGAGACCCATGTTGAGCGAGACGCCGAGCGAGACCATCGCGAGCAACGGCCAGGTGTCGTTGCGCATCGTGCCCAACCCGCGTGACGCTGGCCGGGATGCCGACGGCGCCCGGATGCCGGCCGCGCAGACGACGATGCGCGTGACGAAGCGCAACGGCGCCTCGGAGCTCGTCGACGTCAACAAGATCGTCCGGGCCGTGAGCCGATCGTGCGAAGGACTTCCCGAGGTCGACGCCCTGCGCGTCGCCACCAAAACGATCAGTGGCCTCTACGACGGTGCGACGACGCGCGAGCTGGATCGACTCTCCATCCAGACCGCAGCGGGGCTCATCGCCGACGAGCCGTCGTACGCACGCCTCGCCGCTCGCCTCCTCAGTACCTACGTGGACAAGGAAGTCCGCAACCAGGGCATCCACGCGTTTTCGCAGTCGATCGCGACAGCCCACAAGGTCGGCCTCGTCAACGCCCGCCTTCTCGAGTTCGTCACGCAGAACGCGCGGAAGCTGAACGACGCGATCGACGAGGACCGCGACCGCGAGTTCGAGTACTTCGGCCTGCGCACCGTCTACGACCGCTACCTCCTCAAGCACCCGAAGACGCGCCTCGTCGTCGAGACGCCGCAGCAGTTCTTCCTGCGTATCGCATGTGCCCTGTCCGAGACGGTGGCCGACGCGCTCGATCTCTACGGCCTCTTTTCCCGACTCGAGTACCTGCCGAGCTCTCCCACGATGTTCAACTCGGGGACCAAGCACGAGCAGCTGTCGAGCTGCTTCTTGCTCGACTCGCCGGACGACCACCTCGAGAACATCTACCAGCGGTACACGGACATCGCACTGCTCTCGAAGTTCTCGGGCGGCATCGGCCTTGCGTATCACCGCGTCCGCTCGCGCGGATCGCTCATCGAGAGCACCAACGGCCATTCGAACGGGATCGTCCCGTGGCTCAAGACACTCGACGCCTCCGTGTCGGCGGTAAACCAAGGCGGCAAGCGCAAGGGGGCTTGCTGCGTGTACCTCGAGCCGTGGCACGCCGACGTCGAGGAGTTTCTCGAGCTGCGCGACAATACCGGCGACGAGGCCAAGCGCGCGCACAACCTGAACCTCGCGAACTGGATCCCGGATCTCTTCATGAAGCGCGTCGAGGCGGACGCCACCTGGAGCCTGTTCGACCCCAAGCACGTGCCCGATCTCCCGGACCTTTACGGCGACGACTTCGAGCGCCGGTACGAAGAGGCCGAGCGCGCCGGGCTTGCCGCCAAGTCAGTGAAGGCGCGCGACCTCTACGCGCGGATGATGCGCACCCTCGCGCAGACCGGCAACGGCTGGATGACCTTCAAGGACAAGTCGAACCGCGCGTGCAACCAGACGGCCCTCCCCGGCCGGACGGTGCACCTCTCGAACCTGTGCACCGAGATCCTCGAAGTGACGTCGAAGAAGGAGTCGGCCGTCTGCAACCTGGGGTCGATCAACCTCGCGCGGCACACCGCGCGGACCGACGGCGGCCCCCTCACGTTCGATTTCGAGAAGCTCGCGCGCACCGTTCGATCCGCGGTCCGGCAGCTCGATCGAGTCATCGACCTCAACTTCTATCCAATCGCGTCGACCAAGAGCTCGAACCTCCGATGGCGTCCGGTGGGGCTCGGGGTCATGGGGCTGCAGGATGTCTTCTTCCAGATGCAGGTCGCCTTCGACGCTCCAGAGGCGCGAGCGCTATCGAAGCGGATCGCCGAGGAGATCTACTTCCACGCCCTCTCGGCTTCCACGGAGCTCGCCTCGGAGAGAGGGCGCCACCCGGCGTTCGACGAGACGCGCGCGGCCCGCGGCGAGCTGCAGTTCGACGCGTGGGGCGTGACGCCGAGCGATCGCGCGCGGTGGGACGCGCTGCGCGCGCGGATCCATGCTGGAGGTCTCCGCAACTCGCTGCTCGTCGCGATCGCACCGACCGCGACGATCGCTTCGATCGCGGGCTGCTGCGAGTGCATCGAGCCGCAGGTCTCGAACCTGTTCAAGCGCGAGACCTTGTCGGGCGACTTCCTGCAGATCAACCGCTACCTCGTCGACGAGCTCAAGGCTCTTGGGCTCTGGACCGCCGCGGTACGCACGCGCCTCAAGATGGCCGAGGGCTCCGTGCAGGGGCTCACCGAAGCGCCCGACTCTCTCCGCGCGGTGTACCGGACGGCGTGGGAGATCCCGATGCGGTCGCTCGTCGACATGGCGGCGGATCGCGGGGCGTTCATCGATCAGAGCCAGTCGCTGAACCTCTTCATCGAGAGCCCGAACATCGGCCAGCTCTCGAGCATGTACTTTTACGCATGGAAGAAAGGCCTCAAGACCACGTACTATCTGCGCTCGCGGCCCGCGACGCGCATCGCCAAGGCGACGGTGGAGACGCCCACCCACGTCGCGTCCGATCCTGCCGGGAACCCGCACGCGGCGACCGGATGGACGCCCCCGCCGCCCCCGGCGGACGACGCCGCCGCCATGGCGTGCTCGCTCGAGAATCCCGAGACCTGCGAGGCGTGCCAATGAGCGCCGAGATGAATCGCCCTGCCCGCATGCTCGATCCCGGACTTTGCCTGACGCTCCGGCCGATGGCGTATCCACGGTTCTTCGAGATGTACAAAGACGCGATCAAGAACACGTGGTCCGTCGAGGAGATCGACTTCGCCACCGACGTGGGCGATCTGCAGAAGAAGATGACGGACGCCGAGCGTCACCTCGTCCACCGGCTCGTCGCGTTCTTTGCAACGGGCGACTCCATCGTCGCGAACAACCTGGTGCTCAACCTGTACAAGCACATCAACGCCCCCGAGGCGCGGATGTACCTCTCGCGTCAGCTCTACGAGGAGGCGCTGCACGTGCAGTTCTACCTCACCCTCCTCGATACGTACGTCCCCGACCCGGCCGAGCGCGCGCGCGCGTTCGACGCGGTCGAGAACATCCCGTCGATCCGCAGGAAGGCCGAGTTCTGCCTCCGGTGGATCGACTCGATCCAGGGCCTCGAGCGCATCGAGACACGCGACGAGCGACGCCGCTTCCTGCTCAATTTGATCTGCTTTGCGGCATGCATCGAGGGGCTCTTCTTCTTCGGCGCGTTCGCCTACGTCTACTTCCTCCGGTCACGCGGCCTGCTCCACGGGCTCGCCGCGGGCACGAACTGGGTGTTCCGCGACGAGNNCGACGAGGCGATCGCGTGCGAGACGCAGTTCGCCGAGGACCTCCTCGGCGGCGGGATTGCCGGGCTGTCGATCGAGAACGTGCGCGGGTACCTGGAGTTCTGCGCCGATCAGCGGCTCGCGACGCTGGGCCTACCCAAGCGATACGGCGCCAAGAACCCGCTCTCGTTCATGGACCTGCAAGACGTACAGGAGGTGACGAACTTCTTCGAGCGCCGCGTGTCGGCCTATCAGGTCGGCGTGAGCGGCGAAGTCGTGTTCGACGCCGCCTTCTGAGCGGCTACGATCGGGCCATTCCGGCTGCGAGCCGGCGAGCCGAGGGCGCTCAGAGCCGCGTGGACACCGTCGCCATTTCCGTCAATAACGACTCGCGAGCGCGCGCAATTGCCCTCTACGCGGCGATCGCCGTCGGGTTGGTGATCGTTTCGCTTGCGTCGCTCGGCGTCGGGGCCGGCAACCTCGCCGACGCGGGGCTCCGGTCGACCCTCCTCGTGCTGCGCGCCTCGCGGCTCGCCAGCGGCCTCCTCGTGGGCGCGGCGCTCGGGGTCGCCGGCGTCCTCGTTCAGGGCCTCTTTCGAAATCCTCTCGCCGACGCGTCCGTCATCGGCACCTCCGCGGGCGCGGCGTTCGGCGGCAAGGCGTTGCTGGTGGCGGTCGAGTTGCTGTTCGCCGGCCACGCGATCCGCTGGATCCCGAACGATGCGGTGCTGACCGTGGGCTGCCTCGGGGGCGCGCTCCTCAGTCTTCTGCTCGTGCTGGCCTTCGTCCGCCGGTCGAGCGACGTTCTGTCGCTCGTGCTGACGGGCTTCTTGCTCTCCTCGCTGTTTCTCAGCCTGGGAAGCCTGGTCACGAGCCTCGCCCAGGAGCGCTGGGAGCTCGGCCGCGCCGTCGTGGCCTTCGCACTGGGCGATCTCAGCGGCGCAGGACCCGAGCACGTGCGGCTGGCCCTGCCGCTGGTCACCGGCGGGATCGCCGCGGGCTGGTTCTGGGCCAGGCCGCTCGACGTGCTCCTGTGCGGCGACGAAGAAGCGGCTTCGCTCGGCGTGGACGTCAAGCAGGTCCGGCAATGCTGCATCCTTTGGGTGGCCGTCCTCACGGCGGGTGCCGTGGCCATCGGAGGGAACGTGGGGTTCGTGGGGCTCCTCGTGCCGCACGCGCTGCGTCCCCTTTTGGGCGTCGATCACAGGCGCCTCGTCCCCGCCGCGGCGCTCGGGGGCGCCCTGTTCGTTGCCGCGTGCGACCTCGCGGTCCGTCTGGCACCAGGGCGGAGCGAAATCCCCCTCGGCGTCGTGACGGGGCTCGTGGGTGCGCCGGTGTTCCTTGCTCTTCTCAATCGAGTCCGTGCAGGAGCCGTCGATGGATGACGCGCGAGACGCGGGGATCGCGGTCTCGTCCGTGCGCGTCGTCCGCGAAGGGCGCGCCGTGGTGGACGGCGTCTCGTTCTCCGCGCGCCTCGGTGCCGTCACGGGGCTGCTCGGCCCCAACGGCGCCGGCAA
>PLIR01000544.1 GCA_003139415.1 Myxococcales bacterium | reverse complement strand
CGATGCGGAGCTCGCAACGCACCTCGAGAAACTGGCGATCAAAGTCAAAAACCTCGACGCTCTCGCGGCCGCGCACGACCTCATCGCCCGCGAGCTCACGGGGACGGATCGAGCGCGCGAGCTCGTCCGACAGGCCGAGACGCGCGCGGCGGCGGGCGCCCCCTCTGCCGAAGCCATCCAGCACGGCGAATCGGGGCTCACGAGCGTCCCGCCTTCGGAAGTGGAGGAGCTCATCGCGCGCGTGGCGGCGCTCGCAGAAAAGCCGTCCGACGTGGTCGACGTCTACGAGCGCCAGGTCATGCGGTGCAAGAGCCCCGCGGACAAGGCGCACGCGCTGGCGCGCGCCGCGCAGGTGGCGGCGTCCAACGGGCAGGCCGAACGCGCCCGAGGCTTCTTCGACATAGCGCTCGCCGGGACGCCAGCGGACGAAGCGGTCGCCGCCCTCGAAGCCGCGGCCAGGGCCGGGGACGAGGAGTCGGGCGACGAGGCGTTGCGGCGCGCGCTTTGCGGTGCGCTCGAGGCAGGAGGCCAGGGCGCGCGCGACGGCGGCCGCACGCGCGGCTCTCTCTTGCGGCGCGCGGCGCTGTTGACGTTCCGGGACCTCGCTCAACCCGACGCCGCCTTCACGCTGCTCGGCACGGCGCTCGTCACCCACGTCGAGCCGGCGACGCTCGATGTCCTCGAGGCCCTCGCGCGCGAAGTCGGCGATTTGGCGCGGGCGGATGCGACGCTGTCGCAAGTCCTCGAGGAGGTGTTCGACGGACCCCTCGTTCGCCAGGTCCTGGCCCGTCGCGCGAAGCTGCGTCGAGATCACCTCGACGACAAGCCCGCGGCCGCCGCCGACTTCAAGAAGCTGCACGAGCTGTCCCCGCAAGACCCATCGGTCATGGCGGACCTCATCGAGCTTCTCACGGAGCTAAAGGACTATCGCGCCATGGTCCGCGTCTACGAGGATCAGATCCTGCGCGGCAAAGACATGGGGGCGCGCGCCGAGCTGGCGCGCAAGGTCGCACGCATGTGGGAAGAGCAGCTCGCCGACCCTCGCGAAGCCGCGGACGCATGGCGACGCGTGCTGAGGATGAAGCAGGGCGATCCAGAAGCCACCGACGGGCTGGAGCGCGCCAAGTCGAACATGCTCAAGAGCCTCGACCCGACCGAGCGGCCCAAGTCGCGACCGCCGCCCGCGCCCAAGAGCGAAGAGGCCGAGACGGCGGCGCCGCCGCCGATTCCTCCAGCAGCGCCCGTGCCCGATGTCCCCCCGCCGAGGGACCCGGACAAGACGCCTCCCGGCGACATCGATCGGCTGCTCGCCGAGACCGCGGCCGACGACGCCACCCAGGCCGACGCCGGCACGCCCACGGCTCCCCCACCTCAGGGTGCGGAGCCGCCGAGAGACCCGGCCAACAGCGACATCGCGATCGACGTCGACATTTCCGGCGAGCACACCGCCGTCGACGAGGACGAGATCATGATGGCCGACGAATTCGAAGAGGTCGTGGAGGAGCCCGCGCCCGCTCCCGCGCCGTCGAAGACCGATCCGCCACCGAAACCGAAGCGCAGCCTCCCTCCGCCCCTTCCCCGTAGCTGAATCTGGCGGTCAGCCAGCGTCGCCCAAGACCGGCTCGCTCGAAGTCAGGCGCACGGCGGCGCCGCTCACCGTCGCGCGCGCGCCGAGGACGAATGCGTTGTTGTTCACGCCATGCCCGAACGGCGCCCCCGCGACGACCGGGATCCCCAGCGCGCGCGTCTGCTCCGCGATGACCTCGTCCACGCGGCGACCGTCGGCGCGCGGACCGCACCCTTCGAAGGTCCCGGTGACGATGGCCGCGACGCGCGACAGGTGCCCCCCAAGGATCAACGACGTGATCATCCGATCGACGCGGTAGGGCGCTTCGGAGACGTCCTCCATCGCGAGGACCGCGCCGTCCGGAAGCGTGAGGAGGCCCGCCGTGGCCATCGCGTGCAGGAGCGCGAGGTTGCCGCCGACGAGCACGCCGCTCGCCTCGCCGCGGTGAACGACCTGCAACCCTTCCCACACCACGGCGGCCGCGGGTCGTTCCACCGACGTGAGCCATGCCAACCGGGCAGACGGCGGAGCCCCGCGGCCCAGCGTCGAGACGTTGGGCCCGTGGATCGAAGCGACCCCTGCGCGCCAAGCCATCGCGTGAAGGGCCGTGACGTCGCTGAAGCCGACGATCCACTTGGGCCGCCGCGCGAACTGCGCCCACGGCAGGTCGGCCAGGATCCGCAGCGCACCATAACCGCCGCGCGCCACCACGATCGCCTTGATCTCGTCGTCCAAGAGCGCGCTCGCGAGCTCCGAGGAGCGCCGCGCGTCGTCGCCGGCCAGATACCCGGCGCGTGACAGGATCGAGGGCGACAGCCGGAGGCGGTATCGCATTCGAAGCCATGCGAGACCGCGCCACAGCTCGCCTTCTGGGATCGGGCTCGACGGCGCGACGATCGCGATGACGTCTCCGAGAGCGACGGGCCGAGGGAAGAGAAGCGGGCGGGGCGGCATCACGGGAGGGGATGGCGGGGCCGCGCGGCGCGCCCGGCCGAGCATAACGTTTGTTGAACACCCGGCGCGCGCCGTCCACAATGGGCGGCTCGTGCGCACCGTGCCCCAGAAGTCCCCCGACCGTTCGTTTCCGTCGCTCGCGTCCCTCGCCCCTCGGGCGAAGAGCTCCCTCATGGCCCTGGCACGCCTCGGGGCCTCGGCGCGCCATGCACCGGCCATCGTCAAACGCCTCGCGGGCGTCGCCGACGA
>PLIR01000242.1 GCA_003139415.1 Myxococcales bacterium | reverse complement strand
CGCGGGCGCACACGCGGGCGCGCTCGCGCTCCTCCCGTCCCTTGCTATCCCGCTCCGCATGCGCCGCCGCTGGCCCCTCTTCATCCTCGTCGCGGTGCTCGTGCTCGTCATTGTCCTGGCCCAGCGTGCGATCAATCGCCGCCCCTTCCCGTCGAACACGACCCCGGACGGGGCCTACGTCCGCATCGGCCGCGCCCTCACCGAGTGGCGCCCGCGCGACGCCTTTGCCTACCTCGAGACCGAAGCCCAGTGGGCCGCCTACTCGATCCGCGACATGCGAAAGAGGGCGTCCGACCGCGCCCGCGCCAGCTACCCCCCCGATCAGCGCGCCGCCCTCCTCGCGCCCTGGGCGGAGGAGGCCGACGCTCCCGACGGGGCCGACGTTTTCGCGCTACTGGCCGCCCAACGCGGGTGGATCGCGCGCCTCGAGCGGGACCTCTCGGGCGCCACCGGCGTAGAGATCGAGGGCGAGCGGGCCACCGGCGTCACGGCGCGCGGTACCCGGTACTCGTTTCACCGCCGGGACAACGGGATGTGGGGCCTGACGCTCTTCACCGCCGACTTGCAGGTCGAGGCCGAGCGCGCCGCCCGCGACCTCGAAGTCGTGGAGCGTGCGGCTCAGGACTACGACCGCGCGGCCCGCAACCTGCCGTAGCGCCGGCTACTTCTTCTTCGTGCGCATGTCGGACCAGGCGCGCCCTGCGGGCTGGCCTTGCTCGGACGGGAGGCCGACGCGCGACCAGCCCGGCTCGAACTGACCGAACGAATCGCGACCGCCGTCCCATCCGGCGCGTTGATCGACGATGCTGGTGAATCCCTTGGCCATCAGCTCGTGAGCCGCGCGCAGACTGCGGCCCCCAGCCTTGCAGCCGACGACGATCTTCGCGTCCCTGGCGAAGGCCGACTCCATCACGCTGAGAAAGTCGGGGTTTGGCGCCATCCCGCCGGCGGCTGCCAGCGCGATGGGGACATTGACCGCGCCGGGTGGGTGGCCCGCCTCGAACTCTTCGACCGTGCGGACGTCGACGTAAGTCCAGCCGTCGGCAAGCTTCTGGCTCGCCTCCTGTGGAGAAATGCGCGTGATCGTCATGACGCACGGGCAGTGTAGAACGGCGCGTTACCACTTGCACATGCCGCGCGCGACGAGAGCGCGCTCGGCCGCAGCATGCACGCGCGCGGGGGTACCTGCCTTGAGGAGCGGCTGCAGGCGCGCCTTCAGATCCGGCGGCTTCAACGCGGCAAGGCCCACCAGCGCGCCAAAGCCGATCTGCTGCGCATCGTCCTCGAGCCCCGGGTCGGCCAGGACCGCCGCGAGACCCGCCAGCATGCCGACGGATTCGCCGTCGCAAGCGGCGCCGAGGGCGCTCGCGGCGGCGGCGCGTACCTCGACGTCTTCGTCGGAGTCGCGCAGGCGGCTGCGGAGGGCCTCGCGCCAACCGGTCGCGCGCCGACGTCCGAGGCCGAGCGCCGCCGCCCCCCGAATGCGGGCCGACGGATCGCGAAGGGCATGGCCAAGGGCATCGTCGGTCGCCGGGGACGGCGCGGCATTCATCAGGACACCCGCAGCCCGGAGGCGTGCGAACGGCCAGCCATCGTGCGCCAACACACCCGCCGCGGCGCGAACGGCCTCGGGAGGAGGCTCGTCGTCGATCGCGGCGAGGGCGGCCTCGCGGACGCGCGGCTCGGCGTCGCCGATCGCGGTGACGAGGGCCTTTTGCACGTCCGCGACGTCGGCCACGGGACGCGCGACCTCCGCCGCCCGCGCGCGCACGACCCCGTCGGCGTCGTGGACCATCACGGCGGCGATACGCGCAGCAGCGACACGATCTCCGGCGCGCGCAAGCTCGCCGAGAGGCCCAAGGACGAGGTACCGGACCCTCAGCGACGGCGCTCCGTTCAAGAGCTCGGCCACCGTGGCGTCGCTCGGCTCGACCGCCTCGGTGACGCGCGCGCCGGCAGCACGCATGATCTCCAAGCGCGACGCCGGACTGCGCTGCGCGTCGCCCAGCAGCGACCCGAGGGTGCCGGACGGGACGGCCTGCAGCGCCGTCGCGAACGCCCCGCGAAGGGCCGCGCGTCCATCGACGTCTCCCTCGGTCTCCGTCGCCATCGCGTCGGCAATTGGGAC
Organism: Myxococcales bacterium; assembly: GCA_003139415.1. Taxonomy (GTDB): domain Bacteria; phylum Myxococcota_A; class Polyangia; order Polyangiales; family Polyangiaceae; genus Palsa-1150. The sequence goes on along the minus strand of PLIR01000242.1, from coordinate 840 downwards.
GAGGGCGTCCGCCGGCGTCATGGCGGCCAGCACCGGCGCCACGCAGGCGCGGGACGCGACGTCCTCGCGCAGCCGCTGAGCCAACGCCGGCGTCGCTCCCTTGCAGCGCTCCAGCTTCTCGAAGGCCTTCCGGGGAGCTTGACCCGAAGGCTCGCACAGCGCGCGCACGAGAAGCGTCGCTGCGTCCTCGCACTTGGCGTGGCTGGCGGCGACGTCGATCGCGAGGGCACGCCCCCGCGCGTCCAGGCCCTCGTACGCTCGCTCCACCGCCGCGCGCGCCGGGTCTCCGGCGCGCTCGAGCACCTGCTGCGCCGCCAGCGCGTGCTCGCCCGAGAGCGCCTTCGCGACGTCGTCGAGCGTCGCGCCAGGAGCGTCGAACTCGCTGTATGCCACGAGCTCCGCGATCCCGACGTCGGGGCGCGGCCCGTGGGCGTAGGCCGAATCGAGGACGACCCCGACGCACTCGGCGTCGATCGGTTGCGGCAACGCGACATCGAACGAGGTCCCCGGCCTCGAGCAGGCGTCCACCGGCAGTGTGACCTCGATGGTCCGGTTCGCGGTGACCAGATCGAGGGTCTTGGGGGCGGCGCACCCGGGCGCGCCAGCAGGCGGCGGGGCCGGGACAAGACGAAGGCGCGCGATCGGGACGCCCTTGGGCGCCGACGCCACCACGAACTCGCCCTGCCCGATCCCCGGCCGAAGCTCGCGCCAGGCCGTCGCGGGATCGCCATCCGTGATCTGGGCGCCGCTCGAGTCGGGCACGCTCGAGCCGCGGGCGGTGAGCAGGCGGGCGAGGGGCTGCGGCCATGGCGCGGGCGCGGGCGCGGGCGCAGGCGCGAG
>PLIR01000381.1 GCA_003139415.1 Myxococcales bacterium | reverse complement strand
TCGGCGGCGTTCGCGTCATCAAGGCCTTCGGGCTCGAGGCGTCACGCATCGCGCGCTTCGACGCGGCCGTCGGGACGTACACCGATTACGCGACGAAGGCCCTGCGCTACTCGACGTCGCGAATTCCGCTACCCCAGGTCGTGGTGGCGCTCGGCCAGGTCTGGGTGTTTGCGCTGGGCGCGCACCTCGTGGCGTCCGGGCGGCTCAACGTCGGTGAGCTCGTCGCCGCGCTGCTGGCGATGAACACCCTCATCTTCCGCATCGAAGGGATCGGCCGGATCATCCAGATCTTCGCCGATGCTCGCGCGTCCGCTGCGCGCATCATGGACCTGCTCGACGCCGATACGCCGATCCTCGGCGGATCGCACGAGCTGCCCGCGGGCCCCCTGGGCATCCAGCTCGCGAACGTCCGTGTCCGGGCGGCCGGCGAGGGCGAGGACATCCTGCGTGCCTGCTCGCTGCAGGTGGACCCCGGCGAGATTGTCGCCATCGTCGGAGCGACGGGCTCGGGCAAGAGCACCCTGGCTGCGCTCCTTCCGCGCATGCTCGACCCGGACGCCGGTCACGTGTTCGTCGGCTCGAGCTCCGGAGGATGGATCGACGTGCGCACCCTTCAGCTCGCGGCGCTGCGCGCGAGGGTGCACGTGGCCGCGCAGGAGTCGTTTCTCTTCTCCGACACGGTCGCGCGCAACGTGCTCCTCGGTTCTCCCGACGCGACGACCGCAGAGCTCATCGAGGCTCTCCGCCTCGCGTGGGCGCAGGACATCGTGACGAACCTCCCCTCGGGCGTCGCCACTGTCATCGGCGACCGCGGGGTGACGCTTTCCGGCGGGCAGCGACAGCGCCTCGCCCTCGCGCGCGCGCTGATCGCGCGACCGTCAGTCCTCGTCCTCGACGACTCGACCAGCGCCCTCGACGCGCTGACCGAGCAGTCCATCTTGCACGGCGTCCGTGACCTGGCGCGCAGCAGCGGAACGCCGATCACGATGCTCATCGTCGCGAGCAAGCCGTCGACGGCGATGTTCGCCGACCGCGTCGCGGTCCTACAAGGAGGCAGCATCGTTGCGGAAGGCTCGCACGACGAGCTTTCGCGCTCGAGCGTCACTTACCGCGAGCTGATGGGGATCCACGATGCCGCGGCTTGAGCCGGCGGGTCACAAGAAGGAGGCCCTGGCGCGCGACAACGAGCCGAGCGACCTCCAGGTCGAGCAGCAGCTCGCCCTCGTCGACCTCGAACGGCGTATGTTCAGCCGCCTCGTGCCGCTGCTCGGGCCCGTTCGGGCGCAGATCGCGGCGGTCGTCGGCATCGAGTGCATCCTCGTCATCACGGTATTCCTGCGCCCATGGTTCGTCCGCCAGGTGATCGACCGGGGCTTTGTCCCAGGGGCATCGGGCCGCTCGGTGGACGGGCCCTTCGTCGCGTGGATGATCGGGGGCCTCGCGCTCTGCTGGGCGCTCCGGTTCGCCCTCGCCGGCGTCTCGCAATACGTCGCCGGGCGCGCGGCCATCGTCGTCCTCAACGACCTCCGGCGCGCCGTCTTCGCGCACGTGCAAACCCTCAGCATCCGGTACTTCGACCGGACAAAGCTGGGGCGCATCGTGTCCCGGGCCGATCGCGACGTCGACACCCTCGAACCACTGCTCATTCAGGGCCCGCCCGAGCTGCTGTCGGCGATTCTTCGCTGCGGGGTATCGGGGGTGCTGCTCTTTTCGATCTCGCCGCCGCTCTTCTGGTCGGTGGCGGGGCTCGTCCCCCTCCTCGTCCCCGCGCTCGTGCTCTTCAATCGCCTCGCCTCGCGCAACTGGGGGCCGGTGGCCGAGCGCCGCAGCCGCTTCACGTCGCACCTGGTTGAGACGGTCAACGGCGTGAAGGTGCTGCAGCAGACCGGGCGCGAGGAACAGAATCGGCGCCGCTACAAGGAGCTGCTCAACGATTTCACGGCCACGCTCATCCGCGGCAATGTCCGAACGAGCTGGTTCCCGCCCCTCACCGGCGTGCTCTCGACGGCGGGCATGGCCGCGCTCATCGTCGTCGGTGGACGGGGCGTGGCCCTAGGCCAAGTCACCCTCGGCCAGCTTGCCGCGAGCTTGTTCTACGTCTTCCTGTTCCTCGCCCCCTTACAGGAGCTCGGCGACCTCTTCGAACGCTACGCCGCAGGCACGGCTGTGGCGCAGCGCATCTTCCTGCTCCTCGACACCCGGCCGGAGATCGAGGACGTCGCCGATGCTGTTGACCCGCCGTCGGTGCGTGGGAGCGTCGAGTTTGACGGGGTGACGTTTGCGTACGCCCCGGACCGAGGCCCCGTGATCCGCGATTTCACGTTGCGGGTTGCGCCCGGAGAGCGCGTCGCCATCGTAGGGCCGACGGGGCACGGCAAGAGCACGCTCGTGCAGCTCCTGACGCGTTTCTACGAGCCCCAGGTGGGCGCCGTGCGGCTCGATGGCGTCGACATTCGGAATCTCACCCAGCGGGGGCTCCGGCGCCACGTCGGGGTGGTGCTCCAGGACAACGTCCTTTTCAGCGGAACCATCCTGGAGAACCTGCGCCTCTCCGCACCGCACGCCAGCGACGACGAGCTGATCGAGGGAGCGCGGAGCCTGCGCGTCGACGACATCCTGCGCAGGCTGCCGAACGGCTATCACACGCAGGTGGGCCCCCTCGGCGCGAGCTTGAGCCACGGTCAGCGGCAGCTCGTGTGCCTGGTGCGCGCCTACCTGTCCGACCCGGCGGTCCTCGTGCTCGACGAGGCCACCTCGGCCATCGACGTGCAAACGGAGAGGCGCATCCAGCACGCGCTGCGGCGCCTGTGCGCCGGCCGGACGGCGATCGTCATCGCCCATCGCCTGGCCACGATCCGCGACGCCGACCGCATCGCGGTGATGCACAACGGCACGCTCGCAGAGCTCGGGACCCACGAGGAGCTCCTCGCCCGCCGGGGTTCATACGCGAAGATCCACGAGGCCTACATTCGCGGTCAGGCCTCGGCCCGACCCGAGCCGACCGTCGAAGTGGCGTGAGCTCCGCCCTCCCCGCGCCGCCGGGGAGGGCTGGAGCCCGAGGGCAGGCCCGTCAATCGACGGACGCGTCCGAGACGGCGGTCGTCCCCGTTTCGACAGCCTCGGAAGCGTCCGATGCGTCAAGGCTCGACGGGCTCTCGCCGCTATCGGGGGATGCATCGCTCGAGCCCGCGTCGCTCGGCCCGGCGTCGCCGCCGGGTGCTGCATCCCCCAGGCCGGCGGCACCGTCGCCCTTTGCCGCGTCGCTCGACGGGGCGGCATCCGCGAGGTTGGGGGGAATCGGCAGCGTGTCGTCGCCGTTGCAGGCGGCCACCATCGTGCCGGCGATGATTGCGACCAAGTTGTGCGTCAAGACGTGTCGAAGATTCATGGGTCGTACCATTTCATATCTTGGGACCTTCGTCTAGTATACAAGACAACAGAAAGGCGAGCCTCCCATGCCGAAGCGACAACTCAAACTCAACGCGTTCTTCATGCGCTTTGGACACCACCCTGCGGCGTGGCGGCTTCCCTCTGCGACCGACGGCGGTCGGCCCGACATCGAATACTGGGTTCGTCTCGCCAAGCTCGCCGAGTCGGCCAAGTTCGATACCTACTTCATGGCCGATTTCATCGGCAGGACGAGCGATAAGCTGATCTCCCTGGCCAGTCACGGGCTCGCGTTCCAGTTCGAGCCTCTCACGCTGCTCTCGGCCATCGCGGCGCATACGAAGCACATCGGCCTGGTGGCCACGATCAACACCAATTTCAGCGAGCCCTACAACGTGGCACGCGTCCTGGCCTCTCTCGACCACTTGAGCCAGGGCCGGGCCGGTTGGAACGTGGTCTCGTCGCTCTCGGACGCCACCGCGCGCAATTTCGGGATGCCCGTCCCCCTCGGACACGAGGAGCGCTACGAGCGCGCGTCGGAGTTCTTCGAGGTGACGAAGGCCTTGTGGGACAGCTGGGACGACGACGCGTTCGATCACCCCAATCGCACCGACGGGCTGTTCTTCGACCCGGCTTCCGCGCACCCCGTACACCACAAAGGTGAGCACTTCACGGTCGACGGCTTGCTGGATGTCGCCCGCCCCATCCAGGGCTACCCCGTCATCGTCCAGGCGGGCAACTCGGAAACCGGCCGTGAGTTCGCGGCGCGCATCGCGGAGATGACGTACTCCTCGGCTCAGTCGCTCGCGGTCGCGCAAGGCTACTATTCCGACATCAAGAGCCGCATGGCCAAGTACAACCGCGACCCCGACGATCTCAAGGTGACGCCGGGTCTCTCGGTCGTGGTCGCTCCCACAGATCAAGAGGCACAAGACAAGTTCGCCGAGCTGCAGAACGCCGTCGACTTCCGTCACGGCGTCAACCTGATGGGCGTCGACGTCTCGGCATACCCTCTCGACGGACCGCTCCCCGACTTGGCGCCAGGAGAGAACGGGCGCGGCCGCTGGAAGCAGCTGACGGAGCTCGCCCGGCGCGAGAACCTGACTATTCGCCAGCTCGTGCTCCGCTTCAGCGTCGCCAAGGGCCACATCCAGGTGATCGGGTCGCCCAAGACAGTGGCCGACCTGATGGAAGAGTGGTTCACCCGTGGGGGTGCCGACGGGTTCAACGTGGTGCCGCCGCTCTTGCCGGGGGGATTCGAGGACTTCGTGCGTCTCGTCGTGCCCGAGCTGCAGCGTCGAGGGATCTTCCGTACCGAATACGAGGCGGGGACCTTCCGCGATCGCCTCGGTCTCAAGCGGCCCGCGAACCCGCATTCGGCTCGCCCTCGCCGGGCCGCCGCGGCAATCGCTTCGTCCGGCGCGGCGCTCGCATCGGGCCGCTGAGGCCTCGACGATACGCGACGGCGCCACGCGCGCCTCGGCTACGCCGGAATGTCCGCGGGAATCAGCGCCGGAGGGGGTGCGATGGGCTGCTGGGTCTGAATGGACAGCAGCCTCGCGTACAGGCCGCCGGGGCGCCGGGCCAGGGTCGCATGCGGCCCCCGCTCGACCACCCGCCCCTCCTTGAGGACGAGGATCTGATCGGCGCCCACGACCGTGCTCAAACGGTGCGCGATGGTGACCGAGCTGCGACCCCGCAAGAGGCGCTGGAGCGCTTGTTGAACCGCGTGCTCGCTCTCCGAATCGAGCGCGCTCGTGGCCTCGTCCAGGATAATGAGCTGGGGGTCCTTGAGCACGGCGCGCGCGATCGCGACCCGCTGCTTCTCGCCTCCCGAGAGCTTGATGCCACGTTCGCCGACGAGCGTGTCGTAGCCCTGGGGGAGGCCGCCGATGAACGAGTCTGCGTTGGCCGCGACGGCGGCGGCGCGCACCTCGTCGAGCGAGGCGCCCGGTCGGGCGAACGCGATGTTCTCGGCGATGTTGTCGTTGAACAGCGCCACGTCTTGCAGGACGACACCCAGAGCCGCACGGAGGGACCGCTGCGTGTACTCGCGGATGTCGCGCCCGTTGACGAGGACGCGACCCTCGGTCGGGTCGTAGAAGCGCATCAGGAGCTTGACGATCGTTGTCTTCCCGCTGCCGCTCGGTCCCACAAGCGCCAGCGACTGGCCCTGGCCCAGCACGAAAGAGATTTCGCGAAGCGCCAGGGTGCCCTTCTCGGGGTAAGCGAAGCTTACGTTCTCGAAAGCGACCGTCTCCAGGCGCTCGAGGTCAACCGCGCCCGGGGCGTCTCGGACCTCGGCCTCGACGTCGAGCAGCTCGAGCAGGCGCTCCGCGCTGCTGTCGATCTCGCCCATTTGATTGATCTGCCGAGCAATGGGCGCGACCGTGCTGATGAGGCTCTGCGAAAGCGTCAAGACGAGCAAAATGTCGCCCGCCGTGTACCGGCCCCGAACGGCGCCCAGGGAGGCGATGGCGACCACGACGAACACCCCGATCGCGTTCGCGATGTTCAGGATCAGCGCGGAGCGCCACTCGGTTCGATGGAGCCCGTCGCGCATCACGCGCCACTCGGCCTGCGTCTGGTCGTAGCGATCTTTCACCGCCGGCTCACCCCCGAAGCTGCGAACGGTGGATATGTTGCCGACCATTTCGGCGAGGAGCCCTGTCATCTTTCCGGCAAGACGCTGCCAACCCCGCCGGTAGGGTCGTGTCCAGCCGACCGTGCGATACGAAATGACGAAATTGACGGCGAGGACGGCGCCCATGATCGCGCCGATCGGCGGAGCGCGCCAGGCCAGGAGCCCGAGCATGAACAGCATTTGCAGCACATTGGCGAGCGTCCCCTCGGTCAGGGACATGAGCCACATCGTGATCTGGGTGATCGCCCCGAACCGGTCCATGATCTCGCCGACCCGGACCTTCTCGAAGTAGTCGATCGACAGCCGCGTCATGTTGTCGAAGACGCGCTGGCGGAATGTGCTCACGGCGTCGAGCCACAGGTCGTCGGCCTGCTTGTCCTGCAGCGCGCTGAACACGACCACCGCCACGCGCAGCACGAAGAAGGCGGCGACGAGGATCACCACGCGCCGCGCCCCTTGCTCGTGCGAAAGCCTTCCCGAAACCATCCCCGAGAGGACGTCGACCACCATTTTGTAGACCTGCGGAGCAGCCGTGGCCAACGCGCCCAAGGCGCTGCCGACCGCGACCACGCCGACCACACGACCTCGGTACTCCGGGATGAACCGGACGGCTCGCCAGATGTTCTTCATGGATTCCAGGGACAACATCGCCGCGCCGACCCGTGTCCCGCTCGAGGCGACGGTGCGTACAGAAGCACGGCGGCACACCGGTGTCTACTATGCTAGACATTTGAGGCAAGCCGGGAGACACTTGCTTCCGGCTTGTCGTAGCAGGTTTGAACCGCAAAAGGCCCCACCATGCCGTCACCGCACCGTGTGCGTCTGTTTTTAAAGACATCGTTTGCCATTCTCTCGCTCTGCCTCGCCGGCCTGGCGAGCGGCTGCAAATCGTCGGAGGCCAGCACGACCGGGAATCCGGGGAAGGCAGGGTCTCCATCCGCGCCGACCAGCGCGGAATCCGTGGTCATCCGGTTCAGCGACCCCGGGAACGCAGGCATCCTTGCCTATGCCAAGCGTGAGGGCATTCTCGAAAGGGAGCTCGCGAAGGTCGGAGCCTCGCTCGTGTACGTGCCCGGTCCGGGAGCGTTCAGCGCAAGCTTCGAAGCGATGAACTCCGGCGCCATCAACACCTCAGGCGGGG
>PLIR01000390.1 GCA_003139415.1 Myxococcales bacterium | reverse complement strand
CGGCCCCCCGTTCGAGCTCATGGAGCACGAGGCGCGCGCCGACGCCGAGGAGTACGTCGACAGCGAGAAGTACCAGATCCGCGCGTGGGACGTCGATCAGGAGGACAGCCTTCGAGACATCATCGCCCTCGTGAACCGCATCCGGCGCACCCATCCTGCCTTGCAAGACAACCGGATCACGTTCCACCACACCGACGACGACTCGATTCTCGTCTTCAGCAAGCGTAGCGCCGACGGGACGAGCGTCGTGCTGGTGGCCGTGAACCTCGACGCGCACCGCACGCACGCGGCCACGATCGACCTCGACGTCGCGGCGCTCGGCGTCGGCCCGGACGAGGCGTTCCAGGTCCACGATGTCCTCGCGGATGCGCGCTACCGGTGGCAAGGCCGTCGCGCTTACGTGGAGATCGACCCCAACGTCCTTCCTGCGTCCATCTTCGCCGTGCGTCGCCGCGTGCGGACGGAACACGATTTCGACTATTTCGCGTGAGGGATGCCGTGCAAAGCCAAGGTCGTCTCATCGACGTATTCTCCGCGGCTGGGCGCCATGCCCTCGAGACCCGGCTCGGGGTGTTCGTCGCGGCGCGGCGCTGGTTTCGATCGAAGACGCGCGCGGTCGCGGCGACGTCCCTCGTGTGCGCCGTCCCACTGCCAGGCGAGGTGAAGGAGATGGTCCTTGCCGTCGTGCGCGTTGGGTTCGTCGAAGGGGCCGACGAGCAGTACGTGCTGCCTCTGACGTGGGTCCACGGGGACGCCGCAGACCATCTCACGCGGGCGCGGCCCGATCTGGTCGTCGGGGCAGTCACGGTAGACGGCGAGGAGCGGCCCCGATGGCTGATCGACGCCCTCGGCGACCGTCACGCTCTCGAGGGGCTGTACGGGCTTTTCGCGCGCAGTGCGGTCGTCACGGCGGGCGGCGCCGAGGTCGCGTTCCGCGCCGTGGGCGGAGGGTTCGAGCGTTTCGCGGACGACGCGGTAGAGCCTCGCCCGATCCAGACCGAGCAGAGCAACACGAGTGTCGCCTTTGGCACATCGTGCGTGGTGAAGGTGCTTCGCAAGCTCGAGGAAGGCACCCCGCCCGACGTCGAAATGGGCGAGATGTTGACCCGCGCGGGGTTTGCGCACGCGCCGCGCCTGCTCGCCGTCGCGGAGGTCGCGTGGCCCGGCGCCGCCGTCGCGACGATCGCCATGGCGTCCGCGTTCGTGCCGAACGTCGGCGACGCCTGGTCGTTCGTGCTTGCGACGCTCGCGCGCCGCACGGTGAGCGCCGACGGCGCCGACGACGCGGTCCGATTCGCTTCCACGCTCGCCACGCGCGTCGCGGAGCTGCACGGCATCCTCGCGGCGCCGTCCCAAGATGCGCGGTTCTCGCCGGAACCGATCGAGCGCCCCGAGCGCGAGGCGATCGCGCAAGCTCTGGTCCGCTCGCTCGACGACGTCCTGTCGCGCTTGGACCATCACGCCCGTCGGCTGCCGCCGGACGCGCGCGAGCGACTGGGCGCCCTTCGTCGTCGGGCCCCCGCGGTTCGCGACATCGCGGCACGCTTCGTCGCCGCCGATGGGGCCTGCGTGAAGACCCGCGTGCACGGCGACTTGCATCTCGGTCAGGTGCTCGTTTCGGGCGACGATCTGGTCCTCATCGACTTCGAGGGCGAGCCGGCCCGTCCGCTCGTGGAGCGGAAGTCCAAGCGGTCCCCGCTCGTCGACGTCGCCGGGATGGTCCGGTCGCTGCACTATGCGTCCGTGGCCGCGGCGCGTCAGCCGGCGCGCGACGTTCCCATCGATGGCCTCCGGCGCGCGGCCGAGGCCTGGCACGTGGCCGCCCGTCGCGCGTTCCTCGACGAATACTTCCGGGCGTCCGCCGGCCGTTCCGTCTTGCCCGCCGCGCCAGGCGCCCGGGACACGTTGCTCTACTTTTATTTGCTGGAGAAGTGCGTGTACGAGCTCTACTACGAGCTCGACAACCGCCCCGATTGGGTGCCAATCCCCGTGCTGGGCCTGCAACGGATCCTCGAGGAAATCGATGCTGGTTGACCAGCTGAGCGAGGTCGATCTCACAGGTTTCAAGGCAGGACACGACGCGCGCGCGTACGAAAAGCTCGGCGCGCACCCCGTGCCCGGCGGCGTAGCGTTCGCCGTATGGGCGCCCAACGCCGAGCGCGTGTCGGTCATCGGCGACTGGAACGGGTGGGTCCCGGACGCGAGCCCGCTCCGGCCCATCGGCGACACGGGCGTCTGGCACGGCGTCCTGCGGGAGGCGGCCCCCGGCCACCGCTACAAGTACAGCATCGCTTCGCGCTTCGCGGGGCACGTGGCCGAGAAGGCCGACCCGTACGGCTTCTTGCACGAGGCGCCCCCGGGCACCGCGTCGATCGTCACAGCGAGCGACTATGCGTGGGGCGACTCGGCGTGGCTCGCCGAGCGGCATCGCCGGAACGCCCTCGACGCGCCAATCTCGATCTACGAAATCCACCTTGGTTCGTGGAAGCGCGTGCCGGAGGATGGCTTCCGGTCGCTGAGCTACCGGGAGCTTGCCGCCCAGCTCCCCGAGTACGTCGCGCAGCTCGGCTTCACCCACGTCGAGCTCATGCCCGTCATGGAACACCCCTTCTTTGGTTCCTGGGGCTACCAGGTGTCCGGTTACTTTGCGCCGTCAAGGCGCTACGGCACCGGCGAGGATCTCATGTTCCTCGTCGACGCGCTGCACGCGCGCGGCATCGGAGTGATCCTCGACTGGGTGCCGGCGCACTTTCCCACCGACGCCCACGGCCTCGGCTTCTTCGATGGGACGCACCTCTACGAGCATGCGGATCCGCGGCAGGGCTTTCACCCCGAGTGGCACACCTTCGTCTTCAACTACGAACGAAACGAGGTTCGGAGCTTTCTCCTCTCGAGCGCGATGTTCTGGCTCGA
>PLIR01000355.1:355-3454 GCA_003139415.1 Myxococcales bacterium | reverse complement strand
ACAACCCGTTCGCCGGCGTCACCACCGACCTCCTGTCGATGCACGGGACGATGAGCGCGGGGTCGCACCACTTCTTCCTCTTCAGCGTGACGACGCTGAATACGGTGGTGGAGCCTGCCGTCGGCACCATCGGCCCGTGCGCCGGCGCGGGGCTGGAGTTTCACCCGTTCCCGTTCCTCTCCCAGCAGCCCGACTGGACGGTCAACTATCCGACCGACTCCGAGGGCAAGCCGATGGGTTACTCGCTGAGCGGCTCGAACCAGGTGATGATCAACGCGCACTACCTGAACGCCAGCGCGGAGTCGATCACCGCGAACGTCAGCATCACGATCACGCCGGCCAAGGCAGGCGTGGTCCAGACGCACGTCGGAAGCATCTTCCTCAACAATAGCTCGCTGAGCGTGCCGGCGACGGCAACGAAGTCCAATCCGTACCAGGCGACCGAGACGTGGTCCGGCGGGTCGGGCCTGCCCTCGACGTACAGCATCTTTACGTCGTGGAGCCACATGCACCAGTGGGGGCTGAAGCTCTCTGCGTCGACGGGCAGCAATGCGTTCTACAGCGAGACGAACTGGAACAGCCCGGGCCTCTTCCTGCACGCGCCCGGAATGCAGGAGCCGCCGACGGCGACGGGCCCGCTCTCGGCAGTCCCGATGACCAGCGGCTCCCCCATCACGTGGGACTGTTCGTATTTCAACGACACCGGCGCCACGTTGACGTTCGGCGATTCCGCGCAGACAAACGTCATGTGCATCTATATCGGCCAGTACTACCCGGCGAGCGCCACGTCTCCAGACATCATTTACACGAACTGAACCGCCGGACTCCCATAAGGTCTCGCTGACCGGGACGGGCGACTAGGATCGGTCGATGGCGGCTGGCGCGATGGTCGACAACAGTTCCGGGGGACCTGAGCCGACGGGCACGTCGCGCGCCACGCCCTCTGAGCTTGCCCTCCTTTTTCTACGCCTTGGCTGCACCGCTTTTGGCGGCCCCGCGGCTCATATCGCCATCATGGAGGACGAGGTCGTCCGTCGGCGCCGATGGCTCTCGTCCGAGAAGTTTCTCGATCTGCTCGGTGCCGCCAACTTGATCCCGGGGCCCAGTTCGACCGAGCTCGCCATCTTCATCGGCTACGACCAAGCCGGCTGGCTCGGGCTGGTCCTCGGGGGTGTGTGCTTCATCCTTCCGGCGTCCGTCATGGTGACCGCGCTCGCCTGGGCTTACGTGCGTTTCGGCTCGCTTCCCCGGATTGCGGGCATCCTCTACGGCATCAAACCGGTCGTCATCGCGATCGTCGTCCAGGTACTCTGGGGCCTCGCCCCGAAAGCAATCAAGAAGTCCTTCTGGCTGGGCGCGCTTGGCGTCGTGGCCTGCGCGGCGTCGGCTTTCAAGGTGGACGCCCTCGCCGTGTTGGTCGGAGCCGGAGTTGCCTCCGTTGCGCACCGCGAAGTCTCCCGCGGAGACGGCAGNNGCGAGAGCCGTCCTGTTCGGAGGATTGGCCGGCACGGGTACCACGTGGGCACCCTCCGTCAGTTTGCCCGCGATCCTTCTGTCGTTCTTGAAGATCGGCGCGATCGTTTTCGGCAGCGGGTACGTGTTGCTTCCCTTCTTGCGCGCGGACCTCGTCGATCGCCTCCACTGGATCACCCAGGGGCAGCTTCTCGACGCGCTGGCCGTCGGCCAAGTCACGCCCGGTCCCGTGTTCACGACGGCCACGTTCATCGGGTACGTCCTCGCGGGTGGCTGGGGAGCACTTCTGGCTACGGTGGGGATCTTCTTGCCGGGCTTCGTGTTCGTCGCGCTGACGCGACCGCTCTTGGCTCGCGTTCGAGGATCGCCGTCCGCATCGGCATTTCTCGATGGGGTGAACGTCGCGGCGCTCGCGCTGATGGCGGTCGTGACGGTGCAGCTCGGGCGTGCGGCCTTGGTGGACTGGACGACGACGGCCGTCGCCGCCCTCAGCGCGGGCCTGCTGATACGGTTCCGTGTGAATACGACTTGGCTCGTCGCTGGCGGTGCAGTGCTCGGAGCGGTGGTGGGGGCGGCGCCGTGACACCGGCCGCACAAGACGTCGCCGGACGCGCAATTCTCTGGCCGGCTTCCTTGGTGTAAGGTCGGTCGCCACCGGTTTGCGCTTTCCGCGCATCCTCGGGCTCCAACAGATGCGCACAATTCTCTTCGAAACATCGATCCTGATCGCGTCGCTGACGATCAACTGCGGTCCTCCTCCGATCCTCGCGCGGCAGACAACCGCGAGCAATGCCCGCAGCGACGACCCATGGCTCGTCGGCGCGCGGTGCACGCCGGACACCCCAGCCGATGCGAACGTTCGCACCCAGGTACTCGCCGAGGGAACGGGGGCTCCGGTCACGCCGGGCATGACGGTTCGCACGCACTACGTCGCGAGCTTGTCCGACGGCCAGGTCGTCCACAACGAGGACATGCCGAGCGAGATCATCTTGGGCAGCACGAGGACGATCTGCGGCTTCGAGCGCGCCCTCGCCGGCATGCGCCCCGGTGAACAACGTCGGGTCGAGGTCCCCTGGCAGCTTGCCTTCGGCGAGGCCGGACGGCCCCCGGAGATCCCTCCGCGCACCGACCTCGTGTTCGTCATCGATCTGTACCTGCCGGCCGACCTCGTAGTCAACTCAGGGGCGCCGCCACCGAACCCGATCCAGAACGGCAGGGTGGGCCAGCCGCAGCCCGGGCAGATGGGACACTAGAGCAACCGTCCATTGAGNNCGAAGTTGTCGGATGCGTTCTAGAGCAACCGTCCATTGAGTGAAGCCGCCTGCGTTGCACATCGCGATGGCGTGCACCGTCCCCAGGTGGTTTCTGACCTGGCGGCGGTTTCGGAACTGGACGTCGCAACGGCCCGGTTCGAGGACGGCGATGCGCGGAGCAATCGACGCAAAATACGGCGCGACGGAGGCGACCGCAGTCGAGACGAGCCACGGGCCGACGACGGGCAAACCGTGCAACTTGCGCAGACGTTCGGGCGCGACGTTCATGAGGGCCTCGCGAGCTTCATTTAGTTCACATGTGTACCATGTCTTGCGGCCGCGAGCCAGTGGCCACTAGTACCTCGACGCAGAG
>PLIR01000355.1:0-339 GCA_003139415.1 Myxococcales bacterium | reverse complement strand
CTCTTCTTCCTGCTGCACCGGGCGCACCTCGCCCTGCTCGCACACGCGAATACCCGCACGCTGGCGGCGCTCGGCGTTTCGTCGTCTCAGCTCGCGACGATCTATTTCGTGGCGAAGCACGGCGGTGCCTCGCTCACGGAAATCGCCGACACGCTCGATCTGAACAAGTCCGCGGTCAGCGGGATGCTCGGACGCCTCGAGAGCGCGGGCCTCGTACGGCGTCAGCCCGATCCGCAGGATGGACGGGGCAGCCAGGTCTTTCTCACCGCCAAAGGCGACGCCGTCCGAACCGCATCGCTACCTCTCGTGCGCCAGCTCACCGCCGAGCTCACCGCCGGC
>PLIR01000022.1 GCA_003139415.1 Myxococcales bacterium | reverse complement strand
CGCGGACGCAGGCGCGGACGCGGGCGCCGACCCCGGGCCGGCTGGGGCGTCGTGGCGGCTGCAGGCGAGGAGGGCGGCGAGGGCGAGCGCGAGGGAGCGGGACCGCGAGGGCATTCAGGAGCGCCCGAATCGAAGGGCGAGGCCGAGCCAACCGCGCGCGAGGTAGGCGCCGTTGAGGGCCACGTAGAGCCAGAAGTACGCGTCGAGTCGTCCCGCGAGGGCCCAGAGCCACAGGTGGCTCGGGTAGTGATTGAGCCATCGAAGGAACAAGGCGACCAGGGTGCCGGCGCGCGCCATCCCGGTGGGTGGCTTGGCGCCGGCCGCTTCGTAGTAGGCCTCGACGGTCGTCTCGCGCCCCGAGATCTCGGGGCGGCGCACGAAGTTGGTGAGTGAAAGCGCCGACGCGACCGTCACCACGCCAGCGATTCCTGCAAGGAGGAATCGCGCGTCCCCCGGGGGCCAGCCGTGGCCGTCGATCCCGAGGCCACCGGTACGCCACGACCGCAGGGCGAGGGCGGCGACGAGCATGACCGCCTTGCTCTCATCCGTGAAGAAGTCGAAGAGGTGCCCTGCCTTGGACGCGAGCTTCTTGAACCGCGCGAGCATCCCGTCGGCGCAATCGAAGCAGTAGCTAACCTCCAGGACGGCAACGGCCACGAGCGACCCGCCCCACGACGGATAGGCCACGAAGGTCGCCGCCGCGGCGACGAAGAGCGCCAGGTTGAGCAGCGTGAGCTGGTTGGGCGTGACCCGGGTCGGCGCGAGGGCGGCCACGACGACCGCGGCAATCGGCCGCATGAGATATGTGTTGAAGAGCTGATCGTTCTTCTTGCGGGTCTCTCGGTAAACGTGCGCCGGAGTACCCAACATGGACACCGCGGCGCGAGCCTAGCAGGGCGCCGCCGTACCGCGTGAGCAACAACGCTTCTCCCCAGCCACTCGGATCTGCGCTAGAGGGCGGATCGCCATGTCGATGAAGCGCACGAAGCAACGCAGCACAGGTTCCCGGGCGACCGAGGACGACGAAGACAAAGCCTGGGGCAAACCGGCGGAGCCGGAGCCCAAGTGGGCCGAAGTCGAGGCGAAGCCGGAGGGGTCGTTCATCCCCTTCGTCCTTTCCTCTCGCTACGCAAAGGGCAACCTCATCCTGCACTCCAAGTTCGGCAAGGGGCTCGTCCTCGGGGTCGAAGGCGCGCGGATCGAGGTGCTGTTCCAGGACGGCAAGAAGAAGCTCGGTCACACGGTCACTTAGGCTCGGCTGCGGCCGTGCCCTCGATGCTGGACATCGCCGCCGACGCCATCGCCGGCGTCGACTCGGCCACGGACTGGTTTCGGTTGGGCATCGCGTGGGCCCGCGCCATGCCCCTCGTCACGCTCGTGCCGGCCTTCGGGCTGCGTGCGCTGCCGGGTCCGTCGAGGGTCGTGCTGGGGCTGGCGGTGGCCGCAAGCTACTTCCCGGCGATTGCGCCCGCGGGCGCCCACGACCACGGCCCCTGGGTCTTGCAGGCCCTCGCGGAGGCCGCGCGTGGGCTGCCGGTGGCCATCGCGGCGGCCGTGCCGCTCTGGGCCGCGACGATGGCTGGCGGGGTCGCCGACGCCCTGCGCGGATCACGCGACACGGCGGCGTCCTCCGTGGTCGAGGGCACGGCGACGCCAATGGGCACACCCATGTCGATCCTGGCGAGCGCCATCTTTCTCACGACGGGCGGACCAGCGCGCGCCGCAGCGGCGCTCGCCTTTCGACCAACGCCGGCGAACCCATTTCTCGCGGCGACTGCGGACCTGCTCGGGGGAATCGCGTTCGCCGTGGCCCTGGCAGGGCCGATCCTCGCGGCCGCCGTGGTCCTCGAGATCGCCGGGGCTCTCGTCGCACGGGCCGCATCACCGGCTCAGGTGCACGCGCTGCTGGCCCCCTTGCGCGCGCTCGGCGTGCTCGCGGTGACCGCCATCGTGTTCGAGCGCATCGCGACGGTACTCGCGCGAGCCATCTCGAGCGACGCCGGTCCCTAAGGGACGTATACGACGCCCCACGGCTTGGAGCCGACCTTGACCCGCGACGTCTCTTTGCGCTCCGCCGTGTCCACGATCGACACGTCGTCCGAGGGACCGTTGGCGACGTAGAGTGTCCGGCCGTCAGGGCTGACGTCGATCCCCCAGGGGCGGTCGCCCACGCGAATCGAGCCGACGACCTCGTCCTTCGCGGTGTCGACGACGAGCACCGTGCCCCCACGCCCCGTCGTCACGTACGCGGCCTCGCCATCCGGCGCGATCACGACGCCCATCGGCCGGCCCTCGACCTTCATCACCTTCGCGATCGCGTGGGCGGGCAACGTGACGACGGTGACGGTGCCGCCGTTCTCCGACGTGACATAGGCCTTCGAGGAATCCGGGAGAAAGGCCGCCGCGCGCGGACGGCCGCCGACCGACAGCTCCTTTTGCACCTTCGACGTCGCCGCGTCCACGACCTCCACCATCCCCGTCGCCTCGCACGTGACGTAGACCCACTTGCCGTCGGGGCTCGCCGCGACGCCCTCAGGCTCCTCGCCGACCTTGAGCGTTGCCTCGATCTTGCCGCTCGCGATGTCGACGACGGACGCCGTGGCCGCGTCTTCGTTGGACACGAAGAGCCTCGATCCGTCGCGCGACACGGCGAACTGCTCCGGGTCGGAGCCGACGCCGAGGCGGCCTGCGACCACGATGCGCGCGGTGTCGATGATGCCGATGCCGTGGGCCGACGGATCCGCAGGCGCGGGCGCGGCGTTCGAACCGGGCGGCGCCGCGACGCTGCCGCTCAGGGCGACGTACACGCGGGACCCATCGGGGGAGCGCTGGATGCCGCGCGGGCGCTTGCCCACGGGGAGCGACGCGAGCGCCTTGCCCGAAGCGACGTCGATGAGCGTGACGTCGCCGGATGCTTCGTTGCTCACGTAGACGCGCGGACCTTTGGGCAAGCCGCCGAACGACACCGGTGACGTCGACGGCGACGCCGATGCCGATGGCGGCGGCGCGGGGGCCTCGTCGTGGCGGTGACACGCGGGGACGCCAAGGACGAGGGCGAAGAACGCTGCGCGTCGAATCATCCGTCAGGGCGCAGAGAAGACGAAGAGCTGTCCGTTTACAAGTACCGCGAGGCGCCCGCCGCCGATCGCAATCGGCGTGTTGAAATATTGCATGGCCGTGCCGCCCATCGAAGTATTGCCTCCGCCGAAGACGCTCGCCCCCGTGTCGCCATCGAAGGCCCACAGCGAGGTGTCGGCGTCCCAGACGATCGCGTCGGACGTGCCGTCCGTCGTCGTCACGATCGGGGAACCCAGCGAAGTGTTCGTACCGGGAGCACACCAAGCGACGGCCGCCGTGGGTTTCGCTGTGCCCACGCCGGGGGTGATCTTGATCGAGACGAGGTTCCCGCCGTCCGAGCACCCCACGCCCGTTCCGCCGCCGTAGATGTAGAAGGCGACGTACGTCCCCTTCTTCGTCGTGTAGGCCGCGGGAGCGCCCTTGAACTGGCCGGTCGCAAGCTGGGCCTTGAAGAGCTCCCCTCCCAACCCGCCCAGGTTGTCGCGGTTGAGGAGGTAGAAGTTCTTGTCCTTGCCGCCCACGGCGACCAGGTGCGGGTACGACGTGCTGGCGGGCGTGTCGACGAGCACCTCACTGGCTCCTCCCAGATCGGCGTCGGTGTCGTCGAGGTCGGCCCAGTTGGAGGGCGTGTAGTAGTCGGCGGAGGCGCCCGAGAAGGTGGCCCCCGCGCCCAGGCGGATCACGGCTTCTCCGCCACCCCACGTGGACGGCGCCGTGAAGCCCGACGTGCCCGGTGCCGACGTGTTGCCGGTAACCGGATAGACGTAGGTCCCGTCGGTGGGCAGCGCGCCCGGGCCCCATATGCCGCCGCGAGGCGCCATCGTGTGCCAGGCCGTCGGGTGCTGCGGATCACTCGTGGGGATCGCGATGACCCAGCCGTAGTACGGCTTCGTGGGGTCGACCTGATCGCCATTGAGCCCACCGAACGGCACGTAGAGCGTGCCGTTGACGAGCTGCAGAGCGCCGCGCTGATTTTGATAGGGCGCGTTGAAGATCGCGTTCGCACCCCCATCCACCGACGAGAACACGGCGCTCACGTTGACCGGCCAGTTCGGGAGCGGGGACCCGTCTGCCATCTTCACGGCCCACACGCGGTGCACGGGCACCAGCGGGGTACCGATCTCGGTCATCGCGTCGAAGTAGATGACGCCCTCGCCCGAGCTGTAGTCGATGAATGGCGTACCCGTGATGCCGAGCGGGACGAAGCCGCCGTGCGTCCCGCCCGTCGCGGGAGCGCCATACGAGATGGTCGAACCCGTGGCCGAGCCCTCGCCGTTGTCCCAGAGGATGGCTCCCGTGGCCGCGTTGTACGTCGTCACGTGGTTGAGCTCCGTCACGACGACGAACGCGGGGACGCCGCCCGGCCCGTTTTCGACATAGAGCGGCTGCGCGAAGATGTCGGTGCTGGTGGTGCCCATGTACGACGTCGCCACGGCGCCCGTGAAGCCGGACACCACGTGGGTGGTGACGGCGTTGCCCGTCCCGGCGTCGGCCGACCACGTCAACACCGGATCGATGTACAAGCCGTTGCGCGAACCGTTCTTGTGGTGCTGGTAGACGGAGTAGTCGTACGCCGTAGCGCCGTCGGCCGAACCTCCATCGTGGCTTGCGGAGGTGCCCCCGCTGCTCGACGAGCTGCCGCCGCCGCTCGACGAGCCCGTAGCGCCCCCCGACGAGCCGCCGTCGACGCCGCCTTGCGTGCCCTCCCCGCCGTCGTCGTCGCCCACGCTCGCGTCGGGAGACGTCGCCGAGGACTTGGGGCTGGAACCGCATGCGGTCATCGCCACGGCCATGGCGGTGCCGATGGCGCAGCCAAACGCAAGAGCCATTCGATTCGCGAAAACAGCGTGGCTGTCGTTCATGGCTTCACCCCACGAGAACGGTAACACCCCGAAGACTCGGTCCGCGCCATCCCCCGCGGCTCGATCGTCGAAACCGGCCTTGGAATTTTCTAGGTGCAGGGCGCGTCGGCGTCAGAACATCACGCCGTCGTTCACGTAGATCCCGAGGGGCAGCGAAGGGTTCTCGGAAACGGCGTCCGGCGAGTACCCCGCCTCGACGCGCAGCATCGCGGCTTGTCCCCACAGGACATAGAGCCCGCCTCCGACGCCGTACTTCAGACCCGCACCGGTCCCGTCGAGGGGCGAGTGAAACGTGTAGTCGCTCCAGACGCGCCCGGTGTCGAAGAAGGCATCCGCGCCCAGCGTGAACGTCTGCCGCAGAACGGTGAACTGGAAGACCATCGCGCGAAGCTCGATGTTTCCGAGCATCTTGATCGGTCCGAGGTACCGGCCAACGGGCACGCCGCGGATGCCTGCCGAACCGCCCAGCATCTCCTTCTGATCGAACGGCCCCGCCTGAAAGAGATCGAAGAAAGGGACGTTGCCGAACTGGAAGTTTGCCACGAACCGAGCCGCGGCCACGATCGGGCCGAGCGGCACGTAGCCCCTCAGGATCGTGCCCGCCTCCACGTAGCGGACTTCGTTGTCGAGCGGAAATCCCAGCTCACCGCGCACGCCCACCTCGTGAAGCATGCCCCGCGTGGGGAAGACCTCGTCGTCGCGGGAGTCGTAGAGGAAGCCGGCCGCAAGCGACGGCAGCGAGTTGGCGGTGGTTGCATAGATGCGCGGCGACCCGCCCGTCCCCGCCGCGTCGGACGCGAGGAGGCTGTACTGGTAGATCGACGGCGCGACGAAGAGATACTGCGCCGCGAAGAGCGCCGAAATGGGTCCCACGAGCGCGACGCGCAGCGAGGACCGCACCTGGGCCACCGTGTCGATCCACTCGTGGTAGCGGAAGGGGTTCAGGTTGCCCGCGGGGGTCACGCCGCTCGAGGCGTCGCCGAGGCCGAAGTATCCGTAGTTGATCGTCCGGCTGTAGGCGACCTCGGGGTTGAGGCGTCGGCCCGGGCCGAGGACGTCGGGCGCGTCGATCTGCCAGAGGAAGTTGGTCTGCGCGATCTCCGGTCCGCTCGGCCCCTGCTTGATGCTCGCGTCGAGAATGAGATCCATGTTCCAGCGGTAGGGCTTCACCCCGTCGGCGAAGTAGGACAGGGTGCCGACGCCGCCGAACTCGAAGCCGATGTCGCTGTTGCCACCGATGATGGGGAACGCGGCGGGCTCGTAGCGGGGCGTGACGAAGTCACCTTCCCGCACGGCCTTCTCTTCCGCCGCCGGGTTCTGCGGCGGGATCGGATCAGCGGACGCCGTCCCCGCGACCGCCCCCTCGAGAGCAGCGGCAAGCGCAACGCCGCGGAACGCGCGACACGCGGACACCGGCTAGCGGATCTCGCCCCTCGGAAGGCGGGCTGGCACCGCCCGCTTGTCGGCGATGGGCTCTCGCACCGGGGCTTCGATCGCGCTCATGGCGGCGGCACTGCGTGCAACGGCAGCGCCAACGAGCGCCCTCTGCGCGGGTTAGGTTGGAGCAGGCCTTGCTGGAGCTCGACGAATGGCCCGAAGTCTACGATCCTGTCGTGTGACGCACCGGCTCACCGCTCACCGCATGGCCACCAAATCCTCGTTGACGGGCGCCGCCGCCCTACTTGCCTTCGGCGTCGGGATCGCCGCCGCGAACGGCGACCTCGTCGTCAGTGCAAACGCGTGGCGGATCATCCCGCGCGAGTCGGGCTCCGTGAACTACTACCGCGTCATCGACGATCCAGTCCTTCCATACGTCCACTCGGACTACCAGCCGGGCTACGACACCGCCGTGCTGGGCTTCGAGGTACCCGACGGCCGACGGCGTTCGTTCCATCACCTGACATGGAAATGGCGTGCGGACGTCTTGCCGCGCGGCGGCGACGAGTGCGCTCGGGGCGCAGAAGACTCGGCAGCGGTCGTGTACGTGACCTGGAAGCGGGGGCTCCGCTGGTACACCCTCAAATACGTCTGGAGCGCGGTCGGAGCGAGAGGCAACGTCTGCGGGCGGACGCGCAATCCCTTCGTCGCGCAGGACACGATCATCCTCGAGACGGGCGCGCCGCTGGGCGTATGGAAAGACGAGACGATCGATCTCGACGAGCAGTTTCGCGCGCATTTTGGCGATTCTCCACCCGATCTGAACGGGCTCGGGTTGATGAGCGACGGGGACCAGACGCGAAGCGAGAGCGCGGCGGGCTACGCGGGTTTCGTGCTCTCGCCGTGAGAGGCCGGCACGCGGAAGCGAACGCGAACGAGCCCGCCGACAAGCGCCCCACCATCGGCCTGGTCCGAGTGACGGACTCGGGCAGCGTGCGTTCAATTCGTGGCGAATAGACTCACTTCGGCGTGCCTGCCCCGGGGAGGCTGCCGATCAACTCGCCGATCCACAGCCGGGGCGGCGTAGTNNGCACCCTGCTCGCCTCGACTGAAGGGCTCGATAATTAATCGCGCGGACAACAGCCAGAAACAACTCACGTGGCAGATAGGGGTTGCCAGCGACGCTCCGCTACCTGGAGGGGCTCCTATTTTGTTAATTCAAATTCGTGTTTGGGGTGCGTGTACCGCCCCAACACCCGGCCGGCGACGCTGGCGCCCGTCCGAACTTCCGGCGCACGTCGAAGAGCCGGAGACCGCCACCACCCATCGAAGGAAGATCTCATGCTGACGATTGGCTACAGTGCTCTCGGCGTCTCGCTGCCACTCTTCGTCGCCCACGGGACAGGCCTCTTCGCGGACCAGGGTCTCCGCGTGCAGATGAGGGGCTACCCGACGGCCCACCCGCTCGTCGAGGACATCGTGGACGCGGGCGTGCCCTGCGGCGGCTTCGTCGCTTTCCCGATCGCGCTTCACCGACACGTGCGGTCTCGCCCTCTCTATTACGCCTGCGCCGTCGCCGAAGACCTCGACAACCCGATCTCTTTTCTCCTCCTGCGGAAGGGCAGCGGCATCCGGTCCATCGAGGATCTCGCCGGCCGCCGGGTCGGCGTCCTGCCGACGAAGGCCTACCGCGAGTGGCTGAAGGTTCTACTCGCGCGGGCAGGGCTCGGCTACCACCAGGCCAAGCTCGACAAGACGTGCAAATGCATGACGACCTGCGGGGCGACCGGGGCGAGCAAAGTTCCGATCGAGCGCATCGTTTCGATCGACGACGTCCTGCCCTACGAGACCGCAGCGGCGCTGCGTTCGGGCCGCGTCGACGCGATCTTCACCAACGATCCAGGCGTCACCGACGCGGTGCGAAGCGGCGTGGCCGACATCTTCGGCGATCGGCCGATCCTCCCCTCGCTACTCGGCAGCCCATTTCTCTTTGGCAGCTTTGTCTTCGACAGCCGCTTCGTCGCAGAGCGGCCCGACGAGGCGCACCGGGTGATCGCCGCCCTCGATGAGGGCGTCCGGGTCTGCCAGCAGGATCCCGCCGAAGCGCGTCGCCTCGCCACGAAGTACCTCCCCCGTTCCTGCGGGGACTTGCGCGATGGGCTCGGCCGGCCCGTCTTCCTCACGTCACGACAAGTGGACGTCGCACGCCTCCAGGCAACGACGGACCTTCTCGCCGACGGAGGAATGACCGGAGGTCGGATCAAGATGGCCCCCTGGGTGATGAGCGCGGACACCGTGTTGTCGCCGCGCCCGGATCACACGCGCCGGCAATCTCCCGATTACGCCGAACCGGCGACGAGCTGTGGATAGCTGACTTTTCCCGCTTCTTCGCAACACCCACGCACGAGATTTTGACGAATGCGCGTTCACGCCCTTCGACCGTATACGTTTGTCCTCGCGGCGGCCTTCGCGACCCTCTCGGTCGCGTCTTTCGCGCGTGCGGGCGCTCCCGCAAGCACTCCTGTCAGCGTTCCTGCCAGCGCTCCCGAGCGCCCATGGCCCATGAGTTCCGATCCGCTGCTTGCGGAGATCCAGACGCATTTCCGCGCCACCAAGAAGTGGTTCGGGATGGTGTCGGACCTCGTCCTCGATCGCGCTGCCGACGGCACGTTCACGCCACGCTACGAGACGCTCCAGTCGAAGTTCGTCCAGATCCACGACGCCGCCGGTCAGACGCTCCATCCGCGGCTCCCCCCGCTGGCGAACGCCGCACACGTCGTCGAGTTCGACGGCGTCAACGGATTCTCGGTGCGCACCGAGGAGATCGGGATGCAGCCCGTGCCGGCCGAGGTCCACCAGGGCGTCATCGTCTACCGCGGCGCGGTCGCGGGCGGCGACCTCCTCTACAAGCTGACCCCGACGCACTTGGACGAATACGTCTATTTCCGCGACCCACCGGCGCACCTCCGGAGGGAGTTTGCATACGATACCGGCTCGGCGGTCTGGACCCTTCGCGAAGCCGACGGGATGATCGAGGCGCTCGGCAAGGACGGCGTCTCGCGGCTCCGCCTGACCGCGCCGCTGGCGCGGGCCGCCGACGGAAAACGGCGCCGCGGTACCGCGCGCATCGTGGGGCGCACGATCATCACCGAGATCGATCTGACGGGACTGACGGCGCCGATCCTCGTCGATCCGGACTGGGCCACGACCGGATCGATGTCGACGGCGCACTGGGGCGACACCGGGTACCGGCGTCCCGACGGCCATGTGATGGCGGTCGGAGGGTGCGCGCTGACGGGCTGCCCGGCGAACTTCACCAACACCGCGTGCGGCCAAATGCTGGCCAACAGCGATGTGTGGAACCCGGATTCGGGGACGTGGACCCCGGGGGCCGCCATGATCACCGCGCGAACGACGTTCGCGGGAGTCCCTTTGCCCTCGGGCGACTTGCTGGTCGCGGGCGGCTGCACGGAGACCAACTGCACCCAGATGAACGACGCCGGCTTCTGCCTGGCGCAGCCGTGCGTGCAGACCACGAATCTCTCCGAGCGCTACTCCTACGCCACGAACTCGTGGGTCGCGACGGGCTCTCTCCCGACCTCGGTCGCGGCGCCGATGGCCGCCCCGATTGGCGACGGCGGCGCTCTCGTCGCGGGCGGCTGCGACCTCAACGCCGGCTGCTCGGCCTCCGCGGAGGGGTGGACCGCGGCTGCCAACGCCTGGAGCTCGCTGGCTTCGCTGCCGGGCCCGCGCGGGTACGGCACAGCGACGGTGCTCGCCGATGGGCGCGTGCTGGTCGTCGGAGGCTGCGCCGACCCACTCTGCGCGACGGTGCTGGGTGACGCCCTCGTCTATGACCCGGTCGCGAACACGTGGACGCCCGCGGGTTCGATGAGCTCTCCACGCGCGGGGCAAACCGCGACGCTGCTGCCCAACGGCACCGTTCTCGTGGCCGGCGGATGCGTCGATGCGGCGTGCATGAACGTGCTGTCCTCGGTGGATATCTGGACCGCCTCGGGCGCGAGCAGCGACGCTGGGGGAGGAGCCGGCAGTTTTGCGCCGGGTCCATCGATGGCGACCGCGAGGCACCATCACACGGCGACCTTGCTCGGCAACCACGAGGTGTTGATGGCGGGCGGCGCCAATGCGTCCGGTGCCAGTCTCCCCACTTCGGAGGTCTACCTGCCGCTGGCGCAGGAGTGGCTCGGTACGACGGCCATGCTCATGGCGCGTGCGTTTCACGTCGGCGCCTTGCTGAACGACGGGCGGGTGCTCGTGGCCGGGGGCTGTAACCCGGCTACGTGCATCTCGTTCGCCGAGACGTTCTCGCCTGCGACGCTGCCCGCCGACTCCGACGCAGGGGTCGACGCCGCAAGCCTGGAGTCAGAGGACAGCGGCTCCGGCGCCGCCGCCCCCACCGGACCCGCGCCGCTCCCCACGTCGGCTCACCCGGACCTTTACCACACGGGAGTGAACCTCGGGGAGTGCGCCACGGACACGACCCAGGATCTCGCGTGCCCGGTAGCGGGTTGGGAGCTCCAGGACAGCGACTTTTGGCCCAACGACCAGGCCCTGGTGCAGACGGCGAACGACGAGGTCACCGACAATCACACGGGCCTCATCTGGCAGCGCGGCGACGACGGCAACCTGTACACCTACGCCCAAGCGGGCCCGCACTGCGCCGGCTTCAAGAGCGCCGAGGCGGCCACCGGATGGAGGTTGCCCTCGGTCGTCGAGCTCATGACGCTGATCGACGAGGGCATCTACCTGCCGTCGATCAGCCCGAACTTCGCTGGCGCGCAGTCCAACAACTACTGGTCGTCCACGCCGACGGCGATGACCGAGAACATGCAGTCGTGGACGGTGAAGTTCGACTTCGGCGAGGTGATCCCGTTCTTGGCGGACACCCCCCTGCCCGTCCGCTGCGTTCGAGGCACGAGCCCCATCCTCAACGTGGGAGGCCAGGACGGAGGCGTGGGCCTGCGCAAGGCGGGGCCACTGACGCCTACGGCCCTGACCGTTCAGGACACCACAACGGGGCTCGAGTGGCAGCGGACGGACGACGGCGTGAAACGAGGCTGGAAGGACTCTCTCGACTATTGCTCCCGCCTGTCGCTCGGGGGCCTCTCCGGCTGGCACCTGCCCAACATCAGCGAGCTTCTTGGCATCGTGCAGTACGACGGCCTCAACGCGAACGGCGTGGCCATCGACCCGGCGTTCACGGGCGCCCAGGCGGATCTCTACTGGACCTCGACTCAGAACGAGGGATTGCCCACGCTCACCTGGAGCATCACGTTCAACCTCGGAGTCGTCGACGGTGTCACGGTATCGGGCCTCGGCTACGCCCGCTGCGTACGCCACCTCCCACTGGCGCCCGTGGTCGCCCCCTCCTGCGGGTGTCAGGTGCCCGGGGCCTCGGGCGGCGCCACAGGAGGGGCTCTCGCCGCTTCGGCGCTCGCAGCACTGGCGGTCCTCCTTGCTCGACGTCCCCGTGCTCGGGAGCGCAAAACCGGCCGCTGACCCTTGCCAGCCACGACAATTCGTCGCGTGGATAAACATCGGAAACAATGAGCGTGGGAAGAGTCCTAGCGCCCTGAGCCGATCTCGACTGGTCTTCGACCGAAGCGCCGCATCGTTGTCGTGCGGTTGCGAGGTAGCCGGCGGGGCTTCAGGTCGGACCACAGAGGCCTGTGGGCCTCGGAGGATCTTCGCATGCCTTCAGGGATCATTCGCAAAGTCATCGCCCTCTTGCTGGTGGCGACCGCCGCCACCGTCAGCTCTCGAGCCGCCGCCGACGGCCCCTACTCGCTGCCCTGGCAGCTTCGGCTCGCGGGGGCGTTGACGGTCGTCCGGGTGGACTCGATGTTCACTGGCTACACCAATGCGGCCGGAGCAAGCGGAGGTTTCGCGGTCGCGCCGACACTAACCGCCAGCTACAAAATCCCAGGCACCGGGATCCCGGGCCTGACGGATGGCTTCTCGGGGCTCGCCCCGTTCGTTCGCTTCGCAGCCGTCAACGACTCCCCGCCCTCGCCGGCGACCGGCGGCTTCGCCATCGTCAACCCTCTCGTTGGCGCAACGTACGGGATCTCCCTGCCCGCGAGCCTCGAGGCCAGCGCCTTTCTCTGCGCCACGATTCCGGTCGGGATGGGGAACGGCGACACGCCCAGCGCCGGGGTCACCGACGCGCGCTCCGCCGGGCAGAACTCGCGGTCGCAGTTGGACGACGCGCTCTTCGCGGTGGACGACTTCGCTCTGATCCCCGGCGTCGACCTCGCGTGGGTCAGCGGCGGCATCACTCTTCAAGTAGAGGCCTCGGTAGCTCAGCTATGGCGGGTGAATGGATCCGGGATCAACCCGGCGACCAAGAAAGCCCCGGACCCCGACCCGAACAAAACGAACTTCACGGGCGGAGTTCACCTCGGATATTTCATCTTCCCTCTGCTCTCGGTCGGTGCCGAGCTGCGTTACCAGCGATGGCTGAGTCCGCCCATGGCCGTCACGAACGACAAGAGCGGAACGCTGCCCATCGACAACGCGACGTTCGCGATCGGTCCGCGCCTGCACCTGCCCCTGGGGCCCGTCACGATGCATCNNGCTCGACGTCCCCCTGGTGTTCTGACGGCGATATTCTGAGGGCGATCGAGAGCGACCTCTGTCGAACCTCTCCGGCAGACCTTGGACCCGGCGCGCGGCGATGGCAGGATTACTGTCCCTCGCCGCGTGTTCCAGGGCAGGGTCGTCAGGAGATAATCACATGGTGATCGGGGTCTCAACGCTACGAATCAGCCTGCCCGTGTTCGTCGCGGAGCAGCATGGCCTCTTCGCCAAGCACGGCATCACCGCGGAGGTGCGTCGCTTCGACACGGCTCAACCGCTGGCGGACGAACTCGGCGCGGCCCGGATCGACGCGGGGGGCTATGTGGCGTTCCCCATTCTGTTCGGACCCGGGGCTCCTCCCCCCAAGGTGCGGGTCTTCNNGGGTCTTCACCGCCGTGGTAGAGGACGCCGGGCACCCGCTCTCGTACCTGCTGGTAAAGAAGGGCAGCGGGCTCCGCGGCGTGGCCGCGCTCCGGGGACGCCGCGTCGGGATCCTGCCGACCGCCGCCTACCGACGCTGGCTTGAGGAGATCCTTCGCCATGACGGCCTCCGGCCGGAGGATGTGAGCATCGTCCCCCTCGCCCCAGCGCAGGAGGTCGAGGCGCTGGCGGGCGGCGGCGTGGATGCACTTTTCACGGGCGATCCCATGGCCACCGCGGCGCTCGCCCGGGGTCTCGCCGAGCAGCTGACCGACACGCCGGACGTGCCTCGCGTGCTGGGGGAGCCCTTCCTCTTCGGGACCTTTGCCGTCACCGAGGACTTCGCGCAGAAGNNGGCGCTCGCCGCCGCGCTCGACGAGGCCATCGCTATGATCGCGGCCGATCCGGCCGTCGGCAGGGCCGCGATGAAGCCGTACGTCCGCGAGGTCGAGCGTCCCTTCGTCGATCGTTACCCGCCGGCACGGTACCTTCGCTCCGGAGAGATCGGCGCCGCGCAGCTCGACCGGGCACTCGAGCTCTCGGGCACCACCGCGCGGGCAGCGACCGTCTCGCTGCAGTGATCGTCGCCGCGCTCGATCGGGTCGGCGTAGTCGGCCGCGATCGCCCGATGCTGCGTGAGGCGAGCCTCAGCTTGCACGCCGGGGAACGCGTGGCGCTGGTCGGGCCCAACGGCGCGGGCAAGAGCACGCTCGTGCGCGTCTTGCTCGCGCTCACGTCCCCCGCGGAGGGCACCGTGCAGCGCGCTGTCGCGGGCGTCGGATACGTCCCCCAAGCTTACGCCGAGAGCCTCTTCCCCTGGTTCTCGGTGCTCCGCAATGTGGCGATGCCCCGCCTCGTGGCGCGCCGCGAGGACGCCTACGACGCGGCACGGGCGCTCGCGGAGCGAATCCTCCCCGGGATCGATCCAAGCCGCCTTGCCGGGCGCCTCTCGGGCGGCGAGAAGCAGGCCACGGCGCTGGCCCGCGCGCTGGCGTCGCCCGGGGATCTAGTCATCGCCGATGAGCCGTTCTCCGCCATCGCGGCATCGAGCCGGGAGCGACTGCGCCACGCCTTGCGCGAGGAGCTCCGCGGCCGGGCCCTGCTCCTCGTCACCCACGACGCAGGCGACGTGGCCGATCTCTGCGAGCGCACCGTGCGCCTCGTCGACGGCTGCACGGTCGAAGCGCCGGCATGAGCGGACGCCGGCTTGCGCCCTCCCTGGGCCCCAATCTGCTGATGCTCGCCGGCACCATCGGCGTTTGGTGGGCCGTGGCGCAGATTCGCGTGGCAGGACGTCCGCTCTTCGCCACGCCTGCTGCCACGATGGGCGATCTTTCGCGCGCGGCCCCGACTCTGGGCGGCGATTTGGCAGCGACGGCAGCGCGCACCGGCTTGGGACTCGCCGTGGGCGTCGCCGCAGGCCTCGTGATCGGAGCGCTGGCGGCCGTCGTGGTGCGCCGGGCTCCGGTGATCGAGGGCCTGCTCGACCTCGCGCGCAGCATTCCGCCGGTGGTGATCCTGCCCGTCTGCCTCCTCGCGTTCGGATACAACGAGCTCGCCCGGGTGGCGACGGTCGCGTCGGGCTGCGTATGGACGATCTCCCTCGCCGTCACGACGGCTGCCTCCGCACCACGCTCGACACGCCGCGAGATGCTCGACGTCGCGCGCGCAACGCCGCTGCAAGCGCTCGCGTGGACCCAGCCTTGGGAGTCGCTCGGCGTCCTCGTCGTGAGCCTCCGCACCAGTGCCTCGACTGCAGTCGTCGTGGCGGTGGTGACAGAGATGATCGCCGGCTCCGAGCGCGGCCTGGGCGCGCGAGTCATCGCCGCGCAGATCAGCGGCGACACGGACGGGTTGACCCTCGACGTGCTCGTCGCCGGCGCCCTCGGGTACGTGATCAACCTCGGGCTGCGCGGCTTGGAGCGGTGGGTGCGACGGCTCGAGGCGTGATCAGTCGCCGAAGACCCGGCGGGCCGCCGGCCGCGCGAGCAGGCGGTCCACGTAGCCCGAGAGCGCGTCGCGCCCCTCGAGAAGCCCCACGCTCCGCGCCCATCTCAAGTTCGAGCCGACGATGACGTCGACCGTGGAGAACGAATCTCCGAGCATGTAGGGCCCCACGGCGAGCACACGGGTGAACAGCTCCGCGACGTCGGCGAAGCGCGTGCGAGCCTTCTCGCGCTCGGCCTCCGTGACTTCTCCGCTGTGCTGCGACCAGCGCGAGATCGCAGGCTCGATCATCGACGGGCAGAGGAGCAGCCACTGGTAGTACGGCGCGCGGAGCGGCGAGGACGCGGGCGGCGCGAGGCCCCGCTCGGAGCACCGGTCGGCGAGGTACATGCAGATGGCGATCGACTCGAAGACGGTCACGTCGCCGTCGACGAGCGCGGGCACCTGGCCGAGCGGATGGATCCGGAGATAGCTGGGCTCCCGGTGCTCCTTGGCATCGAGATCGACGGTGACGACCTCGTAAGGGATGCCCAGCTCCTCCAGCATCCAGCGCGGGCGGGTCGAGCGGGTCCTGGGGGTGAAGTAGAGTTTCATGGTCTTCCCTGAAGGTACGGGCTACGCGCCTCTCGGCTAGGCCGGGATATGCCGTCGGGCAGCGGTCAGGTGCGAATCTTGTAGCCTTTCGCGAGCAGCGCGACGGCTGCGGTCGATGTGACGAGCAGCGCGGCGACGGCCAGCGCGAGGCTGCGGCCCGGCGGCACGGCCGACACGCCGAAGAAGCCGCGGCGAAAGCCATCGACCAAGTAAAGGCAAGGGTTCATGAGCGAGATCGTGCGCCACGGCTCGGGAAGAGCGTCCACCCTGTAAAAGACGCCGCTCAGGAACGAAAGCGGCACGACGACGAAGCTCTGGAAGCCCGCGAGCTCTTCGAAGCGGGTTGCCCAGAGCGCCGCGATCAGGCCGAGCGCGCCCAGAAGCGCGCCGCCGAGGACGGCGAAGGCGACGACGACGGCCAGATCGTGCGCGCGGAGGTGCACGAAGAGGGCAGCGCCGA
The DNA here is from genome assembly GCA_003139415.1 of Myxococcales bacterium. Taxonomy (GTDB): domain Bacteria; phylum Myxococcota_A; class Polyangia; order Polyangiales; family Polyangiaceae; genus Palsa-1150. Next base: position 5,421 of record PLIR01000022.1, on the reverse strand, counting down.
CGACGATGCCCCCGCCGACGACGAGCCCGCGCACTGCGGCGGCCGCGGTGAACCCTGCGAAGGTCTCGAGGGGCGAGAGGGGGCTCAGCAGCACGAAGACGAGGTTCCCGTTGAGCTTGGACTGCATGAGGCTGGACGAGCTGTTGCTGAACGCGTTCTGGAGCACACTCATCATCGCCAGACCCGGGACCAGGAACGCGACATTGTCGACGCCGGGCTGGATCGGCGCGCCGTGGGAGAGCATCTGCGCGAAGACGATCACGTAGAGCAGGGCGGTGATGACCGGCGCCACCACGGTCTGCAGTGCGACCGCCCGGAAGCGCAGCACCTCCTTGCGGAAGAGCGTATACGGCCCCCGCAAGCTCACGGCCCCCCCGCGCGGACGGCGTCCATCACGGCAGCCTCGAGGCCGACCTTGCCCGAGGCCAACCGCTCCTTCGTGTCGAGCGCGGCGATTCGGCCCTTCGCGATCACGGCCACGCGATGGCAGAGCGCCTCCGCCTCTTCGAAGTGATGCGTGACCAACACGATGGTGCGGCCCTCCGCGAGGAGACTCCCGCAGAGGCCGTAGAGTGCGCGGCGCATCTCCACGTCGACGCCGGCCGTGGGCTCGTCGAGCACGACGACCTCGGGGCGATGCACGAGGGCCTGCGCGATGAGCACGCGACGCTTCATGCCCCCGGAGAGCGTCCGCATCGGCGCGCCCGCCTTGTCCGACAGGCCCAGCGTCGCGAGGAGCTCGTCGACCCACGCGTCCTGCTCTCGCCCCAGGCCGAAGTAGCCCGCCTGGAGCCTCAGCACCTCGCGCACCTCGAAGAACGGATCGAACACGAGCTCCTGGGGCACGACGCCCAGCGCACGGCGTGCGGCTCGGTACTCGCGGACGACGTCGTGGCCAAGCACGGAGACCGTCCCAGCGTCCGCGCGCGAGAGCCCGGCGACGATGGAGATCAGCGTCGACTTGCCTGCGCCGTTCGGGCCGAGCAGGGCGAGAGCCTCCCCCCGCTCGACCGACAAATCGACACCGGCGAGCGCCCGCACGGCGCCGAAGGACTTGTGGACGCCGCGAATCTCGATCGCGGGCCGCATCGACGCCTCCTCAGTGAACGCAGCGGCCCAAGCCCCGACCCCACGCTTGGAGCGTCAAGGAGCTCGAAGGCTGAGCTGGCCGATGTAGTCCTTCTTGCCGAGGTCGACGCCGTTGTTGCGGAGGATCGCGTAGGCGTGCGTCACGTGAAAAAAGAAGTTTGGCAGGGCACGCTCGAGGAGATAGTCCTCGCCCAACATGACCTTGCCTTCCCAGGGCGGGTACGTGACGATGCGCTTCTCTGCGCCCTCGAAGTCGGCAGCGCTAAAGCCGTCGAGCCAGGTCCTCACGGCCCTGATGCGGGCGTGCAAAGCCTCGAACGTTTGCTCGTCGTCCGGGTGCTTGGGGGCTTCTTTGCCCGTCAAGCGCGCTGCCGCCATCTTCGCGTGGTCGCAGCTCGACTGAACCTGCCGGACGAACGAGTGCTGGTCGGGAGCGAGACGAAAGGTGAGGAGCGTGTTCACGTCGAAGGGCTTCTTCTGCGCGTACTCGGCCGTCTTGACGAGCCACGTGTCGAGCTGACCGAGCATCTTGTGCATTTGACGAATCGATCGGTAGATCATGGTGCTTTCTGCAACGGCTCTCGCGGGCGAGCCAACCTTTCCGAGCACTGTAAAGGCCGGGGCATTGCGAGAACATGGAGTCTTGGTCTCCGGCATGTTTCGGCGGCCATCCGGGACGGGCGGACCAGCCCGCGCTCCGTCGTCGTGACGCGCACGAACGTCACGAATGAAGGAGCTCGAAGCCAATCGTCGCTCCCATCTTCTGGGCGTGGCCGAGCTGGATGTTGAGAACTCCGAGCGGCTCGAGCATTCGGGCGTTCTTCAGCGGTCCGGCGTCGACCGCATCGAAGCCGATGTCCGCCGCCAGGGCAAGGACCACGGCCTTCGCCGCGGGGTCGTCGCCCGCCACGAACGCAGTCAGCTGCTGATCGCCGAGCCGTCCCGTGTCCATGTGCCGGGCGAAAACGGTGTTGAACGCCTTCACCACGTGGGCCCTGGGCAGCATCTTCTGCAGCTCCTCGGCGCCGCTCGTCGTGAAACCGAGCGCGAGGCTTCCATCGACGCCGAGCGCGTTGGTGACGTCCACGACGGCCTTCCCATCCAGCGCGTCGTTCGCCGTGTGCACCAGATCGCCGAGCGCAGCGAACGGAATCGCCGTGATGATCACCGTGGCCCAGGCAGCCGTGTCCCGTATCGCCGGCTTGTCGCTCCCAACGATTCGCGCCTCGCGGCCGGCCCGCTTGAGCCCACGTGCGAGGGCGCGGCCCACCCTGCCGTCGCCGATGATGCCGATCTTCGTCGTGGTCATGTCGTTTCCCTTATGAGGCCCGCCGGGTGTTCACGCGGCCGATCGCCGACCAGTCGACGTCTTGCTCGCCGGCAGCCATTGCGGCCACGAAGCTCTCGCGCAGCACGCTCGCGATGGGCATCGGGACCGTGTGCGCCTCCGCCGCCTCGACCGCAAGCCGCACGTCTTTTGCGCCGAGCTCGAGGCGAAACCCGTTCGAATCGAAGGAGCCATCGGCGATCTTGGCGCCATACGCCTCGACGATGGGCGATTTCAGGAGCGACCCGTTCAGGATCTCGAGAAATGCTCGATCGTCCATGCCGTACTCCTCGACCAGCGCGTAAGCCTCGCCGAGGGTTGCAAGGAGCGACGCAAGGACGAAGTTCACGGCCAGCTTTACCGCGTTGGCTCTCGGCGGATGCTCGCCCACGACGTGGGTCACGCTGCCGATCGCGTCGAAGATCGGGCGGCATCGCTCGACTGCGCGTGCTGGACCCGCCGCGACGACGACGAGCCGGCCTTGCGCGGCCGCCTCTGGACGCCCCAGCACCGGCGCGGCGACGAAGGCGCGCCCATTCTCGGTGTGGAGGCGCCCCAGCCGTTGCGACAGCCGGGGGCTGATGGTGCTCGACGACACGTGCACCGCGTCCGGGCCGAGCGCGGCCAGGATGCCGTCCTCTCCGAGCGTCACCTGCTCGAGCGCCGCATCGTCCGGGAGCATCGTCACGACGGCATCGACCCCTTCGGTCGCTTGGGCCGGCGAGTCGACCACCAGGGCTCCCAGCTCGACGAGGGGCCTCGCCTTGTCGCGTGTGCGGTTGTGGACGATGAGCGTCTGTCCGTTGCGTATGAGGCTCGACGCCATGGCAAATCCCATGTTTCCGAGTCCGACGAAACCTATCTTCATGATGCCTCGCTTGCCCTCGCGGAAAACGCAAAGAGCATGCGCGTCTTGCGTCCGAGCGCGAGCAAAAGCAAATGACGCTCGAGTGCTCCGCCACGGCCGAGCGAACTTGCGCGGACTGCTTGTTGCACCCCACCAGCCCATGGACGTGGAGTGGATCGACGTCACGGTTCCCATCCGTCAGGGCATGGTTCACTGGCCCGGCAATCCGGGGGTTCGAATCGAGTCTACGGAGGACAAGGTCGACGGCGGGATATGCTGCGTCTCGAGCCTCTCGCTCGGCGTTCATACGGGGACCCACGTCGACAGCCCGGTCCATTTTGGCGTGCCGGGCGGCGGCGTCGAGGCGCTGTCGGTGTCTGCCCTCGTCGGGGTGGCACGGGTCGTCGCCGCGCAGGGGGCTGCCATCGCACGTGCTGACCTCGAATCGCTCGACCTTCGGCCCGGCGAACGCGTTCTCTTCAAGACGAGCAACTCTGCCAGGTGCTGGACGACCGACGACTTCGTGCCGGACTATGTCTACGTCTCGAGCGAAGCGGCCCGCTACCTGGTCGCGCGGCGCGTGGGCGTGGTCGGGGTCGACTACCTATCGGTGGGCGGTCCGCTCGACGGTGCGGCGACTCATCGACAGCTTCTCCAGGGGGGGGTCTGCATTCTCGAGGGCCTCGACCTGCGCCGGGTCGAGCCGGGGGAATTCGAGCTCATCGCCCTTCCGTTGCTCATCCCTGGCTCCGATGGCGCGCCGGCTCGCGTGCTGCTCCGTCCACGATGAGGCGCTGATGAAGACACTCGTCGTGTTCCCGTCCCAGAAGGCGGTTCGAGTCGTGGAGGCGCCTCGACCGGAGGGCCCTCTATCGGCGAAGCAGGTGCTCCTCCGGACCATCGACGTGGGTATCTGCGGCACCGACCGAGAAATCGCTGCTTTCGCCTATGGTGAATCACCGCCCGGACAAGACCACCTGGTGCTCGGGCACGAGTCGATCGCGGAAGTCCTCGAGGTCGGCGCGAAGGTGCGCGGGCTGCGACCCGGAATGCTGGTCGTTCCCACGGTTCGAAGGCCGTGCGGCGACGCCTCGTGCGTGGCCTGTGGCGCGGACCGCCCCGACTTCTGCGTGACGGGGCGGTTTCGCGAGCGCGGGATCAAGGAGGCCGACGGTTTTCTGTGCGAGCTCTTCGTGGAAGACGAATCGAATCTGGTCCGCGTGCCGCGGGCACTGGCGGACGTCGGGGTACTCGTCGAGCCCCTGACCATCGTCGCGAAGACCCAGTCCCAGATCCGGGCCATCCAGGGGCGACTTCCGTGGGAGGGTTCGTCGCGCCGGGCGCTCGTGCTCGGGGCCGGAGCCGTGGGGTTGCTCGCCGCGATGATGCTCGTCGCCAACGACCTCGATACATACGTCTATTCGCGCGAGCCACCCGATGGTGACCGAGCGAAGCTCATTCGAGGATTCGGCGCGACGTATGTCTCCGCGACGGACGTCGATGTCGCAAGCCTGGGCTCGCGGGTCGGATCGGTCGATGTGGTGTTCGAGGCGATCGGTTCCTCTCCGGTCGTGTTTGCGGCCACCTCGGTGCTCGCGCCCAATGGGATCTTCGTATTCACGGGAGTCCCGAGTCTGGGTCTGAAACGATCCGTCGACCTCGATGGGATCATGCGCGATCTCGTCCTCAAGAATCAGGTGTTCCTCGGCACCGTCAACGCCAGCCGGCGCGCGTACGAGACCGCAATCACCGAGCTCGAGCAATTCCTCGGCCTATTCCCCGCCAGCGTGCGAGCGCTCATCGGACACCGAACATCCATCGACGAAGCGCCCGAACTGCTTCGTGCGCAGCGCGGCATCAAGGACGTCGTGCACTTTGGCCGCACCTAAATAGTCGACTCGAAGGGAGCATCACCATCGCGTCGGGACGTCCGAACCGAGGCTTTCCTCGACCCACGCCCATCGCAAACAAGCCGGGAGCAGAAGCTCCGGACCTCGCCTTGCATGGCGTACGAACGCGCAGTTGGAAGCCTCGGCCCTCGACCCAGATCGCGTATGAACCCGAGGTCCGAGGCTTCGGGCCTCACGGTCCATCGCGTACAGGCCCAAGGTTCGAGGCTTCGGAGACCGACACCCATCGCGTAGGGACCTGACATCCG
>PLIR01000397.1 GCA_003139415.1 Myxococcales bacterium | reverse complement strand
ACCATGGGCCGAGGCGATTTGTTGGGCGTCGCTCCTTGCTCGGGCCCGACCCCCCTCAGGAAGTCGGTCGGCGTTTCGCCTGCGGCCTCGGCGTCCGCGCTTTCCGAGAGCAGGTCGCTGTCCGCGAGATCGATCGCCGACGGGGCCGACGACACGCGCTTTGGCGCCGCCTCAGCCGGCGCCGCGGCGCGTTGTGACAGCTCGAGCGCGTCGAACGCGCGCCGCGCCTCCACTGACAGCGGCTGCAGTTTCTGCTCGACCTCCGCCCTCGAAATGAAGAGCTCCTCGCGATGCGTATCGCTTACACGGCGCTTGAGCACGAGCTCCCCCGGCGTGAGAGATCGCCGGCCGATCTCCTGCACCGTCGGAGCGATGTGCGCCACGATGCGATCGATGAGGGCGCGCGGCGCCTCGAGCTTTTCGATCGGCGTGTCGTCGAGCCTGGCGCTGACGATCGCTTTCTTGTGCGAAAGAAGCGCCGTGGCCATCTCCACAAGGCTGTCATGCAGCGACCGGAGCTTGGCCGCGTCCTCGTCGTCCATGTCGTACGGCGCATCGGGCGACGCGTCGCCCTCGAAGATGCGTACGAGCTGAACCCGTCGCGGCTCGCGGCGAAACGAGACGTCGAATCCTCCCCCCGTGGCCTCCGGCGTGGCTCGCAACTTCATCACCGTCTCGACAGGATCGATCGTGAGCTGCGCGAGGTAGAGCCGGTCGAGTCGCTGCCCTCGGATCTTCGTCTCTTTGCGGATCCACCCGGCCTCTTCCGGCGCCTGCACCTCGAGGCGCTCCACGACGCGCTCGATGCGGAGCACCTGGGCGAGGGGAGAGGATGTCGGAACGTCCAGCGCAGCAACCCAGTCGAGGCCGTAGGGCGCGTGGGCGTGGAGCTCGCCCTTATAGTGCCCATCCGCCGCGATCGTCAAATGAAGCACGCCTGCTTCGTCGGGCAGCTCGTGCTGGAGCAGCAGCGTCGCGAGGGCCTTCGAGCACGCTTCGCGCTCACGGGCGACCTCCTTGGCGGCGCGCGCATTCTCGCCGGCGACCTCCGCGCGGGCCTGCTCGACCTCGAGGCGGACCATCTCTACGGCCCCTTGATGGATGCGCACGGCGCATCGACCGGGTAGCGACGCCGGCTCGGCGATGGGCAGCCGCTCGAGCGCGCGCGACACCTCGAGGACGACGGCTTCAGCGCCCACGATCTCGCGGTCCATCGTCGCCGAGAAGACAGCGGCGCGCCGCACCGACTCGGCGAGTCGGGTGTCGCATTGCAGCACGGTGACCCCGAAGTCGATGACGTCGCGTAGCAGCGCGATGAAGTTCGTCTTCAACGAGGAGGGCGTGGAGTCGCCGTACAGGAAGTCGCTCTCGTCGGACATGCGCCAATATTAGGCCGGTTCGGGGCCGTGGGCATCGGCGGCAGTGTCAGGCGATCGCACACCATGGGCACGCACCCCGACGGCACGGGCCGCTTGTCGGGGGGCGACTTACGCCACCCGGCGAAGCACGGCGACCAGCGCTGCGTTCACTTTCCGGCTCAGAACGGCCGGCAGGCGCTGGGTCACGCGTTCGACCCCTTCGACCCACCATTCGGGGAGCAAGGGCAGAACGCGGCCGAGTTTGAGGTACCCGTTGGTCAGCGGGTTGCCGTAAAACTTGAGCTCGCGGAGCTCGAGGCCAGCGTTTCGCGCAAATGTCCGGAGCTCGTCGGCGTAGAGCAAGAAGATGTGCCCGTCTCCGTCGGGCTTGAACTGCACGGACTCGAATATCGAAGGGTCGGGGCAATCGGAGAACCGTGGCAGCTTGTTTCTGACATAAGCGCCATTGGGCGTGCTGAGAACGATCGTGCCCCCCGGGCGTACGAGCGTGGCGACCGACTCCAGGAAGCGATCGGGGTGGGCCACGTGCTCGATGACCTCGCCGAGGAGGACGGCGTCGAACGGTCGATCCCGGGAAAGCTCGAGAACGTTCCCCGGCAAATAATGCACACTCCCCCGTTCGCGTTTGGCCTCCACGTATTCCGCCAGGTCCGAGCGGAGATCGTTCCACGTGACGTCGTAGCCGCGCTCGGCAAGGTTGAGCGTGAAGTTCCCCTGCCCAGCCGCCACATCGAGGACGCGCGAACCGAGCGGCACGAACCGCTCGAAACAGTCGAGAGTGTGCTTCGCCCGGACGCGGTACCCGTGCGCGTACCCAGACCGCGGCGATGCGCCGTAGAGCTCCATCTGGTCGTAGTGATGACTGAGCTTCCAGCTCTCCGGCCAAGCGCGCGAGTAGTTGGGTCGCTTCATGCGGCAAGGTTTGTATCGCGACGGGCGCGTCAGAAAAAGGCCGCCGGGCGTCCGCGAACCGGCGAGGCTGGGCGCTTGCGGCGATCACCTCGACACCTCTGCCGCATTGGGCTAAAAGCCAACGTCCCAAAAGGACATCCTCGCCTTGCCCGCAGAACGTCGCGTGCGCGCGTCCAACCCGAGGAAACGACGCTGCATCGGGGATGAGCGGTGAAACTCCTCCTTTGCAGCCAGAACCCGCTGGATGTCCGCCTCGGGGCGGCCAAGGCCCTCATCGAGCTCGCGGCCAGCCTGGAGGCGATCGGCTGGCAGTGCCGGCTGGCGGCCAACACCGAGATTCTCCCTGGGTCACGGGCCGAAAACACGATAGTAGCCACGTCTCGGTTCGTGCTCGCGATGGGTCGCTTCGTCGAGAAACACGCGAGAGAATTCGATGTGGTCGACTACGACCAGATTGCCTTGCCGTTTCCGCGTAGCCGATTCGAAGCGTCGACCCTGCTGGTCGCTCGCTCCGGGCTGCTAAACTACCATTTGCAGAAAGCACGGATTCCGCGATTCCCCGGTGCGCGAGCGCTGGCGGGATCCGTAATCAAGGGGCCGCTGCGGAACGCCCGGCGCGACTTCCACGTGTGGCTTTCGGGGCATACGTTCGCGTCCGCCGATCTCATCAACGTCAACAATGACCAGGATCGTCCAACGCTCATCGCCAAGGGTTTCGATGAGCGCAAGATCGCCGTCTTGCCTCTCGGTCTGACGACCGCCCAGCTGGCCACCTTCCCCGCCTCGGCCACGCCCGCGCCCACGGTGCCCCGCGTCGCGTTCATCGGTACGTTCGACGCGCGCAAGGGCGCCTCCGACCTCCCGCGGATCGTTCGTGCGGTGACGCAGGCCGTTCCAGGCTGCAAGTTTCGGCTTCTGGGATCGCGGTACATGGGCGAGGCCGAGGTCCTCGCGTTCTTCCCGAAGGCCCTCCGCGGCAGTCTAGAAGTGACGCCCAGTTACACTCCGGACCAGCTGTCGGTGCTGCTGCGCGACTGTTCGGTCGGAATCTTCCCGTCGTACATGGAGGGCTTCGGCTTCGCCGTCATCGAAATGATGGCGGCCTCCCTCCCGGTTCTGGCCTACGACGTTCCGGGGCCGGCCATGATCCTCGGGAGCGACTGGCTGGTGCCGGCGGGGGCAGCTGGAGAGCTCGCGCGGAGGACCGTGGAGCTTCTCACCGACCCAGGCAGGCTGCACGCAGCCCGTGTCTGGGCAAGGAGCCGGGCGAACGAGTTCACGTGCGAACGCGCCGCCAAGTCGATGAGTGAAGTCTACAGCGAGCACGTGCGTCGGCTCCGGGGCCGAGGACGGAAGTTCGTCCGCGGCGTGAACTAGGCTCAAACGGCAGCACGGTCACCCTTGCCGGCGTCGAGCCGGGCCGTATATTAGGCATCGGCGCGCCGGGTTCGCCCAGCAGGGAAATCGCGATGGCGAAACACATGACGTGGACCCTTCAGGCGCAGATCCTGCTCGTGGCGCACGATTCAAGCCCTCCCAGCGACGACGAATGGCAGGCCTGGCTGCGGGAGTTCGAGAGGTGCGCGCCTAGCGCGCAGGCGATGTTGGTCTACTCGACCGGAGGCGGCCCCACCTCTTCCCAGCGCAAGGAGCTACTGGCCGTCATCGCGCGTCTCGACCGCGTGCCCCGCGTCGTAATCGTGACATCGTCGAACCTCATGCGCGGCCTGGCAACCGCGGTGGGGTGGTTTCTCGCTGCGGAGCGTCGCCCGACGATGTTTGCGGTCGACGAGATGGCGAAGGCGCTCGAATTCCTCAAAGTGGAGCCCGCCGCGCGGCCCGCCATCAAAGCGGAGCTGGCAAGGCTGGCGGCTTCGCTCACCTTCGTCACGAAGGCCGCCGTCTAGC
>PLIR01000083.1 GCA_003139415.1 Myxococcales bacterium | reverse complement strand
TTCGCGTCGCGCATCAGCTTCTCCACGGGGTAGTCCTTGACGAACCCGTAGCCGCCGAAGACCTGCACCGCGTCGATGGCCGTCTGCATCGCCGAGTCCGCGCCGTACGCCTTCGCGCAGGCCGACGTCAGCGCGTCGCGGTGGCCCTTGTCGAGGCTCCAGGCCGCCTTGCGTACGAGCAAGCTCGTGGCCTCGATCCGGATTCGCATCTCGGCGATCATCGCCTGCACGAGCTGGTGCTGGGCGATCGGGACGCCGAAGGACTTGCGCTCGCGCGCGTACGCCACGCACTCGTCGAGCGCGCGGCGCATCAAGCCGAGGGCTCCGGCTCCGATGTCGGGGCGCGTCTGGTTGAACGTCTCCATCGCCAGCTTGAATCCGTAGCCCGGAAGCGCGAGGACTTGGCTCGCCGGGACGTGGACGTCCTCGAGGATGACGGGCGCCGTGTCGCTCGCGCGCTGGCCGAGCTTGTCCTCGTGGCGCCCGGGGCGAATGCCCTTCTGCGTTCGCTCGACGATGAAGGCGCCGATCCCCTTGTGCTTGAGCGCGGGATCCTCGGTCGCGAAGATGACGTAGAAGCTCGCGTGCGAGGCGTTGGTGATCCACTGCTTGGTCCCGTTGAGGACGAAGCCTCCGCCCGAGTCGCGGACGGCGCGGCACTGCATGCCCGCGACGTCGCTGCCCATCGACGGCTCGCTGGTGGCGTACGACACCATCACGGGCTCCGCGACCAGCCACCCGAGGTACTTCTTCTTTTGCTCTTCGGAGCCGGCGAGCTTGATGGGCGTCAGGCCGAGGGTGTTCGCCGTGAAGCTCGTCTGGATCCCCGAGCAACCGTACGCGAGCTCCTCGGCGATGAAGCCGCCTTCGACGTCGCTCAGGCCGGCTCCCCCGTAGGCCTCCGGAACGGTGGGGTTGACGAGGCCGATGGTGTGGCCCTCCTTGAAGACCTCCATCGGGAACTTGGACTCCCGATCGCACTCGGCCGCGATGGGGATGATCCGTTCGCGCGCGAACCGGCGCGTGGTCTCGATGAGGGCCTTTTGCTCTTCGGTCGGTTCAAAATCGAACATGGTGCACCCTGTGCTGTCGGTGGGCGGGGGCGGGGGCGGGGCGGGGGCGAGTGGTCACTGACGCGCGCGTCGGCGCCTCCGTTCGAGCTCGGCCTTCGCGCTGCGCGAGCCCATGATGTAGCCGATGACGACGCCGATGAGGAGCACTCCCGGGATGAAGATGAAGTGCTCCGGACCGGGTGAGTTCATGAAGCGCCATGCGTGCCGTCGGCCTTTGCGCGCGCGGCCCCGGCGCGGGCGATCTCGGCCTCGAGCGCGTCGAGGCGCCCGGTCATCGCTCGCTGCTTGCGCCACACGAACGCGACCCACGCGAGGACGACGACCCAGACGATGGCGTAGGCCGCGACGAGCAGCTTCTCGCCGCTGTAGTGCTCCGGCTCACCGGTGACGGCCTGGAACGTCGTCGCGCGATCGCTCGGCGTCTTGGGCGTGTCCTTGTCGTCGGGCGCGCGATCCTGACCGTCGGAGCTCACCGTCATGCGTCCGCTCGGGCGTCGAGGCCGAGGTCGACGGCGTCCTCCTCGGCGCGCTGCAGCCGGCTGGCTGCGATCTCCAGGCTCGTCCGAGACCACACGAGGACCACCGCGAGCATCGTGAACGCGAGGAAACCGAGGGCGAGCGCCGTCTTCATGTCCGCGTTTTGCAGACCGCCGCCGCCCCCCGTGATGACCATCGGGTGCTGGCCGCCCCATTTCTGCACGCTGAAGTGGATGATGGGCAGGTTCGCCGCGCCCAGCACCCCGAGCGCCGCGGACAGCCGACGCTCGCCTTCGCCTCCGCCCACGAAGGACCGGACGACGAGGTACGCCACGTAGATGAGAAAGCTGAGTGCCGCGGTGGTGAGGCGCGGATCCCACGTCCAGAGGGTGCCCCACGCCTTGGCACCCCAGAGCGGCCCGGTCGTCAGGACGATCGCCCCGAAGGCGCCCGCGGCCTGCGCCCCCGCGTGCGCGAATGCGTCGCGCGCGTCGGTGGGGTGGATCAGGTAGGCGACGGAGCCGATGAAGCATGCCCCGGCCCCGAGGTACATCGCGTACGCGCTTGGCACGTGGAAGTAGAAGATCTTCTGCACGACGCCCATGCGCGCTTCGATCGGCACGCGCAGGAACACGAAGAGGATCTCCGTGGCGAACGCGATCGCCGTCAGCGTCACGAGCCCGTAGAAGGCGATGTCCGAGCGCGCCAGGGGTCGATCCATGCGGTAGAGACGCTAGTGCGCCACCCCCGGACCTTCAATGGGCATGGCACGGGGGACCGCGGCGTGGGGGCGGTCTCCTGGCTGCGGTCACTTGGCGTCCGGGGATGCCATCTTGGCTTCGAGGTCGCGAAGGGCCGCCTCGAGCTCGTCGTTGGCGGGATCCTTGTGGTTGGCCATGACAAGCTGCAGCTTGGCCTGCCGCAGATCTCCGCGCTGAATCAGCTCCTCGGCGCGACGTGCAAAGGGGCGCGCCGACGGGGTCCGCGCAGCGTCCTCGAGCCGCGCGGCCGGCCGGCCGGACATGCCCCTGCCCGTGCCTCGGGCGTCCGAGCCGCGCGACGGTGAGCCCGAAACCCGCACGTTCCCTGCCGCGACCGCGATCTGCGCGTCGTAGCGATCCCTGTACCCCATGTCGGAGAGGACGAGGTAGCCCTCGGTGCCCCGCTTGAAGATCGAGGACACGGCGCTTCGCTCCTCGGGCGGGCGTCCGAGGTGGCGGTCCGGGTGGAAGGTGTCGCAAAAAAGGTGGAAGGCGGCGCGGACTTCGTCGGGCGTGGCGCTCCCGCCGATGCCGAAGAGCTCGTAGTACGTAAGATCGTCCAGGACCTCGAGCCAGGCGAAGACGACCTCCGCGGCGACGTCGTCTGCGCTCGGCGGCATGACGGGAACGCTAGCTCACTCGGGCCGCTGCGTGGCGGGCTTGCATCGCCTCGACCGTGTCCGTCGCGGCGATGCCGACGAGCTGCAGCAGGGCGTGCGCTTCTCTCCCCGTCCCGAGATCCGTCGCGAAGACTTTGAGGGTGCCGCTCTCGTCGACCTCGAAGCGCGTTCGGATGGTCACGTCGCCGCGGGGGGCGGCGCGAAGACCCACGAGCTCGACCGCCCCGAGGAAGGTGTTGTTGCGGAAGAGGGCGTCCTCGCCCTGGGCGACGCGCACTTGCACGACCGTCTGGTTGTCGCTCGAAGTGGTGAAGGCGCGCGTGCGTTCGCAGGGGATCTTGGCATTTCGCTGCACCACCACGTCGCACCAGCCGCCAACCGTCTCGACGACGAGCGCGCGCGGCGTGACGTCGACGAGGATCGGCGTCTGCGGCGCCGCCTCGGCCGCGGCGGCTGCGCGGACGACGTCCTGATAGAGCAGGGGCGTCGGGATGGTGGCCCCGACGTCTTCTGGAGGCGGGGACGAGGGGCGGAGGCCCGGGAGCGGGAGCGTCGAAGTGGCGCTCGGCAAGCGCGCCGTCGCTGTGGGCATGGTGGGCGGCGCCGGCGGAACCTGGGGCGCGCCGTGGGCAGCCGCGGGCGGGCGCACCGCGGGCGACGACGGGCGCGTGGCCCCGGGCGCGATCGCTCGCTCGTGCTCGGCGATCCGCGACGGGATGCGCGTAGCCATGGTGACCTCGTCGTCGCTGTCCCGCTTGGGAGGCGGCATCGAGGACCGGCGCGCGCGCGGCGCCGGAGGGGGCGGGATGCTCCGGCGGCGTGCCACCTCCGTGAGAGCAGCCGCCTGGATGGCCGCGCCGATCGCGACCACCTCGTCGGCGTTCACGCGGTCGAGCGGGGGAGTCCCGAAGAACTGCTCGACGCGGCGCCGCACGAGCGGGATCCGCGTGGACCCGCCGACGAGGATGACCTTGTCGAACGCCGTGACGGGGAGCTGGGCGATTTGAAGCGCTTCCTGGCAGACGGCGAAGCTCCGGTCGACGAGCGGCGCCGCCAGCCGTTCGATCTCGTCACGCGTCATTCCGAAGCCGAGCTCGAGGTGCGTACCGCCGACGCCGAAGCCGAGCTCGCGCAGCTTGATGGACGTGCGCTCGATGGTTGAGAGCTCCATCTTCACCGTCTCGGCGACGACCCGCAGGCGCTCGAACGCCTGTGGATCGGTGCGCGGGTCGTAGCGGTGCGCACGGAGGAACGCCTCCGCCATGCGCTCGGCGATCGCGGCGTCGAGGTCGTCGCCGCCGAGGAAGGTGTCGCCGGCGGTGGCCAGGACCTCGAACACGTTGCCCGACAGATCGAGCAGGGTGCAGTCGAACGTGCCGCCCCCGAAGTCGTAGACGGCGATCCGCTCTTTGGTCGATCGGCCGAGGCCGTACGCGAGGGCGGCGGCCGTCGGTTCGTTGATGATGCGCAGGACGTCGAGCCCCGCGACCCGTCCGGCGACCTTCGTCGCCGCCCGCTGCAGCTCGTTGAAGCTCGCCGGGACCGTGATGACGGCGCGGTCCACCGGCTCGCCGAGCGCCTTCTCGGCGATCTGACGCGCGCGCGTGAGGACGAACGCGCTGATCTCCGGCAGCGTGTACTCCTGACCGCGCGCCACGACGAGCGGGCCTTGGCCCGGTCCCTCTTTGAGCTCGAACGCGAAGCGCTTGCGCGCGCGATCGATCTCATCGGTCGCCCACGCGCGGCCGATGAGGCGCTTGACGCTCGCGACGGTGTTCTTCGCGTCGACCAGGCGTCGCTCCTTCGCCGGATAACCGACGAGGACGTCGCCGTTGGGGTGGAACGAAACAACGCTCGGCAGGAGGCGCCGCCCCTCGTCGTCGGCCAGGACCTGAACCCGGCCGCCCTGCACGCTGGCGACCACGGTGTTCGTCGTGCCGAGGTCGATTCCGACGACAGCCATCGCGCTCCCGGCTTAGCACGCCTCGGCTTCGAGATCCCCGATGACCTGGCGGAACCAGCGGCGGATAGAGGAGGAAAACGGCCACATCCATCCGTAGTCCGGGCCCACGAAGCGGCGAACGATCTCGGCTTCGAGCGCGCGCGCCGCATCGAGCCCGTGCACCTCGGCCGTGCTCCGTATCGTCTCGACGTACGCCTCCCACTCGATGCGCGCGCGGCCCCAAGCGAGGCCGAGCGGAAGGATCGGAACGAGGTACACGAACGCCATGAGCGCGAAGCCCATGCGATGCGATTGCCGCAGGTGCACGCGCTCGTGGCGCAGCAGGATGTAGCGAGCGGCGTCATCCATCGCGTCCCACGCGTCGGCGACGTAGAGCTTGCCGAACATGACCGTGTGGTAGCGGTCCACATACGTCCGCTGGCCGCCCAGGGTCACGATCGAGAGCAGGGTGCCAATGGCGGCTTGCAGGTCGCTGCTCCGCTTCGGGACGATCGCGAAGCCTGGAAACTCGCGCCGCATGTCGGCGAGCAGGCGCTCGTGGAGCATGGGCGGCGTCAAGAGGTCTGCCGCCCGGCTCCGGTCGCGTGCGCTACGGGGCGCTTGAACAGGCTGCGTGCGCCGGGCGAGAAGCCGGCCTCGATGAAGGCCTGGCGCACGTCGCTCGTCGCCGCCGCGTCGCCGTCGACGGTCGCGATGGCCAGCGTGGGCGCTCCCTCGGGCACCGACGTCGCGAGGGCTTGGGCCACTAGCCGCGCCGCGTCGGCGCGCGAAGAGCCGTCTGCCGCGGTGAAGGTGAGCAGGGCGTCGCCAGGCCGTCCGAGCCAGGCCAGGGGCTCTCCGTCGTGAAGGACCACCAGCGCGCCCGCGGATCGCTGCGGACGATCGGCGCGGCCACCGGCTTCCGGCAGGGCGCCGACGCGCGCCGCGCGGGTCGTCGGGGGCCAATCGAGCACCCCGCCCCAAGGGCTGGCCGGGTCGGTCGCCGCGAGCACGACCGTCCGTTCGGCCTTCTCCCCGTCGCGCGAGCCTGGCGGGTCGCGCACGAGTCGAAGTCGCTCCTCGGCTCCAGGGAGCGCGAACTGCGCGCCGCCCCGGCCGTGGACGAAGTACCCACGCCGCACGCGTCCGCGCTCTTCGAGCGCCTTGAGCACGTCGTAGATCGCGGCGAACCCGCCCGCGATGCCCTCGGCGTGGGCCGTCTCACGCATCACGATGCCATTGCGGGCGAGGAGCGCCTGGACGAGCGCCATCCGTCGGTCGGTGTCGCTCGCCAACGCCGGGCGTCTGGCGCCCCGAAGAGACCATCGACCCTCGCTGCCCGGAGCCCGCAGCCCGAGGGGCGAGGCGAGCGGGGGGCGTCCGCGGCCGCGACGCGAGGGCTTGCGCCGCGCCTCCGACGCCGCGCGGGCTCGGCTTCGCAACGGCTCGAGCGTGTCGTTCGTCACCTCGCCGGCCCAGACCATCGCCCACAGCGTATCGAGAAGCGCGCCCGGGTACCCGCCCGCTTCGCGCGCCATGTCCGCGAAGAAGACGGCGCCGCGGCGCTCGAGCACGGCGCGGAGGCTCTCCGCGACGGGCCCCTTTACCGGCTCGGCCGGCCGGCGCAATGCCTCCTCCTGTTCTGGGCGATACAAGGCGATGCGACCATCCGTCGTGCCGAGCTTCTCGACGCCGGCCCAGACAATCTCACCCGAGGCGCATAGCGCGTCGAGCTCCCACGGCCGATAGCCCTCGAGGCGGGCCGGGAGGATCGACGTCTCGAGCGCTGACGCGAGGAGCGGGCATCCGGCGAGCTCGCCGACCACCGCGAGCAGCCCATCGCGCCCGCGTCTCGCGCGCGGTACCCCTTGCCAGTGAAGGAGAAAGCGAGCGAACGCGGCCGGACCGACCGGCTCGACGGCGCGCCGCACCTTGGCGAGTGACTTGCGGCGGATCGCGTCGAGGCTTTCGCGATCGCAGAGCTCCTCGCCGACGCCGCCCGGCAAGAAGGCGCCCGCGACGAGCCTTCCCTCGGAGACCAGCTCCGCGACGACCGGCTCGAGCCGCGCGGCCTCGCCGCCGAAACGTCGCGCGAGGGCCTCCCGTGCGAAAGGACCGCGCGTCCGTGCGAAGCGGCCGACGACGGCGCGCAGGGGATCGATGGAGGCCGCGAGCAAGCTTTCTGGCAGACCCGCAGGGAGATCCGCCCCGAGCGCGTCGCGCACCTTCGCGGCGTCTTCGATCGCGACGAAGCGTGCCTCTCCGGCGATGCGCACCGGCACGACGCGCCCGGCGCGCAAGAGCGCGCGGGTCCAGCCGCGGGCGCTTTCCTGCGGCCAGCAGCGTGCCACGAGCTCGCCCATCGTCAGGTCGCCCACGTAAAGGAGCAGATCGTGCACGGCGTCGAGGTTCGTCGCCGGCCGCGAGATCCACTGGAGCCATCGTTCGTGTTCGGCGATGACTTCCGGATCGAGCACTTGGCGCGCTTCGGCGTCTCCGAGCAGCTCGCGCAGGCGCTCGTGATCGATGGTCATTGCCTGCGCCCGGCGCTCGGCGAGGGGTGCGTCGCCCTCGTAGATGAAGTTCGCGACGAAGCCGAAGAGGACGTTCGCCGCGAAGGGCGAGGGCCTCTGGCGGTCGACGAGCGTTACCCGGACGTCGCGGGAGGCGACGTCGCGCAGCAATCGGAGAAGCCCCGGCATGTCGAACACGTCGCGAAGGCACTCGCGGTAGGCCTCGAGGACGATCGGAAACGCCTTGTGCCTGGAGGCCACGGCGAGCAAGTCCGCGGCGCGCTTTCGCTGCGCCCAGAGCGGGGTGCGCCGCCGCGGGTCACGCCGGGGGAGCAGCAGGGCGCGGCCCGCACACTCGCGAAAGCGCGTCGCGAAGAGGGCCGTGCCGTCGAGGGCCCGGGTCACGTCGGCCTCGATCCCTTCGGGCGATGGAACGAAGACCTCGGCCGGCGGGGGGGCGTCGCACGCGGGGATCCGGAACGCCATGCCGTCGTCCGTGTAATGCACGTCCACGTCGACATAGGTCTTTCGCAGCGCCGCGGTCGTCGCGATCGCCCAGGGCGCGATGACCTTCCTGCCGAGCGGGCAGAGGACGACGACCCGCCAGTCGCCGACTTCGTCGACGAATCGCTCGATGACCACGGTGCGGTCGCTCGGGATTTCGGTCGTCGCCTCGAGCTGCTCGCGCACGTAAGCGACGAGCGCGTCCGCCGCGGGCGGCTCGAGGCCGTGCGTCCGGGAGAGCTCGTCGGTGACGCCTTCGGCGTCGCGCCGCGTGGCCGCCGCGAGGTCCCGGGCGAGGCGCCCGATCCGCTCTCCAAACGAGCGCGCTCGGCCCGGTCGGTCGCCGTGCCAGAAGGGCATCTTGCCGGGGCGTCCGCCCGCCGGGCTCACGATCACGCGATCGTGGGAGATGCTCTCCGTCTTCCACGACGAGGCGCCCAGCAGGAACACCTCTCCAACGCGCAGCTCGAACACCATCTCTTCGTCGAGCTCGCCGACGCGGCGCCCGCGAGCTGGCGCGCCATCTAGAGCGTCGGTCGCCCCCTGGGTGAAGACGCCGACGAGGCCGCGGTCCGGGATGGTCCCGCCGCTCGTGACCGCGAGACGCCGCGCGCCCGTCCGGGCGGTGATTGGCCCGCGCGCGCGATCCCAGGTGATTCGAGGTCGCAGCTCGGCGAAGTCGTCCGAGGGGTACCGTCCGCTCAGCATGTCGAGCACCCCGTCGAACGCGCCGGGCGACAGGTCCGAGAACGGCGCGGCGCCGCGGACGCGCGCGAAGAGCTCGTCGTGGGCGAGCGTCTCCATCGCGACCATGGCCACGATCTGCTGGGCCAGCACGTCCAGAGGATTGCGAGGCCCGCGCGTCTCCTCGACGTCGCCCTCGCGCATCCCGGCGACGGCGGCGGCGCAGGCCAGAAGGTCTTGCTTGTGCCTCGGGAGCAGCACGCCGTTGGGGACGCCGCCCACGTCGTGGCACGCCCGTCCGATGCGCTGCAGCCCGGACGCGACGCTCGGCGGCGCCTCCACTTGGACCACCTGGTCCACCGAGCCCATGTCGATTCCGAGCTCCAGCGACGACGTCGCAACGATGGCGCGGAGGTCGCCCTGCTTGAGACGGTCTTCGATGGCGGCGCGCTTCTCCGGGGCGATCGAACCGTGGTGCGCGAGGGCGAGGTCGCCGGAACCTCCCGCCCGCACGTGGGCGTCGTTCACGGCGGTCGCGAGGCGCTCGGCGAGCCGCCGGCTGTTGACGAAGACGATCGTCGAGCGGTGGGCGAGGACGAGCTCGAGCACGCGCGCGGGCGTGCTCGCGGAGGCGGCGGCCTGCTCTCGTGCCGCACCAGCCGGCGGACCCTTCTCGAGGATCTGCACCGGTCCGGCCGCGATCGCCGTCACCCGCACCCGCAGCGCGCGCTTCGCTCCGGCGTCCACGATGGTCACGGGGCGCGCCGAGCCGGCGTCGAAGCCGCCGAGCAGCCGCGCCGCTTCGTCGAGCGGCCGCTGGGTTGCGCTCAGGCCGATGCGCTGCAGGGCGGGCGCGCCCCGCGGCCGAAGGGCCTCCAGCCGCTCGAGGGACACCGCGAGGTGCGCTCCGCGCTTGGTGGGGACGAGCGCGTGGATCTCGTCGACGATCACCGTATCGACGCTCGCGAGGCCGGCGTGGGCGCTCGCCGACGTGAGAAGCAAGTACAGCGACTCCGGCGTCGTGATGAGGATGTCCGCGGGCGAGCGCCGCATGCGAGCCCGTGCGGAGGCGGACGTGTCGCCGGTCCGGACGTCTACGCTCGGCGCGAGGAGGCCGCCTGCACCGACGACGCCAGCGCGCTCGACGATGCCACGCAGCGGCGCGCGCAGGTTGCGCTCGACGTCGACCGCGAGCGCCTTGAGCGGCGACACATAGAGAACCCGCGGGCGGGGAGCGGGAGCCGGCGGCAAGCGCGCGAGGCGATCGATGGCGACGAGGAACGCCGCCAGCGTCTTGCCCGACCCGGTGGGCGCGAGCAGAAGCGTCGATTCCCCGCGCGAGATGGGCGGCCAGCCGAAGGCCTGTACCGGCGTCGGTTCACCCATCGATGCCCGAAACCAGTCGCGGACGGCCGGCAGGAAGCGGTCGAGCGGCGAGTCACCCGAGCCGATCGCCTTCATGGATGCCGCGGCCCGCCAGCCACTCGGTCGCGCGCATGGCTCGCTTGCCTTCGGGTTGCACCACCTCGAGCTGCAGGGATCCGTTCGCGCACGCCACGATGACCCTAGCCTTGTCGGCGAAGACGACCACACCCGGCGCCGCCGCGGTCGCGGCGGGCGGGTCGGCGCCGCTCTCGGTCAGCACGTGCGTGGCCAGCACCTTCACGACGCGGCCGTTGGTCGTGGTGAAGGCGCGCGGCCAGGGGCTCATCCCCCGGACGTGGTCGTGCACCTGCCGCGGCGTGCGATTCCAGTCGATCCGGCCATCCTCCTTGGCGAGGATTGGCGCCATCGTGGCGCGCGCGCCGTCCTGGGCCTCGAGCACGCACCCGCCGGCGACGTAGCGCGGCAGCCACGCGCGCGTCATCTCGGCGCCGATGAGGGCCAGGCGCTCCGAGAGCTCTCCCGCCGTCTCCTCGGGGCCGATGGGCGTGGCCTTCGTCGCGAACACCGGGCCCGTGTCCAATCCCTCGTCGAGCTTCATCAACGACACGCCCGTCTCCCGCTCGCCGCGGACCACGGCCCACGCGATCGGCGCGGCGCCGCGGTACCTCGGCAGCAAGGACGCATGCACGTTGACGCAGCCGAGCCGCGGGCCCGAGAGGACCTCCGCCGGCAGGATGCGGCCGTACGCGACGACGAGCGCGACGTCCGCGCCCTGGTCGCGGACCCATTGCGCGAACTCCCCCGTGCGCAGCTTCGCCGGCTGCACGAGGGGCACGCCGAGCTCCGCCGCGCGCGCCTTCACGGCCGGGGCGCTCATCGCGAGGCCGCGTCCCGCCGGTTTGTCCGGCTGACACACGGCGCCCACGACGTCCGCGACGGCCTGCAGCGCGTCGAGCGAGGGGACGGCGAACGCGGGCGAGCCGAAGAAGAGCGCGCGAGGCCGAGATGAGCTCACGTGCCTGAGGCGGTCACGGCACCCGCCCGACTTCGATCGGCACCCGCGGCTGGGTCATCTCGTGATCGATGCCCTCGGTGATGTTGAGGAGCGGCATCAGGACGCGGAGCACGTACTTGCCCTTCGGAAGCGAACCCGCAGGCTCGGTGGGGTATCCGCGGCCGGGAAGTGCGCCCTTGGCCTTCTCCTTGGAAACCCACTTGTACTTCACGGCGGTCCACGTCGCGGTCACCTTGGCGTGCCCGTCGGGCGCCAGCGTCACGCGGGCGATGCCCTTGTCGGCCTCCGGGGCGTTCTGCACTTCGGTGGGCAGGGGCGGGGCGTCCCCGGCGGGCTTGTCCACGCGCGTCCCCTTGGTCGTATACACCTGGAACTCGAAGCGAGGCTCCGGGTCGACGGCGAAGTCGAGGGCCAGGGGCTTCTGGCCCTTGTTGTGGAGAGTGATCGTCACCTTCGAGGTGCCGCCGGGGGCGACTTTGGGGGCGTCGGGGACGACGGTGACCTCGAGGCGGCTCGTCAGATCCCGCTGCTTGTCGGAGGCCTTGTCGCTCGGGATCTCGCAGGAGGCCTGCGACAGTGTTGCGACGAGGTCGGGGAAGTCGGCGCCGATGCACGGCTTCGTGTCCTTCGTCTCGTCGTCCTTGACCGTCACGCCGACCTCCGGATCGGCCTTGGCGTGCGGCGTCCTGCTCCCGATGTCCATGGGGTCGGCGGCGGTCTCCGTCGACGCGTCGTCACCCGCGTTCTCCGCGTTCTCCGCCGGCGGCGTGCCCGCGCCGCAGCCCAGCGGCAAGGGCGAGACCACCGCGACGGCGACGAGCCACTGCACGGCGGAAAAACCTGCGTTCCACGTTCTCATGGCGGCCCAAGGTATCACCGGTCTCCGCCTCCGAAGCAGGCTTCCCAATCCTTGGTCGTCCTTGCATCGAGGGCGCAGGCGCTTTCCGCTTTCGCGACATCTTCGCAGTGATCTTGTACGCGCCGGAAGGCGGGCTCGGCGCGCTTGAGGCCTCGTTCGACGTCGCGCACGGCGGCAAGCTGGCCAGCGGTGAGGGCGGTTGCGCCGGGAGTCTCGCGCGCGGCAAGGTCGACGTAGTGGTCGGCGATCGCCGCGCATTCGGCAGCAGACGCCCGCCCTCGGCAAGACGGCGCGACGACGGCCAGGGTGGCGAGAGAGACCGCGGCCCGCACTCTCATCGCGGTCGCAACGTGCCGCGCGACGTCACCGGCGTCACCGCGTCGGCTTCGGATAGAAGGGAGCCACGGCGAGGGCGAGCTGCATCGCAAGCATCCGGTTGCCGCGCACCTGCACGTCGCCGTCGGCCAGCGCCTCGTCCGGCGCGAGGGCGCCGGCGAGCATGCGGTCGACCGTCGAGGCGCCCGTCTCGATGACGACGTCGGCGTCCTCCGGGTCGATGCGCTTGCGGGCGGCCGCCCCGAAGCCGAACACGATCCCGATCCGCTCGCCGTCGTCGTCGGTCATCGCCAGCTCGATGCGTCCGCTGGCCAGGGCTGCCCGGCGGACGAGCCGCGGGTCGCTGAGCAGCGTCACGTTGCCCGCGGGCGGGAATCGCGGAAAGAACCGCCTCGGCCCCGTCGCATCCGCCAGGAAGAGTTCGACCGCGCGCGCGGTGGTGAAAAGCCAGAGGGTAGGCTTGTCCGCCTCACCCTGGGAGACGCGCATCGTGCTGCCGGCGATTTGCACCGTCCACCCACCCGCATCCTCGATGCGCACGTTCACGGTGAGGGTCTCGGCGGGGCCACCCTGCGGCACGAGCCTGGCGTGGAGCGCCGGGACGACGGTCTCGACGAGGGAATGCACCGTGGTGTCGGGGGGGATTTCGATGTCCATCGGCGGGCCTGCAGGGTAGCCTCCCGGCGCACGCCCGGGGAGGTTTACGGGCGGCTTTGCCGCTACATTGCGTCCCCCATGGGTCGAATCATGAATTTCAACGCCGGCCCCGCGGCGCTGCCCACACCCGCTCTCGAGCGCGCGCAGAGCGAGCTGCTCGACTTCGCCGGCACGGGCATGTCGGTGATGGAACACTCGCACCGCGGCAAGACGTACGAGGCCGTGCACGACGAGGCGATCGCGCTGCTGCGCGAGTTGCTCGCGATCCCCGCCGACTACGATGTCCTCTTCCTCCAGGGAGGCGCGTCGATGGAGTTCGCGCGGATCCCGATGAACTTCCTTTTGCCAGGTGGGTCGGCCGATCACGTCGTCACCGGCGCGTGGAGCGAGAAAGCGCAGGCCGAGGCGGCGGCGTGGGCGAACGTCGTCGGCGCTCGCGCTCGCGTCGCGGTCTCGACGCGCGGGCCCGAGGGCGCCTACGTCCGGGTCGCTCGCCCCGACGAGGCCGACCTCGACGAGAAGGCGGCCTACGTGCACTTCACGACGAACGAAACGATCCACGGCGTGCAGTACCGCGAGGTGCCTCGCTTCGGTTCGGCGCCGCAGATCTGCGACGTCTCGAGCGACTTCCTCTGGAAGAAGATCGACGTGAAGCCGCTGTCGCTGGTCTACGGCGGCGCCCAGAAGAACATCGGCCCGAGCGGCGTGACGGTGGTCATCGCGCGCCGCGAGTTCGTCGAACGGGGCCGAAAGGACCTGCCCCACATCCTGCAATACCGGGCCTACGCCCAGGCCAACTCGCTGCTCAACACCCCCCCGACCTTCGGCATTTACCTCGTGCGAAACGTCCTCGACTGGCTCAAGGGCCAAGGGGGTCTCGACGCCATCGAGCGGCGCAACCGCGAGAAGGCCGAGGTGCTCTACGCCGCCGTCGACGCCCGGCCCGACGTCTACCGCTGCCCGGTCGAACCCGCGAGCCGCTCGGTGATGAACGCCGTCTTCCGCCTCCCGACCGAGGCCCTCGAAAAGAAGTTCCTCGAGGAGACGTCGAAGCACTCGATGGTGGGCCTCAAAGGCCACCGGAGCGTTGGCGGCATCCGCGTGTCGATGTACAACGCGGTCGAACCGGCCTGGGTCACCGCGCTCGCCTCCTTAATGAAGGACTTCGCGAACACCCACGCCTGACCGCCGCCCCGTAGCGGTGGCCCGGAGGCGGCTACTTCTTCTTCCCGATGGCCTTGAGCCCCGTCTCGAGAGCCTTTGCGACCTCGGGTGCGGCTGCTCCGCCGCGTCCCCACTGGTCGGCCTTGACGAGGGTCGTCTGTGCCGCACGGGCGAGCTTCGTGCGACGATGCCGCGACAAAGCGGAGAAGGCGCGCTGGGTGTCGGTGACCTGGGGGCGAACGGCCGGGCTCAAAAAACCTCGCATGGGGCCGGTCTCATAACGCAGGCCAGCGCCCTCGCCAAGGCCTCGCGACCCGGACCGCGCCGAACCGGAGCGCTACGGCGCCCCGAAGAGTGCGAGCTTGCAGGTGACGTCCGGGGCGAAGGTCACCGACGATCCCGCCAGATCGCGCGAGTCGAACGCGAGCGACGCGCGCGCGCTCACCGTGCCCGACACCTTGGCGACGCCGACACCCTGAGCCAGCTGGCGCAGCTCGTAACCGATGTCGAAGGGCCGCGTCGGGTCGAGCGGCGCGTCGAACGCGGAGCAGGGGACGGGGGCCGCCGACCACCCGAGGTCCAGACGAAAGCCATCGTCGAACGGCTTGACCGTACCGCGCACCGCCCCAGTGAGCGGCCCGACGGCCAGCCGCCCGGCCTTCACGTCGAGCGCGCCCCCGGCGGCGCCCGCGGCCGACCCCTCCCACACGAGGTCGATCGGCCGCGGCAGGTCTGCGGCCTTCGCCCCGTAGACTCCCCCCGAGCACGTCGCGGTGGTGCGCGCGCCGAGGGCCACGTAGTGCGCGGTGGCCGCGAGTTGAAGGTCCCCCGTGAGGCCGAGCAAAGCGGGCGGGATGCCCAGCCGCGCGAGCGGCGACCTCGGCACGACCAAGTCCAGAGAGGCGATCGCCTTGTCGTCGCCCAGGATGACGAGCCACGACGAGTCGGGGACCCCCGGATCGAACGCCACTCGGACGCGCGCCGCGCCGGACGAGCGCTCGACATCGACGCGCCACGGCCCGAGTGTTCCGTGCGGAACCACGACGGTCACCGGGTCGGACGTCGCATGCCAGGCGGGGTGATCCGCCTCAGGCCACGTCGCCTCGAGGTGCAGGCCCGCGGCCTGGATGCCCACGCCGTCTCCGGCGAGCCCCTGCCACGCCACCCGCGATCCCTCGATGACGAGCGACTTCGGCGACCAAGCGCCGCCCGGTGTGCCGGCCTCGCTCATGAGAAAGCGATCGATCTCCGACGTCACCGCGGCGTAGCGACCGTTGATGAGCAGCTCGGCCCCGTGCAGCGTCACCCTCTGCGGGGTGACGCCGTTCATCTGCACGTCCATCTCGGGAGCGGCCAGGTGCACCCCGTGGACGGCATCCGCGCTGGCTTCGATTCCCTGCAGCGAGAAACCCGTCATCCGCATCTCGACCGACTGGACGGTCAGCGTGACGCCATGCTCGGCCGCCGCGTCGACGACGGCCCGGTGCACGAACCAAGGGATGGTGACGCACGCGCCGGCCAGCAGCACCGTCATCACGACGAGCAACGAGACGAGGACCCGGACGACGACGCCCTTCGCCCCGCCCGAGGTGGCCGCCGGGACTGCCTCGGACGCTGGGCGCGCTGCCGCCGGGATGGCCAGCGGCAAGGCCTGCGGCTTCGGACGCTCCAACGGCCCCCCGTCCTGCGTCACGATCGGGTCCAGGTCGTCCCCAGGCGGCGCCGCAACGACGTCGCCTCCGGGGCGAGGGCGAAGCGCACGAGGTCCTGCGCAAGTGGGTGAGCGAGCACCGCCGCGAGAGCGCCGGTGCCGGGCGATTCCATCGCGGCATTGAGATCGGCCTGGCCGGGTCGCATCTCCTCGAGGGCCGCCCGCAGGTCGCCCGTGACGAGAAACGCCGCCCGCAGCTCGGCGCGCGCCAGCGCCAGCACGAACGCATCGGCAGCGAGCGGCGGCGAGCGGGGCGCGGCGATGTGGGGAGCCAGCTCCTCGAGGACCTTGCGCTGCCGGCGCGTCAGCGCCTTGGCGAGGGCCGCCTCGTATCCCCCGACAAGCTCTCCTTCGCCCGACCCGTACGCCTTGACCACCTGCCGCGCGGCGGCCGTCAGCAGCGCCTCGACCTGCTTCGGCGTCAGCTCCTCCAGCCACGGCACGCCGTAGGCGATGCGGGCGACGGCGCGCGCCAGCCCGCAAATCTGCACCGTCTCGGTCTGGGCCACGAACGACTGCGGCACGACGATCCAGGGCGTGTCCTGCGCCACGATCCGCCACTTGGGCGCCGCTGGTGTGACGGCGAGCTCGACGCCCTCGACGCCGAACTGCCGCGCGACACGGTCGAGGAGCGCGCGCGTCGGGTGCCCGCTTCGAGGCGAGATCCGCGCGCGCGTCGACGTGCCCGCCGCCGCCAGCTCCATGCGGACCACCTTGCCCTCGGTACCCGAGATCGCCGCGGCCACCTCGAGCAGGATGTGCCGGCCGTCGCTCGGCAGCACGCTGGTGACCAGCGTCGGCCGGTCGAGCATCGAGTTCGCGGTCTCGGCGGGGGGCATGCGGCGCGCGGCGAGCCACGCCCGGCGCGTGTCGTCGAGGTCTCCTGCAAGGACGCGGAGCTCCGAGACGACGATCGCTTCGTCGCTTCGCTTGGTGGCCGCGAGCTCTTTCTCGAGCAGCGAGAGGCCGGCCGCTGGATCCGCGGTCGCGAGCAGCGGCGCCGCCGACGGGGTGAGCATCCCGAGAAGGACGCGCGCGGCGTCTTCGTGTGCGTTCGTCTGGGCGTAGGCGGTCGCGAGCTCGAACGAGGTCTCATGGAGGCCCGGGTCGAGCGTCACCGCGCGCTCGAGGTGCGCGATGCCGTCGGGGAGGCGCGCCAGCTCCGTCAGCTCGAGCTGCCCGAGCGCCACGTACCACCGTGCGTCGACGCGCCCGACCTTCTCGCCGACGTCGATGACCGCGTTGAGGGCGCGGGCGAAGCCGGTCGCGTCGGTCTTGCCCGCGCGGCGGAAGAGGCCCGTGAGCCGCGCGAAGGCGCGTGCGCCCGAGGGCGACGTGACCACCGCTTCGATGAGCGTGCGCTCGGCGGCCTTGGGGTCGCGAAGGCGCACTTGCACGTCCGCGAGCTCGAGGAGAATGGTGGCCTTTTTCTCCGGGTCGGCTTCGGCGTCGGCGAGGCGGCCGAGCAGGTCCGCGATCTCTTCGCGTCGCGCGCGCCCATGCGCCTCGTCCTCGTTCTCCAGGTCGGCCGAGAGCCGGCGCAGCAGTCCCCGCAGCGCCCGGACGTTCGTCGGGTCGACCGCCAGGGCCGCACGCAGCACTCGGTCCACCTCGTCGGGCTTCTGCAGGACCTTCTCGTAGATGCCGGCGAGCGCGTAGAACGCGGTCAGCTTCGACGGCACCTCGCGGCTCGTCGACACGACGGCCTCCAGGGCGTCGACCGCCTCCGGCCACACCCGGGCCTCGATGCAAAGCTCCGAGAGCGTCAGCAGCGAGGGCACGTGCTGCGGCGCGATGGCGCGCACCCTTCGCATCGCGTCGATGGCGACCGTCAGGTCTTGCAGCTCGGAGCGCGCGACCCGTGCGACCTCGGACCCGAGCATGACGACGGCCTCCGCCGCCCGTGCGGCCACGAGCGCGTCCCGGAAGGCCGTGACGAGGCGCTCGCCTTGTCCGTCATCGAGCAGCACCGTAGCCAGCCGTCCGGCCGCGGAGATGGAGTCGGGGTCGGCCTGCAAGGCGCGCTCGAGCAGCCGCGCGGCGCGGTTGCGGCGCTCGCCGACCGGACCGAGCCGCTCGGCGCCATGGGGACCGAGCAGGAGCTCCGCCGCCTCGACGAGGTGACGCGCGCGAGACCGGGGATCGACCGCGAGCTCGGCGAGTGACGTCGCCCCCGCGATGGCTGCCTCCGGGTTGTCGAGTCGCCCCGCGAGGCGCGCCAGCCCGGTGGCCGCGGCGACGGAGAGCTCGTCGATGCCGAGCGCGTCGCGGTAACGATCGAGCGCTTCGCGCAGCAGCTCCGCCGCGACCTGAGGCTCCGGCGCATCGGACGCGGCCGCCTCGAGCATCATCGCGAGGCGAAGCTGCAGGGCGAGGCGCGTGTCGTCGTCGGACGCGAAGGCGACGAGCGCCCGCAGCGCAGTAAAGACGCTCTTTCGCGCGCGGGGATCGCCCTGACGCGCGTTGGAGAGCTCGCGCCGGAGCATCGCCTCGAGCGCGGTCGGGTCGGTCGGATCGAGCTCGAGGATCCGGGAGTACGTCGCCGCCGGATCCGCGGACGGCAGCTTCCACTCCTCGAGCGCGACCAGATCCCAGAGCGCGCCGAGGCGCGCGCGGACGTCCTTCAATCCCTCCCCCTGCGCCGTGAGCGCGCGCGCGAGGGCGGGGGCGCTCTCCCCGCTGCGCCGTCGCACGGCTTCGAGCGTCCGCAGTGCGGGGACGTGGTCGGGTCGAACCGCCAGGATGCCCTCGAGGAGCGACGCCGCGCGCGCGGGCTCCTGCCCGATCTCGACGAGGAGCGAGGCGAGATCGAACGCGATCGATCGCTCGACCTCCGGGGACTCCGCCCGCTCCATCCGCTTCGTCAGCAGGGCCGCGAGCTCGGTGAGATCGCCCCGGTGGCCCCGGCGCGTCCGCCGCGTCGCGACCCGCGCGAGGCGCGCGGCGATGAGCTCGTCGTCGGGCGACTCGTCGAGCGCCCGCCGGTACGCGCGCATCGCCGCAGCGTCGTCGCCGGTGCAAAGCTCGTCGATCTCCGCGGCCCGGACGAGGTGGCGTGCGCGCTCCTCCGGCGTCTGCGCGTTGGCGGCGAGCCGCTCGAGGGCCGTGCGCTGGGCGCGGTGGTCTCCGTGATCCTCGAGGATGCGCGCGATTTCCTGGGGAGGGATCGGGTGCGTCGGATCCAGCGCGCGCGCCTTCTCGAGCGTCGCCAGCGCGTCGAGGGGCGCATGCAGGCGCGCGTGCTGCACCTGCGCAAGGGCGAGCTGCAGCGAGACCTTGTCGCGCGCGCTCGGGGCCAAATCGATCCGGGTGACCAGCGACTTGGCGGCGAGGTCCCAGCGGCCTGCGTCTTCCTCGAGGCGTGTCTCGAGGGCGCGCGCGGCCGCGTGCGCGGGGTCGCGCTTGAGGACGTCGCGCACCAGCTGGCGTGCGCGCGCCGGGTCCACCGAGGCGAGGTGATCGGCGGCGCGCACGTGGAGCCCGAGCGCCCCCGCCCCGGCAGGACTCACGCGGGCCTCCTCGAGCAGGGCGCGCGCCAGCGTTCGGGCGTCGCCCATCCGCGCCGCGGAGCGCTGCAGCCCGAGGATGGCCCCGATGCGGTCCGGATCGATCGTCAGCACGCGCTCGTAAGCGCGCGCGGCGCGCGGCGCGTCGCCCAGGATTTCTTCCCAGAGCATCGCCGCCTTCTCCAGGTAGGCCGTCTTGCGTCCGACGTCGTTCGTCTCTTCGGCGGCCTGCGCGTAGATCTCGAGCAGCGATCGCGACTGCGCGCTCGACCCTTCGGACAGGACGGGCGAGAGCTGCAGCGCGAGGGCGTCGAGGATGTCGGGATCCCCGGGCGACACGACCCAGGCGGCGCGCAGGTGCCGTACGGCATCGGCCGAGCGCCCGAGCTCTGCACAGATCTGCGCGGCGCGGTGGAAGGCGTGGGCCCGAAGGGCAGCGTCCTCCGTGCGTGCCGCCTCTTGAAGCCAGGTGGCGAGGCGTTGCTCGTGCTTGCCGCCGACGGAAAGGAGCCGATCGAGCGCCTCGATGAGCGTGCGGTCGGACGGGTCGATGGCGAGCGCCCGGTTGACGTAGCCGACGGCGTCATCGAGCTCCCCTTGCTCCTCGGCGGCGGCGGCCAGCGCTCGGAGCTCGTACGCGATCGCCGCGGGCTCCTTGACGAGCTCCAGCCGAGCTTTGCGCGCGACCGCGGCGTCGGCCCACAAGGCGTCGTGCTCGGCGTGGCGAACGAGCTCGTCGAGCACTCGGCGATCGACGCTCGGCACCGTCGGGGCGCGGGCCGCCGCGCGCTGCAGCAGCACACACGCCCGCCGCCGATCCTCGAGCCGGGTGACCGCGATGATGGCGGCGTCGAGCTCGAGCCGCGCCGCGCGCGCCGGGCTCGTTTCGACGGTGGCCTCCTCGTCGAGGAGGCGGACGAGCGAGCTCCAGTCGCTCTGCGACGCCACATGGCGGACCAGCGCGTCGCGTACGGGGCCGACGGCCGGGTCGAGCTTCACCGCGCGCTCGAGGGCGTCGCGGGCCGCATCGACGCGCGCGCCCCCGAGCCGCTCGAGGATCTGCGCGCGCTCCACGTGGAGCCACGCCGCGAGGCCGGCCTCTGTCTCGTAGGCCTGGGCCATTCGCACCAGGTGGGTCGCGAGCGCCTCCCATTCGTCGGCCTTGGCGCCCGCGGACGCAGCCCTCGCGGCGAGGTCGGACTCGAGCCCCTTGAGGGCCGCGGGGTGGTGGGGCGCGAGCGAGAGCGTCTGCTCCCACGTCTTGACGACGTCGGCCGTTCGGTTGCCCAGCGCCGAGAGCAGGCGTGCGCGAAGGGCGTAGAGCTCGACTTTGTGCGCTTCGGTGCTCGCGGCGGAGAGCTCGTAATCCACGTGCACGAGCATCTCGGGCAACGCCGCGCGTCCGTGCTTCATCCGGCGAAGGAGGGCGTGGGCCGCCGCGGAGCCCGGGTCCGCCTTCAGCGCCGCTTCGGCGTGCGTCGCTGCGCGGTCGTCGTCGCCGAGGATCGTCTCGCTGGCGATGGCCAGCTCCATGTGCGCGCGCGCCAGGCCGACGGCGTCGCGTCGCTCCTCGAGCGCGAGCAGGCGCACCTGCAAGACGTCGATCAATCCCCCCGCGTGCGAGACGTCCGACGTCCGGCGCGCCATCATCGGATCGGGCGTGCGCGAGAGGCTCGCGGGGGAGACCGACACGGGACCTCCCGGCAGGGGAGGCGGGCCTTTGCGCGGCTGCGGGGCGCGGGAGTCCGCGCGGAGCCCGTCGGTCACGGGCCGCATCACGGTCGCCGCCTCGCGGAGGGTGCGCGCCTGCGCCTCGGCGTCCCACCCCGGGTCGGTCTCGGATGCGGCGACGAGGCGGTCCAGCGACGCCAAATCGTCGCCCTCCGCGACGTCCGCGTCGTCGAGGAGGGTGCCGGAGCTCCTCTCGGGTTCGCCGAGCTCTTTCGTGGTCACTCGTCGGCAGTGTACCTCAGCATGCTGGCGTTATTTTTTCGATTCGTTGCGTCCATGCGCATGTCTGCATAGAGTAAGGTCATGGCTGTGGTGGACGCCGGCTTTTCGTCGCAGAGGTGGGAGCTCTACCGCCTCCTGTCGGAGCCCGCGCGCCTTCGACTCCTGGCCCTCGCTGCCCAGGAGGAGCTCGGGATTGGCGAGCTCGCCGAGCTCCTCGAGGAGAGCCAGCCCAACGTCTCTCGCCACGCCGCCGCGCTGCGGAGCGCGGGCTTGCTGCGCGACCGCCGCGAGGGGACGCGCACGCTGGTCCGGATCGCGCCCGAGGCCCCGCTCGATCCCGTCGTCGCCGACGCGCTGTCGAGTGGCCGCGCCCTCTGCGAGAAGGACGGCAGCCTCTCGCGCATCGGCGACGTCGTTCGCAATCGCGAGGCCGCGTCGCGCGAGTTCTTCGCGCGCCCGCCCAAGGTGCGGGTCGACGTCGTGCCCTCGGAGATGGGCGCGTACCTCGCCGCGCTCGCGCCGCTGCTCGCTCGCGGCGGTCTCGCGCTCGACGCGGGGACGGGCGACGGGCGGCTCCTCGAAGCACTGGCCCCGCTGTACGAGCGCGTCGTCGCGATCGACCGGTCCGACGCGCAGATCGCGCGGGCCCGCGAGCGCGCCCGGGCTCGCGGGTTCGCCAACGTGACGTTCGTGCAAGGGGAGCTCGACGGCCCCGAGCTGATGCAGGCCGTCGGGCTCGAAGGGGCGCGCGCCGGCAAGCGAGGAGCGGGCGCCGACGCCGTCTTCGCGTCGCGCGTTCTGCATCACGCCCCCCAGCCGGCCCGGGTCGTCGCGCAGCTCGCTGGCCTCTGCGCCCCCGGAGGAGCGCTCGTCGTGCTCGACTACGCGCGCCACGCCGACGAGTCGATGCGCGACCAGGCCGATGCCTGGCTGGGCTTCGACCCCGCCGAGCTGCGCCGCTTCGCCCGGGCCGCGGGCATGGTCGACGCGCGCGTGGCGGGCCTGCCGGCGCCCCTCTGCGGCGACGGCCCCGACGCGCACCTGCCCTGGCAGGTGATGGTGGCGAAGAAGCCCGAGGGCGCAAACTCGAAGAGTCACGAAACGAACAGGATCGGACAAGGGAAAGGGAAGTGACGATGGCGGACAACTACAAGGTCAAGGACATCGGGCTCGCGGACTGGGGCCGGAAAGAGATCGCAATCGCCGAGAGCGAGATGCCGGGCCTGATGGCGCTGCGCAAGGAGTTCGGCCCCACCAAGCCGCTCAAGGGCGCGCGCGTGTCGGGGTGCCTCCACATGACCATCCAGACGGCGGTGCTCATCGAGACGCTCCTCGAGCTCGGCGCGGACGTCACCTGGACGACGTGCAACATCTTCTCGACGCAGGACCACGCGGCGGCGGCGATCGCGAAGCGCGGCGTCCCGGTGTTCGCGTGGAAGGGGATGACGGAGCCGGAGTACTACGAGACGATCGAGATGCAGCTCAAGGCCTTCCCGGGCGGCAAGGGGCCCAACATGCTCCTCGACGACGGCGGCGACCTCACGGCCGTCGTGCACGAGAAGCACCCGCAGCTCTTCTCCGGTTCGGATCCGATCCGCGGTCTGAGCGAGGAGACGACGACGGGCGTTCACCGCCTCTACGAGATGGCGAAGAAGGGGACGCTCAAGGTCCCGGCGATGAACGTGAACGACAGCGTCACGAAGTCGAAGTTCGACAACCTCTACGGCTGCCGCGAGTCGCTCGGCGACGGCTTGAAGCGCGCCACGGGCGTCATGTTCGCGGGCAAGCTGGCGGTCGTCTGTGGCTACGGCGATGTCGGCAAGGGCTGCGCGCAGTCGCTTCGCGGGCTCGGCGCGCGCGTCGTCATCACGGAGATCGATCCGATCTGCGCGTTGCAGGCGGCGATGGAGGGCTACCAGGTCTCGACGATGGAGGAGATCGCTCCGCTCGCCGACATCTTCGTCACGGCGACGGGCTGCATGAACGTGGTGCGCTCCGAGCACCTGCGCGCCATGAAGGACCAGGCCATCCTCTGCAACATCGGCCACTTCGACTGCGAGATCGACGTCGCCTGGCTCGAGAAGAACCCCGAGATCAAGGAGGAGAACGTCAAGCCGCAGGTGGATCAGTTCATCTTCCCCGACGGCAAGCGCATCACGCTCCTCGCGCGCGGCCGCCTCGTGAACCTCGGCTGCGCGAACGGGCACCCGTCGTTCGTGATGTCGTCGAGCTTCTCCAACCAGACGATCGCCCAGCTCGAGCTCTGGCAAAACGCGGCCAAGTACGAGCGCAAAGTCTACACGCTCCCGAAGAAGCTCGACGAAAAGGTCGCGGCTTTGCACCTGCCCAAGCTCGGGGTGAAGCTCACCAAGCTCACTGCCGAGCAGGCGCAGTACCTCGGTATTCCCACAGAAGGGCCGTTCAAGCCCGAGCATTACCGGTACTAACGGCCAGCGGCTGACCGCGGGGCGATCGCTCGTCGGGGAGGACCCCTCCCGGTCGCGTGGGTCCCCCCCGGTCTCGCCGCCGCCTGACGGCGTCGGCTTCGGTCACAGGACCCCCCCGCCCGACCGAAGAGGTGGTCCCGCGGCGATCGTTCCCCGCCGCGAGCGGCAATGCACCGGCGCGGGGGGAGGGAGGCGACGGAGACCTCCCCCCGCGCCGTGCGGGCCTAGCTGTTACCTCCCGCGTTGAGAGGGGGTGCCGCGAGCGCCCTCGCAGCGGCCGAACTCGTCGACGGCGCCGGGCTCGCCGCGAGCGAGGTCGTCGCCGGCACGGGTGGGGTCGGCGGGGAGGCGGCCGGCACCGTTCCGTGGATCTTCGACTTCTGCTTCTTTCCCAGCGTGCCGCGCGCCTTGCGGGTCGCGAGGTTCTTGGCGACCCTCGTCGACTTCGAGCTCACGGTCGTGTCGGGCACCTTGTTCGGCGCGAAGCCGAACGACTGAAGCTGCGTGCTGGTCTTGCCGAAGCGAGCCTGCAAGAAAAGCTTCAGCTGCGCACGCAGCGGCGCGACCTCGACGGTGAGCGACCGTTCGCTCTGGACCGCGTTGTGATAGGCGGCCTGTGTCGCCCTGGTCGCGTTGGCTGCGTTGAGAAGGCTTTGCAACTTCGCGAGCAAGTCGGCGCGCGAGATGGTTGCATTGCCGATGACGAAAGGATCGACGGAAGGAAGCAGCGTGCCTATTCCTGTGATGAGTGCCTGGTACTCGGCCGTGAGTCCGGCCTTTTGCGTGGTGATGTTGACGGTCGATAGCGTGGTCATGATGGGCTCCTGGGTCTTCTTGGGTTGGATGGGATGGGATGGCTCAGGACCTTCGGTCGGGCGACCATCGCCCGCTTCGTGTCCCTTCCCTCTTTCCAAGTCCCGATCGGGTCGATCCGTGACAGGTGCCCGGTCGATTTTTCGTTTTTTTCTCATCGGGGCCCGGCTCGGCGGCCCGAACGGCCTTGAGTGAGCCACAAGAGCCCATCGGCGACGCGATCGAGCCCTCGAGCGACCCGCGTCAACGCTTCATCGGCGACGCAAAGCGAATCGCGGAGCGAGTCGAGCGCCCGAGCGAGCCCGCGAAACCCGTTGTCCCGTCGATGAAGCCCGTGATCCGGTCGACAGCGCCCATCTGCCCGCGGACAACGGCGGCTAGCCCGTCATGGGTGACCGTTATCCCGGAGACAACGGCGATCGTCCCGCCATGGAAGGCCGTGATCGCGCCGCGAACGCGCTCCCTTACGCAGGCGGGGTCCTGGATCGCGCCAATAGTCGCGGTCGGCGACCCAAGGAACCGCGCTTCCGCGTCGAACGAGCGCCTTCGCGAGCCCCCAACGGCTCTTGCCGACGGGATAACGGCCTTCACTGACGGGTTAAGGGCCTTCACTGACGGGATAACGGCCTTCACTGACGGGTTAAGGGCCTTCACTGACGGGATAACGGCCTTCACTGACGGGATAAATGGGCTTCGTCGACCGCCGATGGGCCTTGTCGGCAGCCGAACGCGCTCTCTTGCCTCTTCAACCGCAGTCCGTCACGCGCTTGGCTCGTATCGCTCAATGAAAATCCCGGCTCGCCGCCGGCACATCGACGAGGCCCAGGCGCTCCAGCCGATCCGGCACGACATAGACGACCTCCCCTTCCCGCTCGATCTTGCCACGCGCGATCAGCATCGAGCTCGTCGTCGCCACGTGCCTGTACCGCTCGAACGTCCGAGCCCAGAGGATCAAATTCACGAACCCCGTCTCGTCCTCCATCGTGACGAACACCACCCCGCTCGCCGTCCCCGGCCGCTGACGGCAGATCACCAGCCCCGCGATCGACACGCGTTCATCCTGTCGCATTTGCAATAGGTCACTCGCCCGCTTGAACGACTTCGGCAGCCGCGGGCGCACCACCTTCATCGCGTGATCCCCCACGACGAGCCCCGTCGCCTTGTAGTCGAGCACCAGCTGCTGCGCGCGAGAGAGCGCCCCGAGCGCCGGCTTCGGCCCATCGATGGCCACCCCTTCGAAGAGATCGTGCTCCATCGGCGCCCGCACCTTCCACATCGCTTCGCGCCGCCCGAGGCCGAAACCCGCCAGCGCCCCCGCCCGCGCGAGGAGCTCCCGAGCCTTCCTATCGAGCGCGGCGCGCGCCACCAGGTCCTCGATCCCCGCCAGCGCCTGCTCGCGGCGAGCCCGCTCGATGCGCCTGCCGACCTTCTCGCCGAGCCCCTTCACGAGCCGCAGTCCCAGACGGATCCTCCGGCCGCCGCCCGCCGCCGACGCCGCCGAAGGCTCCAGCGTGCAGTCCCAGTCGCTCGCCTCGACGCGCGCCGGCAAGACCTCGACCCCGTGCCGCTCGGCGTCCTTCACGATCGAGTCGGGCGAGTAAAACCCCATCGGCTGGCTGTTGATGAGCGCCGCCGCGAACGCCGCCGGGTGGTGCACCTTCAACCATGAGCTCGCGTACACGAGCAGCGCAAAGCTGGCCGCGTGACTCTCCGGAAAGCCATACTCGCCGAACCCCTGGATCGACTGGTACAGCCGATCGGCGAACACGCGCGTGATCCCGTTCTTCTCGAACCCCTCGAGCAGCCGGGCGTGGTGCCGTTCGAGCTTGCCGTTGCGGCGCCACGCCGCCATGTCGCGCCGCAGCTGATCGGCCTCGCCCCCCGAGTACCCCGCCCCCACGATCGCGATCTGCATCACCTGCTCCTGAAACAGCGGGATGCCGAGCGTCCGATCGAGGATCGACGCAAGCTTCGGGTGCGGCATCTCGGCCGCCTCCTTGCCGGCGCGGCGGCGCAGATACGGGTGCACCATCCCGCCCTGGATCGGACCCGGACGCACGATCGCGACCTCTACGACGAGATCGTAGAATTTACGCGGCAGGAGCCGCGGCAACATCGCCATCTGCGCGCGGCTCTNNGCGCGGCTCTCGATCTGGAAGACGCCGACCGTGTCGGCCTTGCAGAGCGCGTCGTAGACGGCCGGATCCTCGGGGGGGATGCGCGCGAGCCTGTCGATCGCCGTGGCCGCGTCGAGGCGCGCGTCGACCTCGGCGGCCATCGCCAGCGTCTTGCGGATGGCCGTCAGCATCCCGAGGCCCAGGACGTCCACCTTGAAGAAGCCGAGGGTGTCGAGGTCGTCCTTGTCCCAGGGGATGATCGTCCGATCGCGCATCGTAGCCTCCTCGACCGG
This sequence comes from Myxococcales bacterium, assembly GCA_003139415.1. Taxonomy (GTDB): domain Bacteria; phylum Myxococcota_A; class Polyangia; order Polyangiales; family Polyangiaceae; genus Palsa-1150. Next base: position 5,518 of record PLIR01000083.1, on the reverse strand, counting down.
CGCCACCTTCTCGAGCGGCTCGGCGCTCAGCACGAAGCCCCCGACGTGGATCGACAGGTGCCGCGGAAACCCCTGGATCCGGTGCGCCATCCGGAGCACGTGCCGGACGCGCGCGTCGTCCGGGTCGAACCCGCAGTCTGCGACGCGCGACCGCGAGAGCTCGTCGAGCTTGTCCCACCACGAGACCAGATCGCTCAAGCGATCCACCTCCTCGAGCGACATCCCGAACGCCTTGCCCACCTCGCGCAGCGCGCTCTTTCCGCGGTACGAGATGACCTCGCTCACCATCGCGGCGCGGTCCCGACCGTAGGTGGAGTAGATCGCCTGGATCACCTCTTCGCGCCGCTCGTGCTCGAAATCGACGTCGATGTCCGGCGGCTCCCCCTTGCGCTCGACCGACAAGAACCGCTCGAAGAGCACGTTGCTGCGCGCCGGATCCACCGCCGTGATGCCGAGGCAAAAGCAGACCGCGCTGTTCGCCGCGCTGCCGCGCCCCTGGCAGAGGATGTCGCGCGCGCGCGCCATCTGCACGATGGAGTGCACGCTGAGAAAGTACGGGGCCACGTCGAGCTTCCGGATCAGGCGGAGCTCCATCTCGATCTGCTCGCGCACGGGCCCTTCGATCCCGTCCGGGTAGCGCCTCTGCGCCCCCTCGTACGTCAGACGCCGCAGCCGCTCGTCCGGCGTCTCTTGGCTCGCCCCTTCGCTCGACGACTTCGGATCGAGCTCGTACGGGAAGCAGTAGGTGAGATTGCGCAGGCTGAAGCAGGCGGCGGCGGCGACTTCGCCTGCGCGATCGAGCCACGACGGGTGGTCGGCGAAGAGGGCGGCCATCTCCTCGGCCCCCTTGACGTGGGCCTCGGCGTTGGGGAGCAGCGCTCGACCGACGTCGTCGAGCGTCCGCCCTTCGCGGATGCAGTGAAGGACATCGAGGACGGCCTTGTCTTCGCGCGCGGCGAAGAGCACCCGGTTGGTCGCGCAGACGGGAACCCCCAGGGCGCGCGCGATGGCCTCGGCCCGAGCGATGCGCGCGTCGTCCTCGCCGTCACGGTGGCGCCACGCGGCGATCGAGAGCCGGTCGCCGAAGGCGTCTTTCAGCAGCCCGGCATCGGCGAGGCTCTCCGGAGGAGCGAGGCACCAGAGGCCGGGGGCGGCCGTGCACACGCTCTCGAGCGGGACCCCCGCGAAGAGGTTGCGCGGCGTGTCGTCGTCCGACGCGCGCGGTCGCTGCGCCGAACGCCGCCCCTTCGGATGGCGCGCGTGGCTCTCGGTGAGCAGCTTGCAAAGCCGCGTGTACCCTTCTGCGTTCGCGACGAAGACCCACACCGACCGAAGCTCGCGATCCCCTGGATCGACAGCCAGCTCGCAGCCGACGACGAGCCTCACCTTGGCCTCTTCGGCCGCTTCCATCGCGCGCACCATGCCGTAAAGCCCGTCGCAGTCCGCGACGCCGACGGCCTCGTACCCGAGCTCCGCCGCCCTGTTCACGATCGCCTTGGGGTGCGACCCGCCGCGGAGAAATGAGAAATGGGTGCGCGCCGTCAGCTCGACGAACATGGGACTAATCGATCCAGCCGCGCAGCCAGCCGTTGCCACGCGGTTCGATCTCGATCCAGGCGAGGGCGGCGGGCGCCGACTCCCGCGGGCCGGACGGATCCACGAGCCACGCCGCCCAGAAGTCGCGGCGAACGCAGCGCCTGCGCCACCACTCTACGCCGTCGAACCTCGCGAGCAAGAGGCTCGAGCTCCGGGCGAGCGACTCGATCGACAGGCGCACCGGAGCGATGAGACGCGACGGCTCGATCGCCGAGGTCACCCTCCACGGGCCCGGCCCCACCGAGGAGCGTTCTCCCATGGGCACGAGCCTCGTCCGTTCGTCCGGCGCCCACGTGTCGACGAGTGCCAGCGTCCCGAGCCGCGAGGCCCCCAGATCGGCCACGAGCTCGGCGACGACGCGAGGCAGCGCGCGATCGGCCTTGGGCTCCGGCTCGAGCAGATCGAGGGGACGCGGGGCTGCAAGCGCGAGATCCAGGGCCCGCAACGTCACCGCAAGCACAGGGGCCGCGAGCTCGACGCGATCGAGCCGCGTCCGGACCACGGAGAACAAGTCCGCTGCCTTCGCGACGGGGGCCGGGAGCGCCAGTTCGATCGAGAGCGTCGTGTCCGTCCCCGGGGGCAAGAACGCGCGATCGAGCGACAGCGTGATGGCGACGCGCGACGCGGCCGCCACCCGCCCCGCGAGCCGCGCGGCGAGGCGGTCGCAGAGGGCGCGGACCGCGAAGACGAGGCCATCGATGCTCGACACGGCCCACTCGAACTCCACCCTCTCCTCGGGCACCTCGGGCGGGTGCCAGGCGGTGAGCGGGGCGCGATCGTCGCCCGAGAGCACCGCGATCACGTCGGCCGCGCGGTCGTCCAGCCGCGATGACAGCGAGCCGCGCGGCAGGCCTTGCAGATCGCCGCACGTGGAGAGACCGAGATCCTCGAGCCACTTCGTCAGCTCTTCGTTCAGGGCGAGGGCTGCGACGGGAAGCGCTCGCAGCGCCTTGGCCCCCTGCCCCTCCGGGACGATCGCGGGGGACGCGGGCCCGAAGCGCGCCACCATCGAGGCGATGCGTGGACCGTCGGAAACCGCCACGCGGCATGCGTGCCCGAGGCCTCGGACCCGTTCGGCGAGCGAATCTGCGAGGCGCGCCTCCCCTCCGTGCAGGTTCGCGCAGCCCCCGATCTCGACCCATGCGATGTCCGCCTCTTCGCCAAGCGCGCCGAGCGAGACCGTGGTCCCGAACGCGAGGGCCACCTCGCCCACCCGTTCGAGCGCCGCCCTCAGCGGAGAGAGCGACGGATCAGCCGCGATCTCGGCGTGGATCTGCGGCAGCACGACGCAAGCCACACGGCGCATGGGCCCTCAACCTGCAGCGCTCAGCTTGCGGACAATCGCGGGCGCCGGCGGGACGGCAGGCTGGAAGGGCACCGTCTTGACGAGGCCGACGCGGCCGCGCCTCTCCTTGGCGACGTGCACGGTGAGCTCGTGCCGGCTGGGCCGCGAGAGTTCGAGCCGCAACGCGACCGGCCAGGGCGCCGCACGCGGCCGCGTGGAGTCCGTGAGGAGCACCACCGTGGCACCGCTCTCCTCGGCCTCGAGGGCGAGCTTTCGAACGAGCACCTGCCAGTCTTTTGGCGGATTTCGGCGCATGCGTTCGACCCCGGACCTCGCCCCGGACGGCGGCGCGCCCGGCACCGCGTCGGCGTCTACGACGATCACCTCGAACGCGCCGGACGCCGCGACCTTCACGGCCACACGCCCGCACTCGGCCCGCGGCGGACGGACGACGAGAAGGCGCACGAGATCGACGCCGGCCGCCAGGACGCCAGGCGCATGGAGCGTCCCCTCGGGGTCGATCCAGGCGCACCACGCGCGCGGCCCTCGACCTTGACCGGCCCGCACGGCTGCGAGCGCGAGGCTCGTTGCTCCTCCGAGGGCGCGCGCGGAGGCAAGCTCCACGACGCCCAAGGGCAAGCCTCCATCGGGCAGAACGTCCGCCAGCCCCGGCCACGGGATGTCGAGCCGACGCTCGCCCGGCGCTGCGCCGAGCGCGTCGGAGAAGCCGATGCGCGATCCGAGGCGCGCCAGAAGAGCCTCGACGTCTTGTGCTGCCGACAAGCGAGCCATCCACTCTCCTAGCACTGAACAAGTTAGCAGCTCAGTGAGCGGACCCGCAAGCCGTGCTACTTCTCCAACAAGGTCAACCTCTTGGACGTACTCACCCCCACTTCTGCGCCGTCCTTCGAGCCCAAGCTCGTCCGCCTACGGGCCGCAATCGAGGGCATGGGGGCGGTCCTTGTTTGCTATTCGGGGGGGGTCGACAGCGCCTTTGTCCTTGCCGTCGCCCACGAAGTGCTCGGGCCCCGCGCCGTCGGAATGACGGCCGTCTCGCCGAGCCTCGCGCCCTTCGAGAAGGAGGCGGCGGAGGCGATCGCGAAGCAGATCGGGGCGCGCCACGAGCTCGTCGAGTCGCACGAGATCGAGCGAGCGGGTTACGTCGCCAACGCGCCGGACCGCTGTTTTCACTGCAAGAGCGAGCTCTACGAGATCGCGGAGATCAAGCGGCGCGAGTGGGGCCTGGCCCACGTTCTGAACGGCACCAACCTCGACGACCTCGGGGATCACCGCCCGGGGCTCGAGGCCGCGAAGAACGCCGCCGTGAGGAGCGTCCTCGTCGAGTGCGGATTCGCCAAGGAGGACGTGCGCGCCGCCGCGCGGCACATCGGCCTCGCCGTGTGGGACAAGCCCGCGAGCGCCTGCCTCTCGAGCCGACTCCCCTATGGGACCGAGGTGACGCGCGAGCGTCTGGCGCAGATCGGCGGCCTGGAAGCCGAGCTACGGAACCTGGGTCTGCGGCAGGTGCGTGTCCGATGGCACGGGCTCGGAGGGTCGGACGCTCGGGCGCTCGCGCGCGTCGAAGTGGCGCGCGACGAGCTGGTGAGGGCGTTCGATGCCCGCGACGCGATCGCCCTGGCCGGGAAGAAGTTCGGCTTCGCGTACGTGACGCTGGACCTGCAGGGGTACCGGATGGGGAGCCATAACGAGGTTCTGAAGGGGAAGAGCCTGCGGGTCGTCTGAGAGGAGGGCGTGGGCGTGGGCTCGGGCGCGCGCTCGGGCGTGGGGGCGGGCGTGCGGGGCAAGGGCGTGGGCGGCGCGCTCGGGGGCCGGTTCGATCAGCCCGGGTGCTGCAAGCGCCACGTCGCGGCCGTGGCTTGCACGACGGGGATCCTCAAGGCCGAGTTGGGGTGCGTCCTCAAAAAGGCCACCCAGATCGAGGCGCCCGAGGCCTGGTCGAGGCGGGCGAAGAAGTCCATCAGCCAGAGGGCTCCCTCTTCGGTCCATGGATACGCCCGCATCGCGCGCGCCCTGCCCGCGTCGAGGACGTTGATGCAGCCGTTGGTGTCGGCGACCACCTCGTTGGGCTGGTTCAAGGCCGGCATGACCGACGTCACGAGCTGCCCAAGCTGCGCGACCCCCGGGGCAAAGCCGTTGCCCAGCTGCCCGCTTTCGCATCCCGTATGGCCCATGTAGTGGTGCGCGAGCTCGTGGCCGAAGGTGAAGGCAACGGTCTCGTCGAAGATCTCGTGGGCGCGCGAGATGCGGCGAGGGTCGAAGAGGTACTGCGGCGGGATGACGCCGGCCGACAGCATCGCGCTGCCGCCGTCCTTCGAGACGAGGCGGGGCGCGACCATGCTCACGTACGTATCGAAGGTGTGCGTGCCGAACATCTCGTCGGCGGCCTTCGTCTGCGCGATGCCATCGATGGCCTCGAGCAGGCCCTCGGTGCCCGCGACGAAGGGCGACCCGGTGGACGAGCAGCCGGCGAAGGCGTTGACGCTGTTCGGATCCGGATCGAAGACCAGGGGGACGTTCGCGATGCGCGCCTGGTAGGTCGGGTTCAGGTTGGCCGTGAGCTCGGAGACAACGGCGCGAACCTCGGCTTGCCACATGGGTGCGCCGAAGAGGGGGCCG